>JALRJN010000114.1 GCA_023261185.1 Porticoccus sp.
ATCAGCACCATCGAGTGGCTGGAACACCGGGTGCGCGGTTACCAGGGCGCGGTGATCTTTATTACCCACGACCGCAACTTCCTGCAGCGCCTCGCCACCCGCATCGTCGAGATCGACCGCGGCCACCTGGTGAGCTGGCCCGGCAACTACCAGAACTACCTGCGCCTCAAGGAACAGGCCATTGAGGAAGAAGAAACCCGCAACGCCCTGTTCGACAAGAAGCTGGCAGAAGAGGAAACCTGGATACGCCAGGGCATCAAGGCCCGCCGCACCCGCAACGAAGGCCGTGTTCGCGCCCTGGAAGCCATGCGGGACCAGCGTGAGCAACGCATCAAGCGACAGGGCAAAGCCAAAATCAGCGTCGAAACCGCCGAAAACTCTGGCCGCAAGGTTATTGAGGCGCGCAGCCTGTGCCACAGCTACGGCGGCCAGCAACTGATCAACAACTTCAAAATCAAGATCATGCGCGGCGACCGCATCGGCCTGATCGGCAATAACGGGGTGGGCAAATCCACCCTGCTGAAAATTCTGTTGGGACAGATCGAACCGGACCAGGGCTCGGTCAAACTCGGCACCAACCTGGAAATCGGCTATTTCGACCAGATCCGCCGGGAGCTGGATACCACCAAGACCATTGCCGAGAACGTTGGCGACGGCAAGGAATACATCAAGCTCAACGGCAAGGACCGCCACATTATCGGCTACCTGCGCAACTTCCTGTTCTCACCGAAGCGCGCCATGACTCCGGTCAGCGCCCTGTCCGGCGGGGAATGCAACCGGGTTCTCTTAGCCAAACTGTTCACCCGCCCCACCAACCTGCTGGTGCTTGACGAACCCACCAACGACCTCGATGTGGAAATGCTCGAAGTTCTCGAAGAACGACTGGTGGAATACCAAGGCACCCTGATTATCGTCAGCCACGACCGGGAATTTCTCGACAACGTGGTCACCAGCGTGCTGGTGTTCGAGGAAGACGGCAGGATCGAAGAATACGTCGGCGGCTACAGCGACTGGGTGAAACGTGGCAAGCACCTGAAAATTGCCGACACTATCGACCACCCTTCCGGCCACATGGTGGATCACGACACCACCAGCGAAGCCAAAAAGAAACCCTCGGGCAAACTCAGCTACAAACTGCAACGGGAACTGGACATGTTGCCCGAGCTGATCGACCGCCTGGAAACCGAAATTGCCGCTCTGGAAGAACAGACCGCCGACCCGGATTTCTTCAACCGGCCCTACACAGAAACCCAACCGATTCTCGACGAACTCGGCAAAAAACAGATGGAACTGGATCAGGCCGCCGAGCGCTGGGTAGAACTGGAAGAAATGAAAAGCTGACAATGCCGCCAGTGGCTGCAGTTAAAAAATTATTAATTTTTTAACTGCCTCACAACGCCATATTCATAAATGTAATTATCTGAAATTCTTATAATTACCATTCCCAAAAGTCATGTTTTTTAGCAGTAAAACCGGCTTTTTTAGATAGTCCTTTCTAAAAAAATTCCTCATTCTTAAATCCACGCTAAAGCAAACGTCTTTAGCAATATCGTTCTTTAACGATGGTTTTATTAACGACTGCTGTATTGACAACTGCTGTATTGAAAACTGACAGCTCAGCGCGCCACGGAGGGGTTCTGCTCCCCGAGTACCACGACCACCCCCTCTCCACAGTTTAAGCGCGCGCAGGCCCAGGCAGTGACGGATTATCTGCGAGGTATTGCCATGTCAAAGCTAATGAACAACTTGTTAACCACGGGCATGACGGTAGAAGTCATGGACCCCAAACACCCCGACTCCGAGCACAAAGCCTCGTTTATGGGCAAGGTCTACCAATGTGACCAACAGCATGTGCTCGTCAGGGATGCCGAAAACCACACCTATGACGTGTTTCTCGATGAAATCCTGTGCGTGATGAATTACGAGAGCAGCGTTTCCAGCTACTGCCTGCGGGTTGGCGAAAACGGTTATGACGTGGTGTGTATTCTGCCCACCGGCATGGTCGAAACGCTGGCCACGGGGTTGGATAACGTCACCGCAACCCATGTGACTGAATTGTTATCCCAACCTGCAGTGAAGCCGCGAATTGCCGCCTGACGATGATGCGACGCAATGGCACCGTTTTTATCTTTCGGACAGCCATTCCAAGCGCTCAGGTCCAAAGTAGCCGCTTTCGGGGCTAAAAACCCCGAACGACCCTTTTTCTCCACACGGTTATCCGCACATTACGCCTTTCAACGTCTGCCGATATGACAAGTAAAGGCATGACACACACTGTGAGGTATCGCCATGACGAAGCAACTGCACCACATGATCACCAAGGGGACACGCGTAGAGATCGGCGCACCAAAACACCACCAGTCGATGCACTCGGATTCATTCCTGGCTGAAGTCTGCTACTGCCATCAGGACCACGTGCTCGTCAAAGACAGTGAAGACCACACCATCGACGTCTTTCTCGATGAAATCGTCTGCCTGAGAAGCTACGAAGGCAATAATCCCTGCTACTGCCTGAGAATGGCCGAACACGGCTACGACGTGGTGATCGTAAAGTCCACCGGCATGGTGGAAACATTGAGCTCGTCCATGGATAAAGCCATGGCCACCCAAATCCTCGACATGCTGAAACAGCCTGCAGAAATTCTCTGGGTTACTGCCTGATTCAAGACACCACTAGAGTATTTTTTATCCGACTTCCCGGGTTGCACCGGGGAGGACATAGGCCGCCACAAAACGCCTCAGAATTTCCTGTGCGAACGGTGTGGGTTTCCTACTCACTGCCTCTACCAGCTGTTCCGCTTCTTCGGGCACAAAATAGCCATGGTGCTTATAGGCATCAATCCGTAGCGTGAACTCGGCGGCATCCCCCTCCGGATGGAATTGCGTGGCGTAGACATTATTACCAACGCGGAACATCTGTACCGGGCAAGCCTGCCCAGTCATCAGCAGTGCCGCCCCTACCGGGGTTTCGTCGCAGGCCTCCTTGTGGCCGAGCAGCACGTCAATCTTGTCAGGAAAGTCCACCAGCAACTTATCCCGCTTGCCCTCTTCCGTGATATCCAATTCTACACAACCCACCGCTTCACCATAACGGCTGGAAATACCGGCACCGAGATAATTGCCCAATAAACCGTTGCCCGAGCAGGCACCGAGAAAGGGGAAATCCCGGGCAATCACCTGTTGCAATAAGCGCTGAAAATCCGCTTCCACCTGCAACTGCTCTGCGGACTTTTTCTCCAGCGGTGTGCTGATATCGAAGGGGCTGCCACCCACCAGAATTGCCGAGTAATTATCCAATTGCAGGTCAGCGGGAATGCCGTGGCGCTCGATGCGAATCCTTTCCGTCATGGATGCAGGTAACTGACCATATTTCAGGAAACAGGCGTATTCGCTGTCGGCGATCCGGTCCTCGGGCCGCAGTTGCAGCACCAGCAGGGGTTCATTCTCGGTCATGGTTAGAGAGTGCCTGTAAGAAAATCGAGCTATAACGCGAGTATAAGGCACCCGGTGCCAGGAACGACTTGGGGCAGATCAATTCAGGGCGTGCTGGAAGTAATAGCTCCACCTAAGGCGGAGGCTCTAACGGCTTAAGGCTCACTATCGGCTGAGGGCTTTCATCGCGTTGATTAAAACACTGGGCTTATGAATGGAGTCATAGACCGGCAGCACCTCTTTACCGGTTTCAAACAGGCCATAAACAGCGGTCTGCGCGCAGCGCACCGAGTATTCCACGGTAAAGACACAGTCCTTTGGTACTTCGGCAAACTGCCCGAGAAAGGCGAAATTGGTGGCGCCTTCAGTTAACACCTCCGGGCGGTCGCCCTGCGCCCGCGGCATAAACAGACTGTCGATAAAGGGCATGGCCACCGGGATGCAATTCACTTTGCCGGCAGCCACAATCGGCTTCATCAGGTCCTGGACCTTGAACTGATACCACAGCTCTTCCAGTATTTCCTCGCCATTGCACTCCGACATTTTTTTCTTCACGTAATCGCCTTCGTTGTCGGGATACAGGGCATAGCCCCAGAACACTTTCACGTCTTTGGGCTGGTTGGGGAAATGCGGCTGGCGGGCAATCACAATGGACATCAACCAGCTGGAGTCCGTCATGGTCACCAGGCCGCCGGTGCCACTTAAATTGCCGGAGAAATCTTCCATGTAGTCGTGGAAGGTGTCGTCATTGATGGTGGCGGTAAAGGAGTACCACTTCTGCAAGTCGATATTGTTACTGAACACACCGGGGTTACCGAACGCCTTGTCTTTGCTGGCAATTTTTTCCCACAGCGTCCACGCCCCCGAGGACGCCTTGTCTTTCAAGACTGGCGCCTTTGTCCAGGAACCGTAGTCGGTGCTCTCGGTAATGGAGCCGTTAGTGATAAACACATAATCCCGTTCACCGAGTTCAATCTTTTCCTCGCTGCCGGATTGATTGATGGTATGAATCGCCGTCGCAGTTTTCGCCTCGACAGACAGCTCGAAATCGATATCGACCACCTGTGTCCGGGTATCGAAATGGACGCCGAAGCCCTCCAGGTAGCGCATCAGCGGCAGCACCACCGAGTGATACTGGTTATATTTGGTGCGCATCACCCCACCCAGCCGCGGCATACCGTCCAGCAAGTGGATAAAGCGTTTCATGTAACGGCGCATCTCCGCCAAGCTGCTCCACTGCTGGAACGCAAACATCGAGGTCCAGAGATACCAGTAATTAGTGGTGAAGAACTCTTCCCCGAACCAGTCCTGTATGCGAATGTTATCCAGGGATTTTTCGGAGGAGAACATCAGCTTCAACAAGTCCGCCTGATCGGTTAACGACAGGCCGAAGGACGAGACATCCATCCTTTCACCGGCTTTCAGCAGCCGCGCCTGGGCGTGGGACACATAGCGGGCGTTGAATTCAAACGACTCGTCTTTGACAGAGACACTGGGATCATCGTAGGAAGGGATATTGGAGAGCAGGTCCCAGTAGCAGACATAGTGCGCTTCATGCATCCGCCCGCCGCGGATAATAAAGCCGTTTTCCGCATCACCGGCACCATCCAGTGCACCGCCGGGAATCTCATCCTGCTCCAGGATATGAATGTTGCCACCGGGTACCCCGGAATCCTTGATCAGATACACCGCACTGGCCAGAGAAGCGATACCGCTGCCAACGAGATAGACCCTGGTGTCTTTCGGGTTGTTGTTCTTTTCTGGATGCATCGCTTTATAATGCAAAGTCTCGCTACCTATAGCTCACGCTCTGAAGATAATTTTTTGTCGCAATGAATAGCTTGCCAGCTAGAAAAGTCACATTAGGAAGCACAAGCCGCATTGCTCTCTGCAGACTCTATATCCTCAACTGCCATTAATTTGCAAGTGGCACCCCTCTGCAAATTTTCGACAAAATCACGTAGTTCTGCCAACCGTTGATCTCCTAAAGAAACTGTAGATAAAAGCTTTGCAACAAACTTGGGGCCGTGCAATCCCATTTCTGGGCAAAAGTTTTCTATTTCCCCAACGGGAACTAAATAAATCCCAATCTCCTCCAGCTTATTTTTAAGATCTTTATAGTCAACTTGTGCCTGGCCACGTGGAATCCCCCTCTCTCCATATTTCTTAACCACACTCCAAGGCTTACCCTGTTTCATAGCTTCTAATATGTCGCTTTTTGGCATTGAGTCTTCGCCAGAATTATTAATTATTTCTATAATATTTTTCTTTATATCCGAAACACTTTGGACCTTAGCCCCACCTCTAACAGCAGAGTCAACGCGGCTCCAAAGCACACTTATCTCAGACCAACTTCCACCAAAAGCTACAACAGTAACTTCAACCAAATCCCGCTCTGACAAAAAGTCTATATCGAAAACAGCCTTAACCGGAACTCCAACTTTTCGCAACACATCTGCCACCTGAGCTACTCCGTGTTTCCCGCCCGTTGGCACATACGCAGTGTCCAGCCATTGACTCTGGGTATCAGATTCCAAATAGTCTGCAATAGAGTTTAGAAGCCTGCAGTCACTATCGTCTTCACAGATAATAGTCTGCTCATGAAAGATACCCTCAAGCGCATTGGAGTACCTGAGTACTGGGTTTAGCCATAAACTCTTAATTGTTTCCTTAGAAGCCTCCATAACTATATTTATATTTTCTTCCCTACTTATGCGAAGAATCCTGACATCTCCTTGAGTGCCCTCTAAAAACCCTCTCAAAATGTCGCTGCTATGGGTTGCGACAAATAGCTGACCACCCACTTCAGAAGATAGTGTTTCTCCTAGCCGCCTCATTTGTGGTGGATGCAAAAAAGCTTCAGGCTCATCAACAAGCGTAATATCCCAGTCGTCAACTATAGTTTCAAACAAAATACCAGCGTAACTTTTCATGCCATCGCCTTGTTGATCTAGCAATGGCAGCTTTCTTACTGCAGACACATACTCATCGCCAACCCTATCCACTACACCACTCATATTTGGCAATTTTCCAACATGAATTGGCAAAGTTCTTCCACCTCGAAAATCGAACATTAGGTCTTTTCCAAACGCCCTATAAAACAAGCTACTGATTTTTTCCATCAAGGCGGAATCATCATAAAGAACATGCTGCGGTTTAGTTTTTTGTTCTCCGCGGGATACGCTCTGTTGTTTCTCGCAGATAGACAATCGATCATTAGCAGAAATATTTCTTACAAACCCACTGAGAATCTGCCCTTCCAAGAAGGCACCAGCCCAAAAAGAAATCTGTCTTTCATGAAGCTGCCAACTTTTATAGCTATATGTAGTTCCATTAAATTCTGCTTCCGCACTTAGAAACTCCCTCAGCTGCTCAGCTGTTCCATCCTTGACAATATCTACGCCTTTAACAACAAAGGTATTATCTGTTTTTCCATTACCAAAAACACTCAATATCTCTCTCAAAGTTTGCGACTTTCCACTGTTATTTGGCCCAACTAAGATAACCTTATCGCCCTTATTTAAATCAAATCAACTACCACCCGAAAAAGTCAATTTAGAAATCGAAACAGACGGCTTTTTAATCAATTTTATTCTCCATATAAAATGATATTTACATACATATATTTTTCACTTAAAAATTAGAAATGATTTCCGTTGAAAACAAAAAGTATGATCTAGAAAATATCTACCAATAAATCTTATTTTTTATTTACTTCATATCATCTAGGCAACTTCAACAATTCAATATTTTCTACCATCAACTGCACCGACTCCCTGCCTTGCCACAGGTTGATATCCAGCTTGTAGACCAGGCTTACCTTCTCCGCTGCCGGGTTGGGCCACTGCTCCGTATCCACATTAAAGGCGATGGCGTCGATTAACTGCTGTTTGCCTGCATCCAGCGCCAGCAGCAGTTTCACGTGTTTTTCACCGACGATGCGCTGCTGGACAATATAGAACTCGCCCTCGAACAGCGGTTCGGGGAAGTGCTGCCCCCAGGGGCCTGATTCCCGCAGTAGTTGGGCAGTGTCGATATTGAGTTCGTCGCTATTTAGGCTGCCATCGGTGAGGATTTCCGCCTCCATGTCCGCCGGGCTGAGCTGGCGGCGCACTTCGTCATCGAAGGCGGTGACAAAATCTTCGTAGCGCTCCCCAGGCAAACTGAGGCCCGCTGCCATGGCATGCCCACCAAATTTGCTGATAAGTTCCGGATGTCGACTGGCCACGGCGTCCAGCGCATCGCGGATATGCAGGCCCTTGATGGAGCGGGCAGAGCCCTTGTACTCGCCGTTGCCAGCATCGGCAAAGGCGATCACCGGACGGTGGATACGATCCTTGATGCGCGACGCTAAGAGACCCACCACCCCCTGGTGCCAATTGGCGTCGAACAGGCACAGCCCCCAAGGCAGTTGTTGTTCATCCAGATTCAATTGCTCCAGGGCTACCAGTGCTTCCCGCTGCATATCCGCTTCAATCACCCGGCGGTCGCGGTTTAGTTCGTCCAGTTGCAGGGCGTATTCCCGCGCCATATAAGCATCTTCTTCCAGCAGACACTGAATGCCGATGGAAATATCATCCAGTCGCCCGGCGGCATTCAAACGCGGCCCCAGGGCAAAACCCAGGTCGGCAGCCACCAGCCTTTGAGGTTCGCGGCCGGAAAGGTCGAGCAATGCCTGCAACCCCGGGCGGGTTTTACCGGCGCGGATGCGTTGCAGCCCCTGGTGCACCAGAATGCGGTTAACCTCGTCCAACGGCACCACGTCCGCCACGGTGCCCAGCGCCACCAGGTCGAGCCAGTCCGCCATATTGGGTTCGGGTATGTTGTTTTCGGCAAACCAGCCACTTTCCCGCAGATGACTGCGCAGGGCGCTCATCAGGTAGAACGCCACCCCCACGCCCGCCAGGTTTTTGTTGGGGAATTCACACTGGTTCTGGTTGGGGTTCACTATGGCCGCTGCCTGTGGCAGTTCCTTGCCGGGCAGGTGGTGGTCGGTGATCAGTACCTTGATGCCCGCGGCATTGGCTGCGGCGACACCCTGTATGCTGGAGATGCCGTTATCCACGGTAATGATCAGGTCAGGATTGCGCTCTTTCGCCAGTTCAACAATTTCCGGGGTGAGCCCGTAACCGTATTCAAAGCGGTTGGGGACAATAAAATCCACCTGCTGAAAACCCATGCCCCGCAGGGCCAGCAGGGATACCGTTGTGCTGGTGGCACCGTCGGCATCGAAGTCGCCAACAATCAATATGTGCTGTTGTTCGCGCAGCGCCTCAGCCAGCAGTGCGATGGCGGCGTCGAGGCCGCGCAGGGTTTGAGGCTTGGGCAATCTTGCCAGACTTCTTTCCAGCTGCTGGTCGCTGGTGACGCCCCGCGCGGCATAAATGCGCTGCAACAGCGGCGGAATTTCCGGGCTGAACTGGCATTGGTCGAGGTCGTAGGGGCGTTGCAGAATGACGGGGTTATTCATGGAGTTGGGGGCATCCCATTTTGTGAGCGAGCATTTAATTCCCTTTGCAATCGGCTATGATGAGTTGCTAAACGCGAACCAAAATCTACAGCCATGTCTCTGGCCTCTATTGTAAGGCACATAAACCGGCTGGAGTACGGGAGTCTTATTTTGCCCATGACCGAGAACACTGAATTTCGACACTGGCAGCTGAAGCGGGACGCCGAGGACATAGCCTGGCTGGTTCTCGACCGGGAGGGGGAAAAGGTCAATTCCCTCAGCCGCGAGGTGTTGCTGGAACTGGATGCCATACTGGCAAAACTGGAAGAAGACCTGCCCCGAGGGCTGGTGATTTATTCCGCAAAGAAAAGCGGTTTTATTGCCGGGGCGGATATTCGCGAGTTCGATCACCAGACCGATGCTACAGAGGCCAAGGCCGGTATCGAGATGGCCCACAAACTCTTTGACCGACTGGAAGCCCTGCCCTGCTATACCGTCGCCTCCATTCACGGCTTCTGCCTGGGGGGCGGATTGGAGCTGGCGCTGGCCTGCGATTACCGGGTGGCGCTGGATTCAGAGAGCACCCGTATTGGCTTTCCGGAAATTCAGCTCGGCATCTTTCCCGCCTTTGGCGGCACTGCACGCAGCATTCGCCTGCTGGGTGGCCGCAAGGCGCTGGAGCTGATTCTTACTGCCCGCAGCCTGAGAGCCCGGGCCGCCCGTGGCCTGGGTCTGGTGGACAAGGTGGTATCCGAACACGGCAGCCTGCACTGGGCAGCCCGCAAAGCCATTGTGAAACAGCGTAAGGGGCACCGCGCCAGCCGCCTGAATCGCATGTCCAGCAGCCCCGGTACCCGACAGATTATCGCCAAGGCCATGGAAGCCCAGGTGAGCAAACGGGCGCGCCGCGACCATTACCCTGCACCCTATGTATTGATCGATCTTTGGCGCAAGGTCGGCGACGATTTCAACGCCATGCTGAAAGGCGAAGCCGAGAAAGCCAGCGAACTGCTGATGGGGGATGTGTCCCGCAATCTGCGCCGGGTATTTCGCCTGCAGGAACAGTTGAAGGAATTGGCCAAGCCGGATGACAGCACCGCCAACTGGCAAGCCCGCCGGGTGCACGTGGTGGGGGCCGGTCTTATGGGTGGCGATATCGCCGCCTGGTGTGCCCTGCGCGGTCTGGAAGTCACTTTGCAGGACCGGGAAATGAAATACGTGGCACCCGCGTTGAAACGGGCGGAGGCGCTGTTTAAAAAGAAACTGCGCTCCAGCGCCAAGGTCGCCGCGGCAAAAAGCCGCCTGATGGCTGACGTGGCGGGGGACGGTATTCAACGGGCCGATGTGATTATCGAAGCCATTTTTGAAAACCTCGAAGCCAAGCAACAACTGTTTACCGAACTGGAACAACAAGCCAAACCCGACGCTTTGCTGGCCAGTAATACTTCTGCTATTCCACTGGAAGACATCGCCGCTGGCCTGCAGCAGCCGCAGCGGTTGATTGGGCTGCACTTTTTTAACCCGGTGGCAAAAATGCCGCTGGTGGAAGTGGTGCGAGGCAACCAATCCGACAGCAGCGATATTAAAAAGGGCTGCATGTTCAGCCAGCGCATTGGCAAATTCCCGCTGCCGGTGAAAAGCGCACCCGGCTTTCTGGTAAACCGGGTGCTGGCGCCCTATATGCTGGAAGCGGTCAACCTGCTGGATGAAGGCCACAGCATGGCCACCATTGACGCCGCCGCAGAAACCTTCGGCATGCCCATGGGGCCCATTGAACTGGTGGATACGGTGGGGCTGGATGTGGCCGTGAGCGTGTCGAAAAAACTGGCACCCGACAACATAACAGCCATCGAACCGCTGCAGGCCATGGTGGAGGCAGGCAAGCTGGGGAAAAAGTCCGGCGAAGGGTTTTATCTCTGGAAAAAAGACCGGCCGGAAAAGGGAAAACCCAGCGATATGGTGGCGCTGGATATTCTCGGTGAACGCCTGATCAAACCCCTACTGGAGGAATGTCGGCGCTGCCTGGCGGAAGACATTGTCGACAGTGCCGACCTGCTAGATGCCGGGGTGATATTCGGCACTGGCTTTGCGCCGTTCCGCGGCGGACCGATGCACTATCTTGAAGAATCCAAACTGCTGCCGGAGGTGACGCCATGAACAAGACAGGGACACTCCGCAACGTGGCCATTGTCGGTGCCAGCCGTATTCCGTTTTGCCGGGCGGGAACCGCCTACGCCGACCTGACCAATCTGGATATGCTGGTGAGCGCCCTGCAGGGACTGGTTGACCGTTACAACCTGCACGGTGTGCAACTGGATGAAGTGGTGGCCGGTGCAGTGAGCAACCACCCGAAAGATTTCAACCTGGCCCGGGAAGCCGTGCTCGGCACCAGCCTGTCGCCGCTGACCCCCGGCATCAGTCTGCAACAGGCCTGCGGCACCAGTCTGCAAGCGGCCTTTGGCATTGCCGCAAAAATTGCCTGCGGACAGATTGAATGCGGTATTGCCGCCGGTGCGGACAGCGCCAGCGATCCGCCCATTCTTTTCTCACGCAAGTTTTCACAACGGCTGGTGAAATTGTCCAAGGCCAAAACCCTGGGCGAGAAATTTTCGGTGTTCAAGGGCTTCAGCATGTCAGAGCTCTCACCGGTGGCACCAGCCATTGCCGAACCCCGCACCGAGCTGAGCATGGGCGAACATGCCGAACTGATGGCCCGGGAGTGGAAGATTGAGCGGGCCGAGCAGGATGAACTGGCTCTGGCCAGCCACAACCGTGCCCAGGCCGCCTACGCCAACTGTTTTTTTGACGACCTGTTAAGCCCCTGTGCGGGCATGTTGCGGGACAACAACCTGCGCTACGACCTGACCCTGGAACAGTTATCGGGTTTGAAACCGGTATTTGATCGTTCCGCCACCGGGACACTGACCGCAGGCAACAGCAGTGCGCTTACCGATGGCGCAGCCTCCCTGTTGCTGGCCAGTGAGGATTGGGCTGCCGAAAACGGGCTGCCGGTACTGGCTCGTCTCACTCATATGGAAACCGCCGCCGTGGATCACGTGTCTGGCGAGGGTTTGCTGATGGCACCCACCGTGGCCGTGGCCAATATGTTGCGCAAAGCCGGGCTGTCGCTACAGGATTTTGATTACTACGAAGTTCACGAGGCCTTTGCCGCCCAGGTGCTCTGTACCCTGAAAGCATGGGAATCAGAAGAGTACTGCCGCGAGCGGCTGGGACTGGATGCAGCACTGGGCAGCATCGACCGCAGCAAACTGAACATCGTGGGCAGCAGTCTCGCCCTCGGACACCCGTTTGCCGCCACCGGCGCACGCATTGCCGGGACCCTGGCCAAACTGCTCAACGAAGCCGGACAGGGGCGCGGACTGATCTCGATATGCACGGCGGGTGGTATGGGTGTGGCGGCAATACTGGAGAAATAATCACCGAAATAAATACTTAAGGGCGGTTTGAAAAAACCGCCCTTATTTTTTCTGGTAATGCTGCATCAGGTCGCGGGTATTCCAGGGGCGGGTCTGTTCCCGTTCGATACCCAGGCGCTTGATCAGTGCCAGCAATGCTTCTTCACTCTGGGCCTCGATTTCCAGAAACTCCGGAATGTGTTCCAGCTCGTCAAAATATTTATCGAACACCAGATGCTGGCCATCGAGAGAAAACTGGGCGCGGTTTTTTCGCAGGGACAGGCCTTCACGATAACCGAGTGACGCCAGTATCTGGCGCATCACCTCGAAATCATCAACGGCGGTTTCGTGCTCATCCATGATCTTGGCGAGGCCGGTACTCACCGTCTGCTTGTAGGTCAGCTTGACGCCGTCCTGCTCCTTGCGCAGGCGCAAAAGATTGCCTGCGGCCTGAATGGATCCGTCGGCATCATCGAAAAGAATGGCGAAAAACTCGCTCTCGAATTCCTTGTGGCCACCGAGGTCGAGAATTTTTTGTTCCAGGGAAGCCCGGTCGACTTCGAGCACCTTAACCTCAATTTCCTTAATACTTGCCATAGCGATCCCGCTGTCATCTAACTGTCAATTTAGTGTCACACAACCACACCTAAAACCCGGCAAGGTTGTTCAAATCCGTGTTTGGCAACGCCATCATACTCTATGAAAAAATACCCCTTTTATCCAAAGGAATTGAGCTGGCTGGCATTTAACGAGCGCGTGCTGCAGGAAGCAAACGACGCCGACAACCCGATTATTGAGCGGGTCCATTTCCTGGGGATTTTCTCCAGCAACCAGGATGAGTTCTTCAAGGTGCGGGTGGCCGATGTACGCCGAAAAATTCTTATTGAGCAGACTTCCGGCTCCGCCAAAAAAAGCAAACAACTGCTGCGAGATATTAACAAGGGCATTGCCCGTCACTCTGAGCTTTTCGACCAGGCCTTTGAATCCATTCTAAAGGAGCTGCGCAAACGCCGTATCCATTTTCTGATGCCGGATGATCTCTCCACCAAGCAGAAAACCTGGGTCAGACATCACTTTAGGGAACATGTGTTGCCGCGCATTGTACCGATCCTGATCACGCCGGACATTGACCTGTCCAGGGTACTCCAGGATGGAGCTAATTACCTCGCGGTAGAAATTCGTAATGGCGATGACGTGAGTTATGCGCTGTTGGAAGTTCCAGATACCAGCAGTCGTTTTCTACGTCTGCCCAATGATGAAAAAAATCGTCGACGCTATTTCATGATTATCGACGAGGCTATCCGACTTTGCCTGGACATGGTGCTTGCTGACTTTTTCTCTTATGACCAGCTCAACGCCTGGTCGATGAAATTTTCCAGGGATGCTGAGTATGTACTCGACGACGATATTGATCGCAGTCTGGTGGAGAAAATGTCCATGGGCATCAAGCAACGTCTGCAGGCCAATCCGGTCCGCTTATCGTTCGATAGAGAGATGCCAGAAGGTATGATCGATTTGCTGAAAACCAAATTCGGTTTTGCCCGTGGCTACAGCATCATTCCCGGTGGCCGCTACCGCAACTTTCGTGACTTTATCGGCTTTACCAATCCCGGGGAAAAATACCTGGGGTTCCCTTCCATGCCACCGCTGTCGGTAAATAAATTCGATAAGTACAGTAATGCGTTCCAGGCCATCGATAAAAATGACATTTTGCTCTATTACCCGTACCACAAATTCAACTACCTGGTTGAACTCCTTCGCCAGGCTGCCTTCGACCCTAAAGTGACATCCATAAAAATTAATATCTACCGGGTAGCCAAGAATTCACGGGTGCTTGAATCCCTCATCGATGCCGCCCGTAATGGCAAACAGGTGACTGTGAATGTTGAACTGAAAGCCCGCTTTGACGAACAACAGAATCTGGATTTATCAGAGAAGCTTTCTGATGAGGGGATTAAGGTGATGTTGGGTATTCCCGGCCTGAAAGTACACTCAAAACTGTGCCTGATCAGCCGCCAGTCACCACAGGGAGAAAACCGTTATGCCCATATCGGCACGGGTAATTTCAATGAGAAAACTGCAGAGATTTATACAGATTTTGCGCTTTTCACTTCACACCCGGAAATCTGCGAGGAAGTAAGCCATGTGTTCGACTTTATTGAACACAGTTTCAAACACTACGATTTCAAATACTTACAAGTCTCCCCTTTAAATTGCCGCCGCAAAATTCGCGCCCTGATCAACCATGAAATCGCTGCGGCAAAAGAAGGAAAACCCGCAGCAATTACGCTCAAACTGAATAACCTGGTGGATGAGAACATCGTGCGTCTCCTCTACCAGGCCAGCCAGGCGGGAGTAAAAATACGCATTATTGTGCGCGGCATGTGCGCATTAAAGCCCGGCATTGAGGGCATTTCAGAGAACATAACTGTTATCAGTATTGTCGACCGCTTTCTGGAACACCCGCGCTGCATGGTGTTTCACAATGGCGGCGACCCAAAAGTCTACATCTCTTCTGCAGACTGGATGACCCGCAACCTGGACTATCGTCTGGAAGTGGGCGTGCCCGTGTTGGACCCGAAACTGAAGAAACAGGTGATGGATATTCTGGAAATTCAGTTTACTGACCGCTGCAAGGCCCGCGTGATCGATGCAGAACAGAACAACGCCTATGTGAAGCGTGGGAACCGGAAAAAGGTGCGTTCACAGATGGCCATCTACGACTACCTGAAAAAACTCGAGTGAAGTGAGCAGGAAATTTTGCACGTATCAGGCCGCCACTGCGGATGGCCTGATGTGTGGTATCAGGTTTACTTCAGCGTAAGAGCCTTTCCGGAAAAACCAATTCCGCCCCAGCCGCGCTCAATGAAATTGCGGATATTCTGGTGATCGTCACCCTCGGGATTTTGCTGCACATCCACGCGGTAGTAATCCCCGAAGCAATGCAATGTCTGCTGTTCACTTAAACCGTTGAGCTGGCCAAAGGCGAATATCTTGCAGGAGCCGTTGTTTTGACCGGCGCCATTTTCCGTGCCGCCATTGGTGAAGGCGGTTTCCTGAAAATCATAGTTTTCATCGATCATGGCAATGGTGTCGCTGAAAGCAATAGATTCAGGTGAGGCTTTCAGTTTTTCCAGAAAGGTTTCCACGGACATCAATGATCCCTACTTGCGAATATTGTCTTTCATAAATTGCTGAACGGCAGACAGCTCGTTGTCCTGAACAGCGTAACGCTCTTCACGCTCGAACAGGTCCGCCATGTGATGAGGCAGTGGCGGGTCCTGTGGGTAACCGGCTTTGCGCACTGCTTCCGGGAACTTGGCTGGATGGGCGGTGGCCAGGCAGACCATAGGAATATCCTGACGGCGGCGGGTCTTGCGGGCCGCTTCCACGCCGATAGCCGTGTGGGGGTCGAGCAGGTATTCGGTATGTTCCCAGACGTCGGCAATCACACGCACCATTTCATTGTCATCCAGGCGATAACTGGTAAACAGCTCACGGGCCTTGGTAAGAGCGTTGTCGCTCAGTTTGAGGTTGCCAGTAGCTTTGAACTCGGTCATCAGCTGGTTGATGGCGGCGCCGTCGCGGTCGTACAGATCGAACAGCATGCGCTCGAAGTTGCTGGACACCATGATATCCATAGACGGCGACAGGCTTTGCACCAATTGGTGCAAGCTGTGGTCGTTGGCGCTGATGCAGCGGTGCAGAATGTCGTTGGCGTTGGTGCCGATTACCAGCTGGTCTACCGGCAGTCCCATGCGGCTGGCCAGATAGCCGGCGAAAATGTCACCGAAGTTGCCTGTGGGCACAGTGAAGGACACTTTGCGATGCGGCGCGCCAAGGCTCACAGCGGAGGAGAAGTAGTAAACGACCTGCGCCAGAACACGGCCCCAGTTGATCGAGTTCACACCTGCGAGGTGGACCTCATCACGGAAGTCAAAGTCGTTGAACATGTCCTTGAGTGCGGCCTGACAATCGTCAAAGTCACCATCAACCGCCAGCGCGTGAACGTTCGATTCCGACGGGGTGGTCATCTGACGGCGCTGCACCTCAGAGACGCGGCCATGGGGGAACAGGATGAACACATCGACGTTGTCCAGACCACGGAATGCCTCAATCGCGGCAGAGCCTGTATCGCCCGAAGTCGCGCCAACGATAGTGATCCGCTTGCCCGAACGGGCCAGCGCGAATTGCATCATCTGACCGATCAGCTGCATCGCGAAGTCTTTGAACGCGAGGGTCGGGCCGTGGAACAGTTCCAGAAGGAAGTGGTTCGGCGCCAATTGCACAAGCGGTGCGCGGGCATCGTGACCAAACCCAGCGTAGGCTTTTGCGATCAGACCTTTGAACTCTTCGTCGGTGAAGGTATCTGCCACAAACGGCTTCATCACAGCAAAGGCGATCTCTTCGTAGGATTTGCCAGCCAGCGCAGCGATTTCGTCCTCGGTCATCGTCGGGACGGTCTCAGGGACATAGAGGCCGCCATCACGGGCAAGGCCAGTCATCATCGCCTCTT
>JALRJN010000005.1 GCA_023261185.1 Porticoccus sp.
ATTTGTAATCGGACTTGCTGCAGGGGCTGGACCTGATAAGACTAATGAAGCAATTAACAAGGCCTTATCCAAAGGAAGCGAAATATCTCAGTCTGCAAAAACAAAAGCAACAGAGATGGCTGAGTCTGCTAAGTCGAAAGCTATTGAATTAAAAGATAAAGTAAAAAAATAATTTTTTACTGAATAGTTATTCTGTGCATTCAGACGCATCCCTTGCCTCTCGTTCTGCCTTAAGAGACCAGGATCAACACTCTGAGCCAACTGACGCCTTGCCTCTATCGTTGCTTCGCGGGCTTCTTTAAGTGAGACAACAGGGTAGACGCCTAAGGCAAGAGTTTTCTGCTTATTAAGAAAGCGGTATTTGAGCCGCCAGTATTTAGAACCATTAGGCTTCACTAACAGCCGTAGGCCCTTCTCATCAGTCAAATAATAGTCTTTGAGCTGAGCTTTAGCTTGCCGAACTTGCATATCTGTTAGAGGCATTTGGTGCTACCAAATCAAAATTGAACCGAGATAGCACCAAATGTAGCACCAGATAGCACCAGATGCCAGCAGACACCTATTGACAGGGGTGGACGGTTCAGACACAAAAAACCCCGGAAAACCGGGGTCTTATGTACATCTTTGGACTTCCTTGGATGTTGAGATGGTGCCCAAGGCCGGACTTGAACCGGCACGGCTTACGCCACTACCCCCTCAAGATAGCGTGTCTACCAATTCCACCACTTGGGCAATTAACGGTTGTTACTCTGTACCTGCAGGAGCGGGAATGTCTTCCACAGGTGCCGAGGGTATATCTTCATCTACGGAAGGAATGTCCGATTCCTGGACTTCTTCCAGTATTTCCATTTGTACGGCCTCGAGTTCAGGCAGCACTTTATCACCGACTTTGGCGTTATCCTTGGCCATTACCGCCAGGGCAAAGCTGGTGACAAAAAATACGGTCGCCATGATGGCGGTGACCTTGCTGAAGAAGTTCCAGCCACCGGCACTGCCGAATACGGTTTGTGAGGCACCGGAACCAAATGATGCGCCGGCTTCTGCGCCCTTGCCCTGTTGTACCAGGATCAGTCCAATAATGGACAGAGCCGTCAACAGGTGAACAATCAATATCAGTTTTTCCATTTGCCTGCTTCGCCTTGAGGTTAGGCCAGTTTACAAATCTCGCCAAATTCGGCGCTGTTCAGTGAGGCTCCGCCCACTAGAGCGCCGTCGATATCCGGCTGAGCAAACAGCTCGGCCGCATTGGCAGCTTTTACACTGCCGCCGTAGAGCACCCGGGTGCCCTCGCCGTTCGCGCCCAACTGCTGGCGAATGGCCTGATGTACTTCCTGAGCCTGTTCGGCGGTGGCTGTTTTGCCGGTGCCTATGGCCCAAACCGGTTCGTAGGCGATGACCGCACTGCAAACCGCTTTTATCCCAGCTGCCTGAATCACTGCATCCAGCTGGCTGTTAATCACTGTCAGGGTTTCACCCTGTTCACGCTGCGCTAGAGTTTCCCCGACACAGAGTATGGGCACTAGCCCTTCGGCCTGGGCCGCCATAAATTTGGCTGCCACCTGTGCGTCGTTCTCGCCGTAGAGCGTACGCCGCTCGGAATGGCCAACTATGGCGTAACGGCAACCGATGTCGCGCAACATATCGGCACTAACTTCGCCGGTATAGGCACCCTGCTGCTGCTCAGAGACATTCTGTGCGCCGACACCAATGTCGGTGTCATGCAGAGTCGCAATCACCTCGGGGAGATACACGTAGGGCGGACAAACCACCACTTCCACTCCACCAAGCTTCGGCAAGCCTGCCAGAAGCGCTGCAATCGATTCGCGAGAACCGTGCATTTTCCAGTTGCCTGCTACCAGGGGACGACGCATATTAAGGTTTTCCCGGCCCTGAAAAGGGGCGCAATATTAACGAAGTTACCGCCAAACTACAACTGATCAGGGTGCGATTCCAAAGGGCCAAATACGCCGTTCTTCGGCTTTCAAACCAACCTGCAATCAACCGACTTCGTGTGTCACCACTTCCGCCACACGGGTCACCAGTTCATCCACCAGTTTGGCGTCTTCTCCCTCCACCATTACACGCACCAGCGGCTCGGTACCGGAGGGGCGCAATAGCACCCGTCCTCTATCGCCCAAGGTCTGCTCAGCGTCTGCCACGGCCTCTTGTATGCGGGGGAAATTTTCCAATTTGAAGTTCTGCTTGATGCGCACATTGATCATCTTTTGCGGGAATTTTTTCATGCCCTTTTTCAGATCGTTCAGCGAGGTGTCGGTATCGCGCATGGCATAGAGCACCTGCAAAGCTGCCACTACTGCATCGCCGGTAGTCGTCAGGTCGCTACAGATGATGTGGCCAGAACTTTCACCCCCTAACTGCCATTTGCGTTCGCGCATGGCTTCGATCACGTAGCGGTCTCCCACCTTGGCGCGGAAGAACGGAATACCCAGCTCTTTAAGCGAGATTTCCATGCCGAAGTTGCTCATCAGGGTACCCGCCACACCACTGCATTCGCCTTGTTGGTGGCGGTGCTTGGCAATGACGAACAACAATTCGTCACCATCCACCATGTGACCCTTGTGATCGACGAACAACACGCGGTCGCCGTCACCGTCGAAGGCGATGCCCATATCGGCACCCTCACTGGTCACAGCTTCCTGCAATAATGCCGGTTTGGTCGAGCCGCAGTTTTCGTTGATATTGAAACCGTCAGGGTTGACCGCCATTTCCACCACTTCAGCACCCAGTTCGCGGAATACACTCGGCGCGGTATGGTAGGTGGCGCCATTGGCGCAATCCACCACCAGTTTCAAGCCTTGCAGGTTGCTTCCCGCTGGCAGGGTGCCCTTACAGAATTCAATGTAACGTCCTACCGCATCAGGGACCCGATGCGCCTTGCCCAGTTTGCTGGACTCTTCGGTGAGGATGTCATTTTGCAAATATTGTTCGATGGCCAGCTCCACTTCATCGGGCAGCTTGAAGCCATCACCGCCAAAGAATTTGATGCCGTTATCATAGTAGGGGTTGTGCGAGGCACTGATAACAATACCCGCCTGGGCACGGAAGGTGCGGGTCAAGTAGGCAATGGCTGGCGTCGGCATGGGACCGAGAAGGGCTACATCCACCCCCCCAGCAATCAACCCCGCCTGTAGGGCCGATTCAAACATATAACCGGAGACGCGGGTGTCCTTGCCCATCACAATCAGTTTGCGGCCCTGGGTCTGCTCGCTGAAGACCTTCCCCGCGGCCCAGCCCAGTTTCAGGACAAAATCAGCGGTGATCGGGTGAACACCCACTCTGCCACGAATTCCATCTGTACCGAAAAATTTTCTTCCCATGTCTATCTCTCGATCGCTGTCATTATTTTCAATGCGTCAGCCGTAGCCGATACGTCGTGCACCCGCACAATGCTGACGCCCTGTTGCGCGGCCAACATCGCCATGGCCACACTGCCTACCATGCGCTGCTCAACTGGCTTGTCCAGCAGCGCACCAATCATCGATTTTCGGGAGACGCCCACTAACAGAGGCATTCCCAACTGTTGTAACTCCCCCAAACCCCGGAACAAGTCCAGGTTATGTTGCAGGGTTTTGCCAAATCCGAAGCCCGGGTCCAACAGCAGTTTATCTCGCCCGATTCCGGCAGCCTCACAGGTTGCCACACGCTCAGCCAGAAAGTCTTTGACCTCCTGCACAACATCTTCATATTCCGGGCGTTGCTGCATCCTATCCGGCTCGCCGGACATATGCATCAGGCACACGGGCAAGCCGGTATCAGCGGCTGCCTGTAATGCCCCGGGACGTCGCAGCGCCCGCACATCGTTGATCAGGCTGGCCCCCGCCTCTGCAGCGGCGGTCATAACCTCAGGGGTACTGGTATCTACAGAAACCGGCACATCGAAACGTGCTGTTATCACCTCGACCACCGGCACTACCCGCTGTAATTCCTCTGCCACTGTAACGATGGCAGCGCCCGGGCGGGTGGACTCGCCACCCACATCGATAATATCTGCTCCTTCCTCAACCATGGCCTCTACCCGCCGCAGGACCCTGGACATATCCAGATGGCCATCACGGGCATGAACGGCACCACCATCGGAAAAAGAATCGGGGGTGGCATTCAACACGCCCATAATGCGGGGGGTTGAGAGGTCCAGCAGGTAGCGCCCCAGCTGCATCAGCTAGAGCTCTGATTGAAAGCAAAGCCAGGGATGAATCTCAACATGGAAAAACAGCTTTCAGAATTGCACAAAAGCCCCCGGCCAGGGATTGGCCGGGGAACTGTTTAATGCTCGTTGGCAGGACCACCCACGGTGCCGACATCATCGGCATCACCGCTATCGGTTTCGCCGCCATCGGGGCCGGGTCGACCACCGAAACCCTGGTCGTGCCAGTCGCGTGGAGGACGTACTGGCTTACGGGCCATCAGATCATCCACCTGATCGGAGTCGATGGTTTCGTACTCCATCAGGGCATCTTTCATGGCATGCAGCACGTCGATGTTGTCTTCAAGGATTTTCTTGGCACGGTCGTAACTCTCATCCAGAACACGACGCACCTCAATATCGATTTCCCGAGCGGTATCTTCCGAATAGGTGGTATTGCCGGTACCGGGCACCTGGGACTCTTCCTGGCCATACAGCACCGGTCCCATGGAATCCGATAGACCCCAGCGAACCACCATATTACGAGCCATTTGGGTGGCGCGCTCAATATCGTTGGATGCCCCGGTAGTCACCCCATCGGCTCCGTGAATCAGCTCCTCGGCAATACGCCCACCAAACAAACTGCACAACTGGCTGGACAGCTGACGGCGGCTCATACTGTACTTATCTTCTTCCGGCAGGAACTGGGTGACACCCAGAGCCCGGCCACGGGGAATAATACTCACCTTATGAATCGGGTCGTGCTCCGGCATCATGCGACCGACAATGGCGTGACCGGCCTCATGGTAGGCAGTATTTTCCTTTTCCTTCTCCGACATCACCATGGAGCGCCGCTCGGCACCCATCATGATTTTGTCGCGGGCTTTTTCGAACTCTTCCGTGGTCACAATCCGCTTGTTGGCGCGCGCCGCGAACAGGGAGGCCTCGTTCACCAGATTGGCGAGGTCGGCCCCGGAAAAACCGGGAGTTCCGCGGGCGATAATGCCCAGGTCAACGTGCTCGTCCAGCGGCACCTTGCGCACGTGCACTTTGAGAATCTGCTCGCGACCGCGAATATCTGGCAGGCCGACAAAGACCTGGCGGTCAAAACGGCCGGGGCGCAGCAGCGCCTTATCGAGTACATCGGGGCGGTTGGTGGCGGCGATGACAATAATGCCTTCGTTGCCCTCGAAACCGTCCATTTCCACCAGCAACTGGTTCAGGGTCTGCTCGCGCTCGTCGTGACCGCCGCCGTAACCGCCACCGCGGTGACGACCCACTGCATCAATCTCATCGATAAAGATAATACAGGGAGCCTGCTTCTTGGCCTGCTCGAACATGTCGCGCACCCGGGAAGCACCCACACCAACGAACATTTCCACAAAGTCGGAACCGGAAATGGAGAAAAATGGGACCTTGGCTTCGCCAGCAATGGCCTTGGCCAGCAGGGTTTTACCGGTACCGGGTGGACCCACCATCAGCACGCCCTGGGGAATACGGCCACCCAGGCGCTGGAAGCGTGAGGGATCGCGCAGGAAGTCCACCAATTCATGGACATCTTCCTTCGCTTCATCCACACCGGCCACATCGGCAAACGTAGTTTTGATCTGGTCTTCACCCAACAGGCGCGCCTTGCTCTTGCCAAAGGCCATGGGGCCGCCACGGCCACCGCCGCCACCCTGCATCTGGCGCATGAAGAACATGAAGATGGCCAGGATCAGCAAAATCGGGAACGATGCTACCAGCAGTTGCGTCCACAGGCTCTGCTGTTCCGGCTCACGTCCCTGAACGGTGACGTTGTTGTTGAGCAGGTCGCCCATCAGCCCGGAGTCCGGGACATTGGGGCGAATGGTCTTGAAGCTACTACCGTCGGCGCGCTTGCCCTCGATGGTCAGACCCTGGATCTCTACATTGGTGATCCGACCTGTCTGCACCTCTTCAATGAAAGAGGAGTAACTGATCTCATCCTCTTTGGCGGGGGGACTAAAATTCTGGAATACCGACAGCAATACCGCCGCGATAATCAGCCACAACACTAGATTTTTGGCCATATCGTTCAACTAAACTTCCTCACATTAATGCTGACGACATCCATCGTGCAGCAACACAGGGGACCACTTCTGAATGGCCCCCGCTAACTAATACTCTTTTACTGTTACTTTAGACCACGGGCCACCAGATAAACTTCCCGCGAACGGGACCGGGAAGCATCGGGTTTGCGGGTTACCACCCGCTGAAAACGGCTTTTAACCTCCTGTAGAAAGCTGTCAAAACCCTCGCCGTGGAATACTTTGGCAACAAAAACGCCCTCAGGTTTCAAAACCTGAGACGCTAAATCAAGCGCTAACTCTACCAGATACATGGCCCGTGGCTGATCCACCGCTTTCATACCACTCATATTGGGGGCCATGTCTGAAATTACAAGGTCTGCCTGCCCATCGTCCAGCAATTGCAGAATTTCTTCAAACACAGCTTCCTCGGTGAAATCGCCCTGCACGAAGTCCACACCGGCAATACTGTCCATGGGCAGTATGTCCGAAGCGACTACCCGCCCTTTATCACCCACCAGTTTAACCGCCACCTGGGACCAGCCTCCGGGTGCAGAACCGAGGTCAACAACAGTCATTCCGGGCTTAAAAAGGCGATCTTTTTCCTGAAGTTCCAGTAACTTATAACTGGCACGGGAGCGATAGCCCTCCTGCTGGGAGCGCTTCACGTAGTGGTCTTTGTTGTGTTCCTGCAGCCAGCGGTGGCTGCTTTTTGAGCGTCCCATATCAACCTGATAGCAGTTCGGCTAGAATACGCGCCGTTAAACAGGACAGCTATTCTATGACACTTTCCAACGAGGACAAAAAGCATCTGCGCCGACTGGGCCATAATCTCAATCCGGTAGTGACCGTGGCTGGCAATGGTCTCAGCGAATCCGTTCTCGCCGAGATTGATCGAGCCCTGAACGATCACGAGTTGATCAAGGTAAAACTGGCGGTTGGCGGCAAAGAAGCCAAACAGCAAGTGATTGCCGAAATCACCGAAAAGCTCCATGCCGAGGCCGTACAGTCCATCGGCCACATCGTGCTGCTGTTGCGCCGCTCAGAAAAACCTAACGCCCACCTGTCCAACCTGCTGCGGTAATCCATACCCGCAGCCACACTGCCCCTTCACTAACCGGCAAATGGTTGCGCACCTGGGCTATTTGCCCAGGTGCTGTAGAAACCATTCCTGCGCTGGTCCTGAGGCCGCTTCGAAGTCATTCACATAGGCATCGAAATGTCCCCCTGATAGAGTCACCAGCCGTTTTGGACCAAGTGCCTCTTCGTAAGCCTCAAGGGCCAGGTCGGAGACCGTCAGCACATCATCCAGCGCCACAATCATCATAAACGGCGTCGGGCTGATATAGCGGGCATAACTGATAGGTTCATATTCGGTGAACATTTCCACGGAACGCAATGTCACCTCGTTATGCCACGAGGGTGCACGGGTTTTTCCGGTCTCGGTGAACCAGGTCCAGCTGTCCGGGGTGGGCAGTGCCGAAGGCGCCGCCGGGTCCTCGGCTACCACAGGAATCATGGCCGGGGCCGCGCCGTTCATTCGTGCTCGACGGTCTTCATCGAACATGGCCTGTACCGAGGCAAGGTAATCAGAGCGAATCAGCCTGCGCACGTTGCGATGGCCACTGGCCAGCGGCACCTGGGAAACCACACACTTCACCCGGCGATCCAGTGCGCCCACCACCATAACGTGCCCGCCGCTGTAACTTGACCCCCAGATACCGATCCGCTGGGCATCGGTTTCCGGCAGGGTTTCGGCGTAGGTAATAGCATCGCGGTAATCGCGAACCTGCTGCCAGGGATCAATTTCATAACGGGGCTCGCCATCACTGGCCCCGAAGTTGCGGTTGTCGAACACAACGGACGCCAGGCCGACTTCGGCAAATGCTTCCGCAAAGCGGTCGAGATACATTTCTTTTACGGCCGAAAAACCATGGGCCATGACGATGGTTGGCACTGGCCCCTGGGCACCCTCCGGCACATAGTGCCAACCCCGTAGCGTCACCCCATCTTCGGTTTTGAACTCGATATCCTTGCGCATGTAAATGCCCCCTGTTTTTATTTTGAGGGCACATACTGGCAGAAAGTAATATTGGCGTCGACAAGGCGCACAACTCCGTCACCAGCAACACGCTTGCAAGAAAAAACCGGACAAACCCTGTTACTCAGCCGCGCTGGCGAAAGACAAACATAAAAAAAGGGGCTTTTCAGCCCCTTTGCGGTGATCGTCAACAATCACATGAATAAACAACTGGCACTTAAAGGTGCTTCACATCATCTATTTCGTATTCCACGTCGCCGGACGGCGTTCTGACCACAACAATATCGCCAATTTCCTTGCCAATCAGCGCCCTGGCGATGGGAGACTGGTAGGAAATCTTGTTGGATTTCACATCCGATTCATCGTCACCAACAATCTTGTAGGTCACGGTTTCGTCGTTATCCAGGTTGATAATGTTCACAGTGGAACCAAAGATCACCTTATCCCCGGCGGGCATCTTGGTGACATCAATGATCTGCGCATTACCCAGTTTGCCCTCAATCTCCTGAATACGACCCTCGGCAAAACTCTGCTGCTCACGGGCTGCATGGTATTCAGCATTTTCTTTCAGGTCACCGTGTTCTCGGGCCTCGGCGATTGCCGCCACGATACGCGGGCGTTCCACTTTCTTGAGATTGTCGAGCTCCTTGCGGAGCTTTTCCGCACCCTCAACCGTCATGGGAATTTTTTGCATCAGACATTCCTCTTATGCAGTTCCTGCAATCGTCTCACTTTTATTTCACCCGCTTGAGCCAGGGCCATGCACACCGCCTGACCGCCAGCCAGCGTGGTTGTGTAATACACGCCGTGTTGTTCCGCGCTGGAGCGAATGGTGGATGAGTCGGCAATCGCCTGACGACCCTCAGTGGTATTCACAATCAGGTCAATCTGGTCGTTTTTGATCATATCCACAATATGCGGACGACCCTGTTTGACCTTCATCACCCGCTCCACCGGCAATCCGGCATCCTCAATCAGCTGAGCTGTGCCGCCTGTGGCCACAATTTTGAAGCCACAGTTGATTAGCCCCTGGGCGACACTAGCAATGCCGGGCTTGTCCGGATCGCGTACGCTGAGGAACGCCGTGCCCGATGTGGGAATCGGGTCACTGGCACCCAGTTCTGCCTTGGCATAGGCCTCGGTAAAGGTATCGCCAACCCCCATTACTTCCCCGGTGGACTTCATCTCGGGGCCGAGAATCGGGTCGATACCCGGGAATTTGTTGAACGGTAACACTGCCTCTTTCACGCTGAAATAGGCCGGAATAATTTCGCGGGTAAAGTTCTGATCCGGGAGGGACATGCCCACCATGCAACGTGCCGCAATTTTTGCCAGGGATGTACCAATACATTTGGACACAAACGGTACAGTACGTGATGCCCGGGGATTCACTTCGATTACATAGATCTTGCCATCCTGCCAGGCAAGCTGAACGTTCATCAGACCCTTCACGTTGAGCTCTACGGCCATGGCCTTAACCACGTCGCGCATGTCGTTCTGCACATCTTCCGGCAGACTGTACGGCGGCAGGGCACAGGCGGAGTCACCGGAGTGAATTCCCGCCTGCTCAATATGTTGCATGATGGCACCAATCACCACATTTTCGCCGTCACTGACCGCGTCGATATCGACTTCAATGGCCGAAGACAGGAAGTAATCCAGCAACACCGGTGCATCTTCTGAAACCTGCACGGCATCACGCATGTAGCGTAGTAACTCTTCCTCACGGTAGACGATTTCCATGGCCCGGCCACCCAGTACGTAGGATGGTCTGACCACCAGCGGATAACCGATACCTGCCGCTGCACCTATCGCTTCTTCACTGGAACGGACAATGGCGTTGGGTGGTTGCAGCAAGTCCAGCTTGTGAATCATCTGCTGGAAGCGTTCACGGTCTTCCGCCCGGTCAATCGCATCCGGGGTGGTACCAACAATCGGCACACCTTCGGCTTCCAGGGCACGGGCCAGTTTTAACGGCGTCTGACCACCAAACTGAACGATGACACCCTTGGGTTTCTCCAGACGGACGATTTCCAGCACGTCCTCCAGGGTAACGGGCTCAAAATACAGCCGGTCAGAGGTGTCGTAATCGGTGGAAACGGTCTCGGGGTTACAGTTGACCATAATGGTCTCGTAACCATCTTCACGCATGGCCAGCGCCGCATGAACACAGCAGTAATCGAATTCAATACCCTGACCGATACGGTTGGGACCACCGCCAAGGACCAGGATTTTGTCACGCCCTGAGGGCTGCGACTCACACTCTTCCTCATAGGTTGAGTACATGTAGGCAGTAGCCGTCGCAAATTCCGCTGCACAGGTATCAACCCGCTTGTAAACCGGGTGAATACCGAGGCTGTGACGGTGCTTGCGCACTGCGGCTTCCGACGTCTCCAGCAATACCGCCAGTCGTTTATCGGAAAAGCCCTTGCGCTTCAGCCTGAACAGTTTTTTCTCATCCAACGCCGTCAGAGAATTGCCCTGCAGAGCCTGCTCCTGCTTGATCAGATCTTCAATCTGCACCAGGAACCAGCGATCAATAGCAGAGTGTGCAAATACCTCATCCACCGTCATCCCGGCACGGAAAGCATCACCCACATACCAGATGCGCTCGGCACCGGGGTTGCTGAGCTGCTCGAGCAGTTCGGCCATGCCCTCTTCGGAGGAAGCATCCACCTTCGGTTCAAAGCCGGCAGAGCCTACTTCAAGGCCACGCAGGGCTTTCTGTAGGGACTCCTGGAAAGTGCGACCGATGGCCATCACCTCTCCCACCGATTTCATCTGGGTGGTGAGTTTGGCGTTGGCCTGGTTGAATTTCTCAAAGGCAAAACGCGGAATCTTGGTGACCACGTAGTCGATGCTGGGCTCGAAAGACGCAGGCGTAGCACCGCCAGTAATGTCGTTCTGCAATTCATCCAGCGTATAACCCACCGCCAGCTTGGCCGCCACCTTGGCAATGGGGAAGCCGGTAGCTTTCGACGCCAGGGCGGATGAGCGGGAAACCCGGGGGTTCATCTCGATCACCACCAGACGACCATCCTTGGGGTTCACGGCAAACTGCACGTTGGA
>JALRJN010000081.1 GCA_023261185.1 Porticoccus sp.
CTCGGCCTTACGGTTCAGGTAATAATAGGTCCGCGCCAGTAACGCTTTACCCTCGGGGCTGACCACGGTGGCCTCAGACTGCCAAAGCTCCAATTGCCGAGCGGCTTCGGCATACTTCTCCAGGGAAAAATAGAGTTGTGCGACGGTGAAGCGAGTCGCCGTTCGCTGCCGCTCGTCCACCTCTGGCTCAGCAATCAGAGCCAGGTAGCTTTCGATGGCCCGGGGGTAGTCCTCCAGCGAGTAATGGCTGTACCCCAGCAGATTGTAGACCTGGGATTTTTCGTAACTGCTGTTGCAAACCTTGCCGGTTAACCCGCTTAACTCGCCAACCAATGCCCTGAGCCGGGGTGCATCCGGTGAATCAGTCTTCTGAAACACTTTCTGGATTTTTTCCAACTGTACGGCACAGGCCTGGCCCACCGCCTGACGTTGACGGGTTTTTACATTCTCATACTGCCGCGAAGCCGCTTCCTCCTCAGCCGTTACAGGCATCAGCCATAGGGACACCCACGCGACCAGCAGCCATGAACCGAATTTGAGAAATTTAGTGATTTTTCCCGACTCCATGCGCATTACCGGGAAATCCTGAAGGAAAACTTATACAACACACCGGGGACCTCTTCGGCGACGCCATCGATCACACGGGGTTTGTACTTAAGCTTCTGGGCCGCCTTCAGAGCATATTTGCCGAAGTCCTTGTTAGGGGGGTATTCCTCTAGCAGCTTGGCGTTCCGCAC
The DNA here is from genome assembly GCA_023261185.1 of Porticoccus sp. Taxonomy (GTDB): domain Bacteria; phylum Pseudomonadota; class Gammaproteobacteria; order Pseudomonadales; family Porticoccaceae; genus Porticoccus; species Porticoccus litoralis. Next base: position 738 of record JALRJN010000081.1, read on the forward strand.
ACTGCCGGTGGTGGTAATAATCACCTCGACCACGGCATAACCCTCCACCCCCTGACGCAACGCCCGCGGGGGATAATCCGGCTGCGGCACATACACCGGTATGTAATCCGAATCCCGACTGAAAGCACCACCGAGGCCAATATCCAGACCTTTGGCAGAGGGCATGGCCATGCTCACGGAGCTCACCGGGGTATTCGTGCTCAGTTGCATCTCGGGAGGAGGTGGCGGAAGCCGCTCCGGCTCCTCCGGTTTGTCCGGCTTGGTCGTTTTGCGCTGCTCCTCAATGGTGCGCTTCGACTGCCAAATATCGGCTATCTGATGGCCTGATAGTTGGGCGGCCTCGCCGTTGACGGACTGAATCAACCGCTGCATACCCAGGAACAGCGCAAGAGTCACCAGCAATGCCAGCCCTGCAGCCACAAAATACCGTATCAACAGCATGATCTAGCGATCCCCTGTGGAAACAGCCACTGCATCAATGCCGGCCGCTCGGGCCACATCAGACACCTTGCTTAATGTCGCCATTTCCGCCTGCCGGTCTGCCTGAATCACCAGCCCTCCGCGGGGATTATCATTGCGCAGCCTGAGAATATGTAACCGCAGGTTTTCCGGCATCACGCGCTGGCCATCAATCCAGATCTGGTTGTCTGCCGTTACCGCCACAAGTATGGCCGGTTTCTGCTGTTCAGCCGTCACAGCCACCGTTCGCTGGACATCAACACCCGGCTCTCGGATAAAGGTGGCCGTGACAATAAAAAATATCAGCAGAATAAATACCACATCCAGCATCGGTGTCAGATCTATTGTCTGCGGGGTTTCAGGCTGTCGATAGGTGCGGTCACGCATCGTGGCTCATTCCCCTCAGTGATCCATGGTCAGATGGTCTGCCAACATTTGTTGCTCTCGATCAGCCACCCGCCGCAGGTAGGTATTGGCAAAGACGCCGGAAAGTGCTGCCACCATCCCTGCCATGGTGGGAATGGTCGCCCGCGACACACCCGCTGCCATGGAGCGGGCATCACCGCTGCCGCTAAGGGAGAGTACGTCAAACACGCCGATCATCCCGGTGACAGTACCCAGCAGCCCCAATAGAGGTGCAATGGCGATCAGGGCCCTGATCATGGAGAGGTTGCGGTTGATATTCAGCCCAACACTGGAAATAAGTGCCTCGCGGACCTGGTGGGCTCTCACCGAACGACGCTCGGGGCGGCTTTCCCAGCGCGCCAGCACCTCAGCGGCCTCGCGCTTAAGGGTGGAATGAAAGTACCAGAGGCGCTCAAACACCAGCGCCCACATCACCAGCAACAACCCGGCAATGAGCAACAATACAGGGCCGCCCGCATCAATCAGCTTGCCTATGTCCGCCAGAAAAAAGGGCATCAGCGGGCCTCGGACTGCTCCGCCACCAGCCCGGCACTCTGCTCTTCCAGGATGTGCAGAATCCGCTGGGCACGGCTATTCACAAAGGTGTGTAACAAGACCGTAGGTATAGCCACACAAAGCCCTAAAACCGTGGTCACCAGTGCCGACGAGATGCCTCCGGCCATCGTCTTGGGATCACCACTGCCAAACAATGTGATTGCCTGGAAAGTAATAATCATGCCCGTGACAGTCCCTAGCAGACCCAACAGTGGTGCCACCATGGCAATAATCTTTAACCAGTTCAGGCCCACCTCGATGGATGGCCGCTCCTTCAGCACCTGCTCGTGTAATTTAAGCTCCAGGGACTCAGCATCCAATGCAGGATTGTCCAGACCAATTTGCAATACCCGCCCCAAGGGGTTGTCATTGGCGGGCGCATCTTTGGACAGCTGTCGGCTGACCCGGCGTGAGACAGCAGAAAGGATCACGAGCCGCCACAGGGCGAGTATTAACGCCAGCACACCCAATCCCGAGATCAGGTAGCCAATACCACCCCCCTGCCGCCAGCGCTCCAGCCAGCCGGGGCTATTCACCAGCGCCGCCAGCAGTGAACCACCACTGGGACCGGTTGGGTCAATGGCCACCGAGGTAAAACCGCCGCCGCTACTCTGTAGCTCCAACGCCATTTTTTGATAACCACCACCCGGTTGACGGGCCAGCTCAGCAACTGTGCCAGTTTCTGGGCGGTAGGTCAGGTAGGCACCCTCGGACAACAAATTGAAGGCACCAACACGTACGACCTGGCGGGATGACTGCTCACCATCAGCCCCGATAACGGTAGCAGGGAAACTCACTACTTTACCGGCTTCAATCATCTCGCGATTTATTTCATACCAAAGCTGTTCGATTTCGGCGATGGATGGCAAGCGGGTATTGCTGCTCATGCGCTCGATCAAATCATCCAGAAAATCGGTGCGATCTGGGAACTGGGCGCTCACCAAAGAATGGTTAAGTGTGCTGCGGGTATCACCCGCCGCCGCAGTGAGGTGGCCGAACATCTCTTTCAGCGATCCAAGACGTTCCTGGAGCTGCGCTTCCAGCGCCGCAATCTGGCGTTCATTGTCCGCAAACTCCTGTTCCAGCTGCTCTGAACGCTGTTCTTCCGCAAGTTCCGTGGCCTTAGCCTGCTTCAGTAATTTGTCTTTTTCAGCCTTCGCCTGCTGGAATTCTCTGACGCGAGCCGCCTGCTCCCGGGACTCACTAAGCCTCGCTTCTTTGATCCGCAATAACAGTTCATCCAGGGAAGCCGACTGTGCCTGACCAGCCTCCTCGGCAAGGGCCCAGCCCGGCATGGCAAGAATCAACACACCGCAGAGAAACACCGATTTCAGCATCCTCATTGCGCCACCTCCGGTGCCGGAATCGGCAACTGCAGCAAATCCACCGCTGCCTGACGGCGGGCGATACGTATACCCTGGGCAACCGCCTGGCGATAATCACTACCTTCCAGTTGCAGCCAGTTTTTGGCCTGCTTATCCCAAACGGCGGTCACCTGCTGATCCGCTGTCTGGTAAAGGAGGGCGATGCGACCAACACGCAGGATGTTCACCTCCCGTCTCTGCCCGTCAATCTCCAGTGTTTCCGGGTAACTGTCGATGCGGGTGCCGTATTCACTTTCGATTTTGTAAGCCTCCAACACCTGCCTGAATTTCTCGGCACTGCTCAGATCTGCACGGGACTGATTGCTGCGCAGGCGTTCCAGGCGGGCCTGGCGCTCCTCCACCAGAAATGGGATATCCAGTGCGACAAACTGCTCCAATGAAGCGATCATCTTCAGGGTAAGGGGTGCCAACTGGCGCTCCATCTGAGCAGCGCTGTCAATGGATGATGCGAGGTCTGCCAGGGTACTGCGCTGGTCTGCCAGCTGCGCCTCCAACTGGGCGTTGTAAACCTGCAGATTTTCTATCTGTTTGTTGACCTGCTTGAAGGATTGGAACAATTCATCGGCCTGATCTGCCAGAGCATCCACACGTTTCTGTGAAGCCTGGGCCGCACTGGTTTTGTCCTTTTCCGCCTTTAACACGGTGTCAACATCCGCCGCCTGCAGCGACAAAGACGCCATTACCAACAACGGCAGTGCTGGCAGCAGCCGCCACCTGAAACTGGTGTTTCTGGCATCGGTACGCTTTTTATTCATCATTGGAATTCCTGTTACGCCCGCTTCCCGGGGTTACCCAGGCTGTCATTATCGTAGCCACCTACCACAGAGGCAAACGGCCCCTGCATAGCCGGCTTATCTCAGTGCCTACGCTCCAGCACCTGAAAGCAATAGGGTGTGTCACCCTGCTGGGCTGGTTGCTGGCATTCCACTTCCCGCCAGTGGCCTTCTGTGATGTCGGGAAAGAATGCATCTCCTTCCACCTCGGTATCTACCCGGGTGATATAGAGGCGTGATGCTTGTTCGATGGCTGCTCGATAAATTTGTTCCCCGCCTATCACCATGACTTCTCCCGCCTCCCTGGACGGGGGATCATTGCCCGCCAGCACCAGCGCCTCACTGAGAGAATGAGCCACAACCACACCCGGATGCTGCCAGCCCGTATTGCGGGTAATCACGATATTAAGCCGTCCCGGCAGGGGCCGACCTATGGATTCAAAAGTTTTGCGACCCATGACAATGGGCTTGCCCATGGTGACCGATTTGAAATATTTGAGATCTTCCGGTAGATGCCATGGCAAGGCGTTATCACAACCGATCACCCGGTTGCGGTCCATCGCCACGATCAGAGACAGCGTCAATTCGGCCATGGGCTTACACCGCCACCGGAGCTGATATATGGGGATGCGCCAGATAACCCTGCAATTCAAAATCCTCAAACCGAAACGCGAACAAATCGCTTACATCCGGGTTAATCGCCATCGTCGGCAGGGGAAAGGGTTGCCGCCCCAACTGCTCCTCAACCTGCTCAAGGTGATTGGAATACAGGTGCGCATCGCCAAAGGTATGAACAAAATCTCCGGGCTTCAAACCGGTTACCTGCGCCACCATCATGGTAAGCAGTGCGTAGGAGGCGATATTGAATGGCACGCCCAGAAACACATCGGCACTGCGCTGATAGAGCTGACAGGACAAACGGCCTTCAGTGACGTAGAACTGGAACAGGCTATGGCAGGGAGGCAACCCCGACTTGACCATCACCGGGATATCCTTGGGGTTCCAGGCAGAAACCAACAGACGACGTGAGTCCGGGTTTGCCTTGATGTCCTCAACCACCTGCGCCAACTGGTCAACGCCTTCAAAGTTGCGCCACTGGTGTCCGTACACCGGCCCCAGGTCTCCGTAACTGGAGGCAAACTCTTCGTCTTCCTTGATTCGCTCAACAAAAACTTTCATCTGTTCCCGCCACAGCGGGGTATACATCGGGAAGTCGTCCGCCTGACCAGTCTGGTTCAACCAACTTTGAAACGGCCAGTCATTCCAGATATTGACCCCATTTTGCACCAGGTAACGGATGTTGGTATCGCCACGGATAAACCATAAGAGCTCGTGAATAATGGATTTCAGGTGCACCTTCTTGGTGGTCACCAGAGGAAACCCCTCGGCGAGATCAAAACGCATCTGATAGCCAAAAACGCTGCGGGTGCCCGTACCGGTGCGATCTTCCTTGCTCACACCGCAGTCGCGGATATGGCACATCAGATCCAGGTATTGCTTCATGGTCTGTCCTTTAACAAAGTTATACGGCTGTCGATGTGGCTCGCCCACGCCACCACGCCCACAGCATAACGGTGCCCCCCAGCGCGAACATGGGCAGGCAGAGCAACTGCCCCCGGGTCATCCAGTCAAACAGGTCAAAACCGATATGGTTGTCCGGGGAGCGTACAAACTCCACCACAAAACGGAAAACGGCATAAAGACTCACAAACAAGCCTCCCACCATCCCCGCAGAGCGGGGCTTGCGGGAAAACCACATCAGCACCAGAAACAGCACCAAGCCTTCCAGCAGCGCTTCGTACAGCTGGGAGGGATGACGGGGCAGCTGTAACGGGTCGTTGGGAAACACCATACCCAGAAAACTGTCGGTGGGACGCCCCCACAACTCCTGGCCTATGAAATTACCCAGACGGCCCAAGCCCAGTCCGATGGGCACCATGGGGGCCACGAAATCGCCCAGTGCCAGAAAAGACCCCTGAATATGACGTGTGTAGAGCCACAGCGCAATGAGCACACCAATTAAGCCACCGTGGAAAGCCATGCCACCTTCCCACACTCGGAACAACCAGAGTGGATCTGACAGCCATTTTTCCGGATTATAAAAAATGACATAACCGAACCGGCCACCCAGGATCACACCGAAGGCGCAATACACCACTAGGTCTTCTACCTGCTTGCGACGCACCGGAGACCAGGGGCGTTCGCTGCGTTTCAGGGCCAGGCGCCAGGCGGCGAGAAAGCCGATCAGGTACATCAAGCCGTACCAGTGCACCTGAAAAGGGCCAAGGGAAAATGCAACGGGGTCAATGGCGGGGTAAGTCAGCATGAAGGCAATGTACAACAGCTATGTTTGCAGGGATCATAGCTTGTCGACTGGTGAGCTACAATAACGCCATGTGTCTGATCGCCTTTGCCTGGCAAACCCACCCTCGCTACCCACTGATTCTGGTGGCCAATCGCGACGAGTTCTATGAGCGCCCCACTGCAGCAGCACATTTCTGGGAGGACAATCCGGACATTCTTGGTGGTCGAGATCTGCTGGCTGGTGGCACCTGGCTGGGTATTCGCCGGGACGGTCGCTGGAGTGCAGTCACCAACTACCGGGAGTCCCACCCGGAGAATGCACCACGCTCCAGGGGGGCACTGACCACCGGGTGCCTCGAGCATGCTGGCAGTCTGGTTGACTACGGCAACAGGGTACTTGCGGAAAGCAATGATTACAGCCCCTTCAACCTGCTGCTTGGTGATGATCAAAGCCTGTTGTACTGCCCCAACCGCACGGGGAGGCTGCAAACGTTGGAGGCTGGAATTTTCACCCTGTCCAATCATCTTCTGGACACCCCCTGGCCCAAGGCCAACCATGCCAGGGATGCCTTGCAGGTCCTGATCAGAGACCAAAAGCCCGATCCAGGACTGCTGCTGAAAGCGTTACAGAGAGATACGCCGTATGACGATGAATTGTTGCCAGATACCGGTGTGGGCATTGAACTGGAACGCCTACTGTCGCCACCATTCATCCACTCCAAACACTATGGCACACGCAGCACCACTGTTTTCATGAAAGACCGCAACGGCCAGTGTCACGTCCTGGAGCAGAGCTATCAGCAGGGTGGCGCCAAGGGGGAGTTAAAGGAGTTTCACTTCACACAAAAGGATCAGTGAACATTACTACTGCCACGAAACAGTGCTGCCACTTCCGGCTTTTTAAGTGCTTTTTCCATGTGCCGCCACACCAAACCGGCATCGGGCATCAACATCACTTCCTCGAGCAGTTGTTCTGCCTCGGAAAGGCTGACTTGCCGGAGAATGGCTTTCACCTTGAGTAGGTTGGTAGCGCTCATGGACAGCACCCTGAAACCCAGTGCCATCAACAACACGGCACCAATGGGATCGCCTGCCATTTCGCCACACACACTGACCGGGGTATCTTCACCGCGGGCGCCTTCGGCTATCGCCCAGAGGGCACGCAGTACGCTGGGGTGGCAGGCGTGGTAAAGCTCCGCCACGCGAGGGTTGTTGCGATCCACTGCCAGCAAGTATTGTGTCAGGTCATTGGTTCCCACCGAGAGAAAATCTACCCGCCGGGCCAATTCACGAATCTGGTACACCGCCGCGGGCACCTCGATCATGGCGCCGACATTGGGCATTTCAATCTGGTAGCCCTCTTCCTCGGTAAGTTCGTCGTAAACCTGGTAAATGAGCTGCAGGGCACTCTCCAGCTCCGGCACATTGGAAATCATCGGCAGCAGAATACTGAGGTTATTCAGCCCTTCGCTGGCACGCATCATGGCACGCAACTGCACCAGAAAAATTTCCGGGTGGTCGAGACAGATGCGTATACCTCGCCACCCAAGAAACGGGTTGGCCTCTTCGATGGGGAAATAGGGCAAATCCTTGTCGCCACCAATATCCAGGGTGCGCATGGTAACCGTGCGGGGCGCAAACATTTCCAGATGTTCCCGATAGGCTTTGCGCTGCTCTTCCTCGGAAGGGAAGCGATCCAGCATCAGAAACGGGATTTCTGTGCGATAAAGTCCCACACCTTCCGCACCGCGATCCAATGATAGTTGAGAGTCCAACCGCAAGCCGGTATTTACCCACAGGGACAAATGGTGTCCATCGGCGGTAACACAGGGTTCGTCCGTCAGTTTTTCCAGGTCTGCTGCCAGCAACTTCTCTTCATAGATCTGTTGCATGTAGGTTTGGCGCAACTCTTCCCGGGGAGACACGATGACCTGCCCAGTATGGCCATCGACGATCACTTCCTCCCCTTCCAGGCGACCCCAGGGCAGATCCACTGCTCCCATCACGGTGGGGATACCTATGGCTCTGCCCAGAATCGCCATATGGGAGTTGCGCGATCCTTTCACGGAAACAATCGCGGCGACCTTCTCCAGAGGCACATCTGCGAATGAAGCCGCAGACAGCTCTTCACCCATCATGACCATGTGCTCGGGAAACGAAGTGCGCTTGGTTTCACCCTGTTGCAGATTAGCCAATACCCGGCGACCCAGATCCTCGACATCGGAGGCGCGCTCGCGCAGGTAGCTGTCTTTCATACTTTTAAACATGCGCACATGGCCCAACACCACTTGTGCCCAAGCGCTTTGTGCACTCAACCCTTCCTTGATCATGCCGATCACTTCTCCGCCCATTGCGTGATCGTCGAGCATGCGTAAATACACATCGAACAATGCCCGCTCCTCATCACTGAGCTTGCCAACCATACTGGCATCGAGAGCGCGGATATCCCGCTTGGTCTGCTCCATCGCCTGCCGGAATTGGCAGAGTTCCGCTTCGATGTCCACTGCCCGGCGTTCGGGAACAGCATTCAGATCGGCAGAAGGCGCCACCACCACCACCGTGCCAATGGCAACACCGGGGGCGCTCGCCACGCCGGGATAGATACGTTCGTGAATCGCCACCTCGCGAGGATTGAGCAGGCGGTCCAACTCACCGGTGGCATCAGCATGGGCAATGACACCCGCGAGCTGCGCAGAAACTGTTACCAGAAAAGATTCTTCACTTTCATCAAAGCGACGACGGTCCTGCTGCTGGACCACCAGCACGCCGAGTACCTTACGGTGATGAATAATGGGAGCACCCAGAAACGAACGGTAGCGCTGCTCACCGGTTTCCGGGAAAAAAGCAAAATTGGGGTGTGTCTCCGCGTCTTCCAGATTGATGGGCTCAGCTCTGGAGGCGACCAAACCCACTAGGCCCTCACGGGTCGACAAATGCACTTTGCCCACCGAATCGGGGTTGAGACCATCTGTGCCCATCAGCACATAGGTATTCGTCGACGGGCTGTACAGGTATACAGAACACATACCTGTATTCATCACCTGCTTCACGAGGTGAACAATCAGACGGAGGACTTCGCCAAAATCCTTGGCTGCGTTGACCTCCTGAACAATGTTTCTGAGCGATTCGAGCATCTAGTTCCTACGCTCCATCTCACACTGCAAAGGCGCCAGCTCTTTGAGCGCTTTTCTATATACATCTCTTTTGAAGTCAATGACCTGGCCAACTGGATACCAGTAGTTGACCCACTGCCAGTGATCGAACTCCGGCTTAACGTTAAGGTCCAGACGGATACGGGTTTCCTCACCCACCAGCTGCAATAAAAACCATTTTTGTTTTTGGCCGACACACAGAGGTTTACTGTTGCGCCGTTGCATGGCCTTAGGGAGGCGGTAACGCAGCCAGCCCCGGGAACAACCCAGGATTTTTACATCCTCCGGTTCCAGTCCGACCTCTTCAAAAAGCTCACGATAAAGAGCATCTTCAGGTTTTTCCCCACGGTTAATACCACCCTGGGGAAACTGCCAGGCATCCTGGCCAATACGCTTGGCCCAGAGCAATTTGCCTACGCCATCGGAAATCACAATACCTACGTTGGGCCGAAACCCTTCGCGATCTACCACAATTTAAACCCTGGATTTTTTCTTATTTATATTCATGCCAATAGGCAAAGTTACCCTAAATACGCAGTTGAGGACAGTCCCATCTCTCGTTAAGCTATGCCGCCTTTTGCTCCAAATGAGACCACTTAGCCATGTCTATTGCCCTGTTTGACCTCGACAATACCCTTATCGCCGGGGACAGCGACCACGGCTGGGGAGAGTTTCTGGTCTCTCAAAACAGGGTAGACCCGGCCTATTACAGCGAAATGAATGACCGCTTCTACCGGGACTATCAAGCCGGCAATTTGGATATGAACGCCTATCTTGAATTTGCCCTGCAACCTTTGGCAGAGGTGGACAAGGGAGAGCTACTGACTCTTCACAACATGTTCATGCAGGAAGTGATTGCACCCATGTGGCTGCCACGAGCCGAGCAACTGTTACAGCAGCACCGTGACCAAGGCGACCTGATCATCATCATCACCTCCACCAACCGCTTTGTGGTTGAACCCATCAGCAACAAGTTGGGAGCCGATGTGCTGATCGCCACCGAACCGGAGCAACTCAACGGGCACTACACCGGACGGGTCAGCGGCGTTCCGAGCTACAAGGAAGGCAAGGTCGTACGCCTGAATGCCTGGCTCGCGGAAACCGGCAAGAGTCTCGATGGCAGCAGCTTTTACAGTGATTCCATCAATGACCTGCCTTTACTGGAGATTGTCGACCGGCCCGTGGCCGTTGACCCCTGCCCGAAATTACGATCCGTCGCCGAACAGCGGCAGTGGGAAATCATCAGTCTTCGCGACTAATGCCTATGAAGGGCATTGTCCGCATCGATCCCATGGCGCAAACTCGCCCTGACACAAACCCGGAATATTGCCCGTGCGCTTGGACCGCTACATTAGCAACGCCTCAGACTATTCTCGCTCCCAGGTAAAACAACTGGTTCGCCAGGGGCTGGTGGAGCTGAACGGCTTGCCTGCGAGTAACCCGGGAGAAATTGTCAGCGACAACGATCAGGTCTGCGTGGACGGCATTGCCATCCACACCCCAGGACCCCGTTACCTGATGCTGAACAAGCCCGCTGCCGTTGTCTCCGCCAGCAAGGACAGCGATCATCCCACCGCCATCGACTTACTGGACGAGCCTCGTCCGGAGCAACTGCAGATTGCAGGTCGCCTTGACCTCGACACCACCGGCCTGCTTCTGATCACCGACGACGGCCAGTGGAATCACCGCGTCACCTCACCCCGCAGCCATTGCCTCAAAACTTACCGGGTAGCGGTCGATCGACCCCTCGACGAGGCGTTGATTAAAAAGTTTGCCGACGGCCTGTGGCTGGAAGGGGAAAAACGCCGTTGCCTGCCAGCCCAACTCACCATCATGGACACTCATCATGCGCTATTGGTCATCAGCGAGGGCAAATATCATCAGGTCAAACGCATGTTCGCTGCCGTAGGCAACCTGGTGACGGCCCTGCACCGCGAGCAGATGGGCGATATCGTACTGGACCCGGCACTCGCTCCAGGTGAGTACCGGGCTCTGACACAGGAAGAGATCGATAGCGTGGGGGCTCATGAATAATTCAGGTATGGCATTGCTGGCGCAACAGCAGCGGCGTTGCAACGGCCCCCAGTTACTGGTGGCGGATGAAAATCTTGGCTCCGCGCCATTACACCAATTGCAACCTGACAACCTGATGATTGTCACCAACCGCTACAACCTTTATCAGAGCGCACTCAAGGCAGGCTTTAACTGCCAATTTAACGACTTTGATCTCGATGCCCTGGCATCAGGGGAATTTGCGCAAATCCTGTTTCGTGTCGCCAAGGAAAAGGCCCTCACCCACCACATCATTAATCAATCCCGAAGACTGCTAGGTGCCAGTGGCACCCTCGCCCTGATCGGTGAAAAAAGTGATGGCATAAAAACCTATGCGGACAAAGCTGGCCGCTACCTGGGAAACCCCCGCAAACCGGAGAAGCATGGCACCCTGTATCTCGCCACATTGCAAAAGTCAGATGCAGATAACCCACCGCTGGAAGACAACGATTACCGTCAGCTTCGTGCCTGCATCAATACCGACGGGCTAACATTACAGAGCAAACCCGGACAGTTCGGTTGGAACAAGGTGGACCAGGGCAGCGCCCTGCTGGCTTCCCAGCTCAAAACTTTCCTGGCCAGCATTGGCGAGCAGGACACGCTCCTCGACCTGGGTTGCGGATACGGCTTCCTGTCCTGCATGGCCGCGCAATACTGCAGCGCCCGTATCGTTGCCACCGACAACAATGCGGCAGCAATCAAAAGCTGCGAGGCTAACTTTGCAGCCTTGGGCATCAAAGGAGATGTGATTGCTGCTGATTGTGGCAGCAGCATTGCCGAACGCTTTGACGTGGTGCTCTGCAATCCGCCCTTTCACCAGGGTTTTGTCACCGATGGCGATCTGACCAGCCAGTTTGTAGCCAGTTGCCACCAACACCTGAAACACGGCGGAAAGGCCCTGTTCGTGGTGAACCGTTTTGTGCCACTGGAAAACTGTGCTGAAAAGGAAGGATTAACGGTTGAACTGGTGGCAGAAGACCGAAGCTTTAAGGTTCTGGTCCTGACAAGGACGATGCACAAATAGTTTTTCAACCAGCGTCTAGGCCATGCGCTGGTGTTGCTCTTCTTCGGCCGCTTCATGGGCAAATTGCTCAATCATCGCAGCCAATTTTTGCTTTTCATCAGGAGCCAAATCAACAATCTGGCAGCCTGCCCATACACGGTCCTGCTGACCCATAGCCCTTGTCCACAGACAGTCCATCGTCAGGGTAACAGGTTCAAGTGATGGCACAGGTGTAATTGGCCTTAATTCCACGGTATACAGGTGGTCGGGCTTGAGGGTTAATCCTCCCATCATCAGGAAGCCCTCCAGATGCACGTTCACCAGCACACCCAACGTATCACCGCTGGCCTGATCCACCAGCTCGACCTGCAGGTCGAGCTGAAGTCGCGGCAGACGCCGGCGTTCATTGTCAGCCGACATGTTGTGCACCGGAAGCCCTGGCATGGGCGCGGCCATTAAGGTCTGTGAAGATGGATTCCATGGAGCGCTCTACCAGCGGCTTGTCACTGGCACCAATCATGCGCAGGTCGCCATTGCTGATGGCCCGCGCCAGCTCGTTGCCGGTTTTCATCCCGGAACGCTTACCACTTTGATCGACGAACAGGAACTGTAGGCTATTAGGATTAAACCAGGCTACCTTTTCACGACGGCCATTTTTGTACTCAAACCAGGTGCCAAATTCCATCAGGCGCAGCTTTTCAATAATGGTTTTTTCCTGATTGCTCAGGTGCGACATATCGGCACGTTGACCCGCTCTGCGCTCAGACATCTGAACCAGACGCTTGCGAATATCCTCGGTGGCCGCTTCCGGTTTCAGATTGCGTTCACGCAATTGATAAATACGACTAATGGAGCGTTTCAGCTTTAACGCCTTGTCTGTGTCGTAACCGATCACATCAAAACATTTATCAATCAGGGACTCCATCCACAGGTAATTCTGGCGCCAACGCAGCCACTCACCGGCCGAACCACTTAGCTCCAGACCCCAAAGCATATCTTCCACCAGCCCAAGGGCTTGCCGCCACTGTTCAGAGTCATCGCTATAGCGCAACAACAGGTGGGCCATGTAATCAGACCATGGCTGCAGCAGGAACAGCAACATCGCCGAGGGTATCTCCCGGTCGGCAATGCGCTTGTGGATTTCCAGGTTGACTCGCTGCTTCACCTCGATCAGGCGGTCTTCTCCACGGGCGCGCTCCATAGCGCGCTTTTCCAACAGCCGTATGCGCATTTCCACTTTCTGCACATAACCGTTGAAGGCCATCAACAGCGCCGCCAGTTTCCGCGTATCCAACTCTTCACTGCCGAGTATTTCGCGCACTGTCTTCCTTATCTGCTCAAGCATATCGAACTGGCAGGAGCCGTCATTGCTAACCCACTGGGACCCGGCGTCCGCCATGGCATTCAGCAGCAACCGTGCAGGGTGTTCCTGGTGCCGGAAAAAGTCGGATTCGACAAACGCCAACTTGAGAATTGGGGTGTGCAAGTAGCTTAACAGCGCTTTGACGCAATCGGGTATCTGCTCATCGTTGAGGATGTATTCAAACAGCATACCCACCAGCTCAATGGTACGCACGTCCTTGTCACCCAGTGCCGGCGCTTCCTCGGCGTGGGTAATCTGCTGTAATTGGTGTAGCAGGTTGTCTCTGGCACGGACAATATCCAGCGGCTTGATCTGGCTGGCAACGGCCAGAATATCTGCCGCGATCACCTGGTCAAATTGCTGTAATTGAACGGCGGCTTCTACCAGCTGGCGCTCGGTATATTGCACCGGCTGGCCCGGCCTGGCCACCCGGTGCTGGGGGGCTGCGGCCAGCAGTTGCTGCTGCAATTGGGAGATACTGTCGAGAAGCTGACTCTGATATTCCCCGGCTGGCAAATCCTTTGAAGGGGCAGCTACAGGATGTATTCCGGTGGTCACCACATCCTGTAACACGGGAATTCGGGCTTCCGCGGCAGATTGCGTGCGCTTTCTGGGTTCCGCCCCAGTAAACCGGCCCGTGTCTCCCAACTTCGCCTTTTCCACCTCATAATCGAGGTGTGGCAAAACGTCAAGCTCCACCAGTTTGGCATTGGCCTGCTGGTACAGCTCACTGAGCTCCGGTATAAACTGCCGTTCAAACAGCTTGTAGATCACCAGCTTGGCCTGCAACGGAATCATGGCGACGGCCATGGACTGCTTGATCGCCTGGCAAAAGCTGCCTGGCGCCAAAGGCAACTGCAATTCTTCGTCAATCTGCCGTGAAGACAGCATACTCATACGCCGACCCAACGCCCAAAGCCATTCCGTATTATCCACTTCAGCACGCTTGCGAATGGAGGAAAGAGCCAGGTCTTCCTCAACATCTGCGTCCTCCATCAGAGAGATGTTTGCGGCATTTTTACCAGCGGGCGACCCGGCATCGACAGCACCTATGCCACCCTTCTGCTCCTGCTCGGCAAAGCGATCAAAAGCTTCATCCAAAGAGCGCAGAAAAATGCGTAAAATTTCATTGTGGCGGGCACTGATCTGCGAACGAGCATGAAGAAACTCAAAACCCTGATCACCCTCAGTGGGTTTTTGAGCGTAGTCAATCAGGCGGTCGTGAACGGTGTGCAAGAAGGTCTTGAAAGCTGTCCGCGACGTTTCAAGAACCAGTTCGCGGATCATGGCTACTCCCCGGTCGGAAAGTCCATGCCAATTGCTCATTTACCCGTCGCACCCCCAGCCTTGAAAATAAGACTGCATTTGAAGAAATAAAAATGCATAGTGTGACGAATTCCACAGAATTACAAGTGCTATGACAAGCCATCCGACAACCAGCCACTCACTTGCTAATAGCCACTCCTGATCCGCGTCAGCAAGGACTGCAACTCGGCCTTTACACCCGGCTTCTGACCTGCCAACGGCAGCCCCTGGCGTACCAACTGCTCAGCCAGTTGCAGCTGTGTCATGGCAACATAGTTAGTGGCCATCACCAAGTAAACTTCCGGCTCGGCATGGTCGATACGCATGGCTCGCTCTGCCACCGCATTGGAGCGATCATATTCACGGGCCCGACTGAGGCGCCAGGCCTCATCCAGCAATGAGGCCACTGCACTGTTGCCCTTGACCGGAGTATTGGAGGTTGTTGGCTCAATGCGCTTCGCGGACTCTGACTCTGTCGCCACAGGGGGTGAGGCCGGAGGCGCCTGGGTTTCCGGTGGCGGAAAAGTGCTGGGCAAGTTACTGGGCGGCGACTTGGATTCACTGACCGGCACATATACCTGCGCACAACCTGCCAGCAAACTACACAGCAGAATGGCTAGAAAAAGCCGTCCGTTAATCACCATCCGAATTTACCCTTGAACCAATCTATAACTCCCTCAAGCGTGTCCGGGCGACAGCCACTCTGCTGACGCGGCTCACTGCCATCTATAAAGGGAAGATATCGGGCACCCGCGCAACCTTCGCGACTCAACAAACCATTTGCGGGTTCGACCCAATAGTAACTGACACCATCCGGCTGGTTAAACACCATAGAGCGGTTATCCAGGCTGGCCATGATATCCGTCCACAACTGCAGGGCACCAGTACCACCGGTGAGGGGTGTTTTTCCATTGTCATCACGACCGAGCCACACCACACTCAAATAATTGCCGCTGAAACCGGCAAACCAGCTGTCCCGCTGATCGTTGGTGGTGCCGGTTTTGCCCGCCAACACCAACGACTCGGGTAGTCGCCGGTAGGCACTTTTCCCGGTTCCCTCCCGCAATACGACCTGCATGGCATAGTGCAGCAGGTGCATTGCACGGGGGTCAAAACGCTGCTCACTCTCAAAGGGATAACGCTGTAGAGGCGTATTGGTAGAAGTAAACACCGAGTCAATGGCACGCAAGGGAGTATAAAAGCCATTGGCGGCGATGGTGTGATAAAGCTGTGCCACTTCAACCGGAGACATGGATACCGCACCCAGCATCAACGATGGCAAGGGTGGAAGATGCCCTTCGTAACCCAACCGCTGCAGCGCATCCACGACTTTGTCGACACCCAGCTCCAGCCCCAGGCGCGCTGCCGCCTGGTTATAGGACTGCCCCAGTGCTTCATAGAGGGGTACCGGACCATGACTTTCGCGACCAAAATTGCGGGGCTCCCAGACATCACCATCCTTCGCCTTTACGGAAAGGGGAGAGTCATCGATCAGGGAGGCCAGCGTATATTGTGACGGCCTTTCCAGAGCCGCCAAATACACGGCAGGCTTCACCGTTGAACCAATCTGACGCCGGGCATCCAGGGCCCGATTAAAACCTGCATACCCCGCCTGGCGATCTCCGGCCATGGCCACCACCTCTCCGGAGCCAACCCGGACAACGACGGCAGCACCCTGTAGTTTTCCGGTTTCAATCCGATACCCCTGCTCCAGATTATCAATCCGGCTGGCCACTCGGGCCTCAAGCTTGCGCTGCACTTGCGGATCGAAACGGGTGAAGATCCGCAACCCCTCTGTCTGAAGGTCTTCTTCGTCGTACTGCTCACGCAGCCGCCTTTTCACCAGATCCAAAAACGCCGGATACTGCCAGCGGCCTCCACGCCCCTGCTGCTGGGGTAACACCCCCAGTGGTTTCTGCTGAGCCCGACGCGCCGCATCCGGTGTAATCACACCCTGCTCCGCCATCAGTGTCAGCACCAGGTTGCGGCGCTGCAAAGCCCGCTCCGGCTGGCGCCACGGGTTGTAATAGGAAGCCCCTTTAACCATCCCAACCAGCAGCGCCACCTGCTGCAGCTCGAGCTCTTCAACGGATCGCTGGAAGTAATGCCGACTGGCGAGACCAAAACCGTGCACCGCCCGGTCACCTGCCTGACCCAGGTAAACTTCATTAATGTAGGTTTCAAGAATTTCCTGCTTACTGAAATGTATTTCCAGCATCACCGCCATCAGGGCTTCCAGCAATTTGCGCGATAGGGTCCGCTGCTGGTTGAGATAAAAGTTTTTCACTAGCTGCTGGGTAAGCGTGCTGCCCCCCTGGGCAAGGCGCCCTTCTTTGAGATTTGCCACCATGGCACGGGCCACCCCCCGAAAAGACAAGCCGTGGTGCTGGTAAAAACGCTGGTCTTCAACAGCGATAAGCCCATCCGCCAGCGAGGGGGGAAGCTGCTCCAGTTTGACCAGCTCACGATCTTCCTTGTGCGCGGGGTAAATACCGCCGATGACCATCGGCTCCAGCCGAGCCAAAGGCAGCGGTGCTCCCCGACTGTCCGTCAAGCCGAGCACACTGTCGCCCTGGAAAGCAACCCGCATCAGGCGAGCAGGCTCTGAGCCATCCCAGAACTCGAATCCCCGGGAATAAAGCTCCACACGATTGCTGGAGACACTGTATTCCCCCGGGTTTTTTGCAGCTGAAACCCGGTGGTACCCCAGGTTGCCCAACTCCCACTGCAATTGTTCCCGCCCCAGAGACTGCCCCTGATATAGCTCCAGAGCACGACTGCAAACATGGGAAGGCAGCGACCATTTCTTGCCGGAAAACTTCTGGTACACCACCGCATCGAGCACCAGCAGCGCCAGCAACGAAACCACCAGGCCAAGCAGCAGTAACCGCCAAAACCAACGACGACCCTGGGAGGATCTACGCCGGGTGCGCGGCTTCTTTTTTCTCGTCTTTCTCGCCAAAAAACTCTCCTTGGAGGTTCAGCAATACTATAAGCCCGAACCCCTTCTTTACTCTGACAGGGCGCCGGGCATAATAGCCCCCTCATTCCTTTTCATAAACGCCTTTTCCAATGACCAAATACCATGTTTATGGCCTGGGCGCCGCCCTGGTTGATACCGAAATTGAAGTCACAGACCAGGATTTGCAACAGCTACAGGTCGACAAGGGATTGATGACACTGGTGGACGAACAGCGTCATCATGAACTGCTTGAACACCTCTCGGATCACCTCACCGCCTCCAAAAGGGCCAGCGGTGGCTCTGCTGCCAACACCATCATTGCGGTCAGCAGCTTTGGAGGCAAAGCCTTCTATTCCTGCAAGGTGGCCGATGATGAACATGGACGCTTCTACCTCGATGACCTGGCGGATGCGGGGGTAGACTACCACCATAACGGTAAACTCACCGACGGTATTACCGGCAAGTGCCTGGTATTGATCACACCGGATGCGGAACGTTCCATGAACACCTACCTCGGTGTCAGCGAAACCGTATCTGAACAGGAGTTACACCCGGAGGCCATTGCCAATTCTGAATACCTCTACCTGGAAGGGTACCTGGTTACCTCGGACAGTGGGCGTCAGGCCGCTATACGCGCCAGAGAGATTGCTGAACAACATGGCGTGAAAACCGCTCTGAGCCTTTCCGACCCGGGCATGGTGACCTATTTCAAGGACGGCTTGCAGCAGATGATCGGACGGCGTGTCGACCTGCTGTTCTGCAATCAGGCAGAAGCGCTGGGCTGGACCGGTTGTGATGATATAGACAGTGCCGCCAGGCAATTACTTGAGATCAGCAACAGTTTCGCCGTAACGCTAGGTGCCGAAGGCGCTCTGGTTTGTGATGGCAATGAGTTCTACCGCATCCAGCCCCATGCCGTTACCGCTGTTGACACCAACGGTGCCGGCGACATGTTTGCGGGTGCCTTTCTTTATGGCATCACCCACGGCCTGGATTACCCCATGGCGGGACAACTAGCCAGCCTCGCTTCGGCCAGCATTGTCAGCCAGTTTGGGCCAAGATTGGATCTGAATGCTTACCCGGAAATACTGGGCGCCTTCGAGAGCACGCTGCCTTCCAGCCTTTAACGCAGATTATCGAGTGGCATGGGGCGGGCAATCAGGAAGCCCTGCGCATAATCGACGCCGATCTCCTGAAGCATGGAGAGCTGGCTGCTGTTCTCGACACATTCGGCAATGGTGGAAATGCCCATGATATGTCCGAGGTGATTAATGGTGCTAACCATGGAGTAATCAACTTCATTCAACTCCATATTGCGGATAAAGCTGCCATCAATTTTCAGGTAATCGACGGGCAACTCCTTGAGGTAGCCGAGGGATGACAGGCCGCTGCCAAAGTCGTCCAGGGAAAAATAACAGCCGAGATCTTTGAGCGCGTTAATGAAGTCCATAGCGCGATCAAAATGGCGTATGGCCGCAGTTTCCGTCACCTCAAACTGCAGTCGTTGGGGACTGACCCCCGTGGACTTAAACTTGTTGATGATAAAGTCCTTCAACCCTTCGTCACTGATAGTGTTACCCGAGAGGTTGACGGCAAACCGCTGTTCTTTGTTCGGATGATACTGCAGGTGGTCAAAGATACGGTTCAGGACCCAGCGGTCAATATCCTCGATCAATCCGTAGTGCTCCGCCACTGGAATAAATTTACCGGGCGGGACAATCTCGCCCTGGCGATCCACCATTCTCACCAACACTTCATAATGCCGCACCTTGCTGGCCCGGCTTTCGGTCACAGGCACAATGGGCTGGCAATAGAGAACAAAGCGGTCCTCCTCCAGCGCATCGGTAATAATTGGAATCCACTCCGCAACACTTTGGCGCTGGGCCACCTCAACACTGCGGTAATTGAAGTGAATGCGGTTGCGCCCCGATTCCTTGGCCGTGGCGCAGGAGGTCCCAGCCGCCACCAGCACATCAATTTCAGAAGTGGTACTGCGGTCAATCACCTTAGCGCCAATACTGGCGCCGACCTTCAGGCGCCGCTCTCCCCAAGGAAAACTGAATTCCTTGATCTGCCACAGTAACTGCTCTGCCACCTCACGGCTTTCCTCCACCGTGCGCTGATTGAGCAGCAAGGCAAACTCGTCATTGCCAATGCGGGCAACCACATCCCTTGGCTCCGCCTGCTTCTCAAGCATGCGTGCAAACTGGCAGAGCAACTCGTCACCGGCATTGTGACCACAGGTATCATTGATGACCGAGAAGTTATACAAGTCGATGTATAGCAG
>JALRJN010000097.1 GCA_023261185.1 Porticoccus sp.
GCCGCTGGATTCCAAAGAGATGAAGGCTTATGTGACCTATATCCACTTCCTATCAACCGGCATTCCTGTCGGCGCCAAAGTGGAAGGGAGTGCCACCTTCCCGTCGAAGCCGCCCAACCGTCGCGCTGACCTGGCCGCCGGTGAGAAGATCTACAACGAACAATGCGCCAGCTGCCACGGCGATGATGGCCTGGGTAAGCGAGTTGGCAAGAAGGGTGATGCCCAAGGCTATATCTTCCCACCCGTCTGGGGACCGGATTCGTTCAACGATGGTGCCGGCATGAACCGTCTGATCATGGCGATGCGCTTTATCAAGCACAACATGCCGATGGGAACGAACCATAAAAATCCGACGTTGACCGATGATCAGGCGTTTGATGTTGCGGGTTATATCGTCTCCAAGCCACGCCCGCACAAGGCTAACCTGGACAAGGACTTCCCCGCCCGCTGGAACAAGCCGATCGACTCTGCCTTCCCACCCTATGTCGACGGTGCCTCCGCCGATCAGCACAAATATGGTCCATTCCCACCGCTGGCCGATAAAGCCCGGGCCGTTGCCGCCGCACGTGCTGCTGCCAAACAACGCGAGGCAGAAAAGCAGGCAGCCCCCGCTAGCAATTAAGCGGTTTTAATCGTCCAAACCGGCCGGGTCGGCACGCAGAATCAGGCGTGCCAGCTCGGCCGCACTGCTGACCCCGGTTTTTTCCATGACGTGCTGGCGATGCACGTGGACGGTGTTGTCGCTGATATTCAGCTCGCGGCCGATTTCCTTGTTTGACAGCCCTTGTGCCAGATGCCGAGCGACCTCGGTTTCCCGTGGGGATAGTTTGGCCAGAATCTGTCGCGCTTCCTGGCAGCGCTGATGGGCAGTCTGCCGTGCCACGCTAATGCTGACGGCACGCTCGACCGTATCGAGAAACTGCTGATCCTTGAAGGGCTTTTGCAGAAAATCGACCGCACCCTCTTTCATCGCCTGAACGGCAAGTTCCACCTCGCCGTGGCCGGTCATGAAGATGATCGGAAAGGCACTCCCTGCGGCATTGAGCCGACGTTGCAGTTCAAGCCCACTGACGCGGGGCATACGGATATCCAGCACCAGGCAACCACCCATGGCAGGAAATTCTGGTGCCGCTTCCAGAAAAGCCTCCGCCGACTCATGGCCTGTAGCTGCCCAACCTGCCGACTCCAGCAGGAACAAAAGTGATCGTCGAAACGGCGCTTCATCATCAATGACATGAATCATCGGGGTCGGCATTAGTCGGCTTCCTTCACTGTCTTCGGTCGCTGACGGCTCAGCGCCAGCGTAAAAATCAATTTCAGCCCAGGCCCATCATCAGGCAGGCGGGCCGTGAGTGCACCACCATGCGATTCGATGATGGTTTTACAAATGGAAAGCCCCAGGCCCATACCATCTTCCTTGGTGGTAAAGAATGGCTCAAAAAGCTGCTGCAAACCCTCGTCGCTCAACCCACTGCCATGATCACGCACCACCACCTGTGCCCAACCCGTCCCTGCGGGCAAGAGTGTGATTTCGATGGCTTGCTGGACACCCGTAGTTTTTTGAGCATCCATAGCGTTTTTCAGAAGGTTGAGTAACACTTGCTGGATCTGAAGCGGATCAGCATCAATCCATCGGGTATCAGGGCTAAGATGATCTTCAATCAAAATCTCGGGTGCCTTGGCAGCCATCCCGCGAAATAGCCTGACCGCCTCCTGAACCAGCTGCAGAACATCACAGCGTTCCCGTGTGCGAATGCGCTTACGGGCAAAGGCCCGGATGCCATTCAATATGCCAGCCGCCCGTTCGGACTCGGTGGCGATTTCATCCGCAGCTTGCGCGGTGGCATCCGCTGATAAATTACCCCGGGCCAAACGACGCGTCAGGCTCCGGGCATAGTTGGTAATGGTGGCGAGTGGCTGATTGAGTTCGTGCGCCAAGGTGCCGGACAGTTCGCCCAGAATGGACAAGCGTGAGAGGTGCTCCATCTGCTGACGTTGCGCGTTGACGTTTTCTTCCAGCTCATCACGCTGTAGCAGTGCGGCAGACAGTTCCCGGGTCCGGCGCTGGACCATCACTTCTACCCGGACAGTGTAGAGCAACCAGAACACAAGCAGGATCGACAGGCCGGCGGCAACTGGCCAATACTCCCGAACATAAGACTCGAAACTATGCTGCCGCAAAAAATCGTAGGGGGGTATCTTGAGTTCACGCAGCATGTCGTGCACCGGATGGTAGTCGGCAGGCACCCCCCACTGTTGGCCGCCATCTCCCGGTGGCAACGAGAGTAACGCGATCAGTACGCTACGCGACAACGGCCCCGGCGTATCCGCAGTGGCGGCAAAGGCCCAGCCGGGATAATTGCGCGATGAGGTAGCACAGGGTAATTCTGATTTGTGCGGTGACAGCACCCGGAATTCACCGGCCTTCACGAACCCGGCACTGATTTGCTGCTCCAGGAGGCAGTTTCGGATCACGCCTGCATCAGCCTTCCCCTGTCGAACGTCATCAATGACCTGCGTCATCGGAAAGCCCGTAAATACCGGCGTCAGGTCCCCGGCCTCTGGATCCAACCCCATGCCTTTGAGCTCAGCCCAGATCACCTGATAACCCCCAAAGGCATCCGGTGAAACAGCGGCCAATCGTTTCTTCTTGAGATCCGTTAGCGTGGCCAGATCGGCACGATCGGCTCGGACGATCACTGCCGATCCCACGGTATGCATGGCGTCTCGAGAACGTTCCGGTACTTGTGTTGCAATACGGCTAATCCCTAGGTCATACTCCAGGGCCACATAGTGGCCGGGGTTCGTGATGACAAAATCCACCTCCCCCGCTTGTATGGCCTGTGCCATCCCTTGCAGGTCGTAGTAATGGGGTTCGATAGGCTGGCCGGGCAACTTCTGCTGCAACGCCGCAACAAAGGGGGCCCATTGGACAGCAGAGGCTGACTCACCCTGCCAGGCCAAGATGCCGAGGCGAATATCGGTGGCCTGAACTGAAAACGGTAATAGGCAGAGGCCAACCAGCAGTAACCTGCAGCGGCGATAATGACGTTTCAAATTGGTTGGTTTAGTTTGTAAACCCGACATTGTCACCTACCCGAACCGACCATTGAACACTCCTGCTTTGATGTATATCAAATAAAGCACAATCTCTTACAATCAGAACAAACCCTTTGAACAAAACATCCATGCGACGTCTTTTGATCATCCTGCTTGGCCTCAGTTTCGCCGCACTGGCTCAGGCTACTGAACTTCTGTATCTGAACTCAGCCGGCGGTTCACAACGGCTGCTCCACGCTGATTACAACAGCCAATATTTTGCCGTTCAACCGTTTGTCGATACTCAGGAAAACCTTGCATTTTGCGGACCTGCGAGCATGGCCGCGGTCCTCAACAGCCTACCGCGTGAAACAAGGCCCATATCCCCCCAGCTCAAACCCTTTCCTTATTTCACGCAGGACACTTTTTTCAACCCGCGAACGCTTGCTATTAAAAGCCGCGAGGCAACCCTGAAGTCTGGACTGACCCTACAACAAAGTGGCGACATGATGCGCAGCTTTGGCGTTCATGTCGATGTCTTTTATGGTGACCAACTCTCTGAATCGAGCCTACGCAACTTGGTCACGACAGCGCTGTCAGATCCGAATACACGTCTGGTGATTAACTTTGACAGACAAGTGCTGGATCAACTGGGCCGTGGACACTTTTCACCACTTGCCGCCTATGACAGTAGTTCAGATTCGGTATTGATCATCGATGTGGCCAAATTCAAATACCCCCCCTTCTGGGTCAGCCTTGCCGACTTACTAAAAGCCATGAATACCACGGATCCGGATAGCGCTAGAAGCCGTGGACTCGTTCGGGTTACAACCAACCAACCAAGAGATTGATGACTCTGCGTTTTTGGTTTCCATGCAGTTTGTCCTCGTTTAACTGAACAAAAAACTGATCTAGATCAAAATTTACTGATTCAGAAGCGTTTATGCCCAGGACAAATCTGGGTACAATCCCTCCAGACCCAAAGAATGGGCGTGGAGAAGACGTGACCTACAAAATTGAAGTTCAAAGCCCCACAAGTCACGAATGGGTGCTCATCGAATTGCTGGAAGCCAGCATTACAGAGATCATTCGCCGTGTTCAGAAGATCAAGCAGGTCTATCCTGAATATCTCGTTCGTGCTCTTGATTCTGTGTCAGCCAAGACGATAGCGCTCGCCTGAATATCGCCTTTTCAACCAAGGAGACTCTATGGGATTGAGTTTCAAAATCGAGGTCAGAAACAATGCCAGCGAACAATGGATTTTTTTTGAAGAGCTTGAAAAGAGCCCTGAAGTCGTTCGCGATTATGTCAGGCTTGTTCGGACTGCTTACCCTAACTATTGGGTACGTGCGCTAAACCAAATGACGGGTGAGGTCATCACCAGTTACCAGACGGATTGATCTAGGCGCCCAGCTCGTGCGTATGTCGCCACTGGGCAACCAGTCTAGGCACCGCATCGATTTCAGTGATGATGCGCACGCCCGTGATCTCTGCTTTTCTGGATAGCAAGGCACTCCCCCCTGCCCAAATCACGATTTCTGGCGCCAGCAGATCACGGAACTGTGCCAAATCCTTGAGCGCATCGCGCCCCGGGTAAGCCGCACTGAACGATACGGCCACCACATCGAACCCCCCGTTACTGGCATAGCTCGCAATATCCGATAACGGCAAGCGTGTCCCCAAGGACGTGCACTGCGCACCTTCTGCAGTGCACATCGCTTCTACCATGAGCAGACCAAGACCATGTTCCTCATTGGGAAACGTTGTCAGGAGAATGCGCGGCGGCTGAGTCATGGCTGGCTGCAGCTGGATGGCATGCCGAATCACATTCTGGATCTGCTCGGTGTAGAGATGCTCCTCCGGCACGCTCAATTCTCCCCGCAGCCAGGAATCCCCAACCACATCGTTCATAGGGAGCACCGTGTGCGTGATAAAACGCTGCAAACCCTCTTTGACCAGAATGCGGTTGAGGCTATGACGTAGCTCATGCCCACGGTGCATACGTAACAATTTAAGCATGCCGTTGCACTGCATGTAGCGTTCTGGGTCGACCGTCTGACTGGTCTGGGTGTCCAACAGCTGGAGCAACGCCGAAAGATCCTGTGTAATGATCTTTCCTGGGCGCAGCCCCTGATCCATCAAACGGCGAATGATGCGCAATCGCTCGATCTGTTCCATCGGATAAATACGCTCACCCGCATCGTCCCGCTCCGGGTTTGGAAAACCATAACGTCGCTCCCAAACACGCAGGGTATCCTTACCGATGCCTGTGTCACGCTCTACCTCGGCGATGCGCAGGCCTTCTGTCATGCGGAGCGTACTTGGAAATTCTGGTTTGTTCATTTTGTCTGCGACAAACACATTATGAAAATGTAATTGACAGCCATTTTGCCACCAGTTCCTTGTCTTGGACAAAAAAATCCCATTATTTTTTTCAAAAGCACACCCTATCCCCGGTTTTTTCAAGGCCATTAAACGTAGTACAGTGTGAAAATGAACTCAAAATGCATCACCAAAATCCGCAACTTGTTATTCGATTTCGCCGTTGCATTGATTACCGTGCCATTCGGTATCATTCTGGGTCTCATCGGTTTTGCGCTGCCCCTTAAAACCCGTTTCTGGCTGGTGAGGTGCTGGCGCCAGACTTTTACGTTTTTTGAGCGTCACATCCTAGGTATACGCGTTGAGATCATCGGTGCCGAAAATATCCCGCAGGAAGCGTGCATCGTTATCTCTAACCATCAGTCCGCTTGGGAAACCGTAGGACTACAACAGTTGTTCTACCCCTGCGTTTTCGTCCTAAAACAGGAATTATTGAAGATACCGTTTTTCGGCTGGGGTTTATCTGCCGTCAAAATGATTGCGATTGACCGCGATACCTCCAAAAAAGCCCTGAAGAAAGTGACCGACCAGGGCGTTGATCGCCTGGCCTCGGGTATTTCGGTCGTTATCTTTCCGGAAGGAACCCGAGCTGATGCCCATACGTTGCTGCCCTTCCAAATCGGCGGCGCGTATCTAGCCAGTAAAACGGAGGCACCCGTGTTACCGGTTGCACACAATGCGGGTGCCGTGTGGCCCAAGGGCGCCTCGGTCAAAGGGCCAGGCATCGTCACGGTGATTATTGGGAAACCCATACCTAGCGGCTTGAAGCCTCAGGCTTTGAATGCGCACATCGAAGCGTGGATGCAAACGCAGATTGCCTTCATGCAGGAACGCGCACAAAGTAACGAAACACGGTAGTCACCCCATCGTTTTATCGTTAAGACACCGAACGTGCGGCACCTTAAAACATACACGCGTGTACTGCTCATCATCTGCGGTGGCATTACTGCAGGCTTGGTGTTTGCCGGTGCCGAAAAGGATACCGATGGCCGGTTCAAAAACCGGTACGCTGACTTATCTAAAAGCCAGAACTTCCTGAGTTGGCAATGGGAGCGCATTACCGGTGGATTGCCCAAGCCACCGCTCAAGCCCACCCCTCAGATGCCCTTTAACCCGGAAAAACTGGCTAAACCCGGCGGTGATGCACAAGTTACCTGGATCGGCCACTCCAGCGTGCTTTACCAGATTGATGGTAAAAACTTTCTGTTTGATCCGGTCTATGCTGAATATGCATCGCCGGTGCCACCATTCGGCCCCAAACGTGCTCAGCCGCCAGGAGTTCCCTTGGCGGCGTTACCGCATATCGATGCCGTTTTTATCTCCCACAATCACTACGATCATCTGGATCTGGAAACGGTCCGACGTCTGATGCAACAGCCAGGCGGCACCCCTCTATTTTTTGTGCCCCTGGGTGTTGATGAATGGTTTGCAGAACATGTTGCAGGCTCTCGAGTCGATGCACCGGATCCCAATGTGATCTCAATGGATTGGGACACGACATACCTGTTCAACGGCAACAAAGGGCCTTTCACGTTTCGGTTTTTAGCGGTTCAGCATTGGTCAGCCCGCTCCCCTTTTGATCGGAACAAGACCTTATGGGGCAGCTGGGCAATTGAACATCCGGCTTTCCGCTTCTGGTTTGCTGGTGATCTGGCTTATTCAAAAGATATTGATGATCTGGCAAAGCATCACGGCGGGTTTGATCTGGCAGCGATTCCGATTGGGGTCTACGATCCACGCTGGTTTATGAAACGCGCACACGTGGATCCCCCGGAAGCGATTCAGGTGTTTAAAACCATCCGCGCCACGCATGCATTCGGAATCCACTGGGGAACATTCGATGGTTTAAGCGATGAATCGCTGGATGAACCACCCGAAGCCTTTGAACGCGCGCGAATGGCTGCCGGTGTTTCTAGCGATGCATTCCGGCTTTTTAGTATCGGTGAAACACACTCCTACCGTAGGTAGTTTCCGTAAAACAACGCAGATCGCCTTCAACGTTCAGGCTCAGAGACCTCTGCGGCAGCGGCTTGCCAGGGCCAGCGCCCTTCCATCTCCAGGATCAGGGACCAGCTAAGAAATGTTCGGATGGCGACGATTGCGGCCAGCACCGCGACACTCATTAATGTGGGGCTCACCGCAACGGTGCGAATGATGTCGGCCGCGACCAGGATTTCCAGCCCTAACAGCAATGTTCGGGTGATCTGATTACGAACCCTTTTGTAGGCGTACGAACCATCCTGGCGTGATAGATCGCGCGGAAAACGAACCAAGCCCCAAAGAACACCTGCCACGATCACAGCAACGCCCAGCACGTCACCCCACTCACCCATCAGCTCGATAAATGCCAAGTGTTCCAAAGCGTCTCTCCTGAAGTGATCGGTAACAGACGCATGATCTCACCTATTTCACGAGTGGGCGAATGCCGGTAAAGCCGCCATCCACCGACCAGACTTGAGCGGTGACCCGTCCGCTTCTGTGAGACATCAGCCAGCCCATCAGCTCCGCCAGCTCAGCTGTGCTGCCAATGCCGGGAAGCGGGTACTGTCGTGCTGCGGCAGTTCGCAGTGTTTCAGTTGCCAGAATTTTCTCGGTGGCGGGTGAGTTCATGATGCCAGGCGCAACCACGTTGACGCGAATACCATAGGGGGCATAAGTGGCCGCTGTGCCGCGCGCCAAGCCCTCAACCCCGGCTTTTGCGGCTGAAACGGCCTCATGATTGGGCGTGCCCATCTGCGCAGCAACTGATGACACGAGGACTGCACTTCCGGGCTGATTATGCTGACGCAGGTTACCAACAAAAGCAGCTAGCGAATGAAATGCGCTGGTCAGATTAGCGTCGATTGAATCTTTGAAATCATTTTCACTCAGCCGATGGAGTGCGCCCAATCTAATGTTACCAACACAATGGGCAAACGCTTGGGGGATGACGCCGAGCTCATTTGCGGTATCAAAAATTTTTTTTGCGCCTGCGGCTGTCCCACAATCTGCACAGACCTGAATATGTTGATCACCAAAGGCATCTTTCAATCGCTCTGCGTCTCTGCTGGTGACAACAAGTTGCCATCCTTCCGCAGTTAGGTATTCCGCGAGAGATTTGCCGAGGCCGCCTGCTGCGCCGGTGATTAATGCCGTTTTAGTCATGTTGACCTCCTAAAAATTGTTGTCGCCAATCCCTGACCAGACCAGGCACGCCATCAATATCGGTGAGCACAGCTAGGTTGGGCAAATGGATACGCTTCTGAATGAGTCCGGCACCGCCCGCCCAGATCGATATTTCTTCGGGAAGAATGTGCCGAAACTGTTTTAGATCTTTGATGACATCCCGCGACGGATAGGCAGCACTGAAGGAAAGCGCAACCACATCGTATTTACCATCCATCGCATATTTGGCAATGTCCGGGAGAGGAACGCTTGTTCCCAGCGATGTGCAATAGGCACCCTCAGATACACACATGGCCTCCACCATCAATATGCCAAGACAATGCCCTTCCTCAGGAAAGGTGGTCAGCAGAATTCGTGGAGGCACATCCTCTGTTTCTTGCGAGTGAATGGCATGCCTGATCACGTTTTGCACTTGCTCGGTGTACAAATGCTCTTCTGGCACCGTTAATTCACCACGGATCCAGTCATTTCCGATGATGCCACTCATGGGCACAATCGTCTGTGTGATAAAGGCTTGAAGCCCGTCCTTGATAAGAATGCTATTTAGACTTCTGCGCAATTCGCGGCTGCAATGGGTCCGAAGCAGCCTGACCAGGCTTAAGCAAGTAGCATGCCTGCTGGTATCGGTGGGTTGGCTGCTATGCGCATCTAGAAGCAGGTGTAATTCGGACAGATCCATGCCAAGTACTTGATTTGGGCGCATACCTTGATCGAGCAAGCGCCTGATTACCCGCAAGCGCTCAACCTGATCCTGGGAATACAGTCGCTCTCCCAAACTGTCCCTTTGCGGTTTAGGAAACTGATAACGCCGCTCCCAGACGCGCAATGTGTCTTTGCTGATCCCGGTATCGCGCTCGACATCGGCGATTCGCATCGGTAGCACATGTTCTTCAAAGTTCATTTGTCTTGGACAAAGTGTTGACAGAGAGAATTTTAAAGGATAATTTTCAAACGCAGAACACTTTGTCCTGGACAATTATGAAAATTTTTCACCGCCTGCTCAAACCCGTTGTTCTAGGTGCCCTACTTACAACGACCCTGGCTCTGGGTATGCCTACTGCCAAAGGAGCAACCATGGCCTCAACAAGCTCGGGCGCCCCATCAAGCCAAGGCTGTCCTTCATTGCTTCAGCACACCTTCCCCAAGCTTCAGGACGACGCTCCCCAGCCGCTCTGCCAGTACTCGGGACAGGTGATTCTTGTGGTCAATACCGCCAGCTACTGCGGTTTCACTCGACAATACGACGGTCTGGAGCGCCTTTACGACAGATACAAAGCAAAGGGTTTCGTCGTTCTTGGTTTCCCGTCCAATGATTTTGGACAGCAAGAGCCCGACAGCAACAAAAAGATTGCCGATTTCTGCCGCAATACCTACGGCATCAAATTTCCGATGTTTGGCAAAAGCAGTGTGCGCGGCAGCGATGCCAATGCGCTTTTCAAGCAACTGGGAAAGTTAACCGGGGATACCCCAAGCTGGAATTTCCACAAGTACCTGATCAACCGTGACGGGAGCCAGGTCCTTAGTTTCGGGAGCCAGATTGCGCCGGAAAGCAAAGTTATGACGGAAGCGATTGAACGCATGCTGAAGCAGACACCCAAATAAACTTGTCAACCCAGATCCCAACCCCATACAGAGAGATCAAACACATGAACGCACCTGACAAACCCCTGCACAACCTGATGCTGCCTGACATTCAAGGGAGCCCTGATCACCGGGATATGGCGATAAACCAAGTCGGCGTTCGAGGCTTGCGCTATCCGTTACGACTGGTTGATGCTAGCGGAGAGACTCATGCCACCGTTGCCTCCGTAACAATGACCGTGGGTTTAGCGCCGACTGTCAAAGGAACCCATATGTCGCGCTTTGTCGAGATCATGGAGGCACAGGACGCGCCCCTGTCTCTGATTGACATGAAGGCACTCTTTAACAGGATGCGACACCGACTGGAGGCCCGGAGTGGGTGCGTTGAGTTTGTCTTCCCGTACTTCATCCGCAAACAAGCACCCGTCTCTGGCGTAACCAGCCTGATCGATATCGATGCGGGGATTACGCTGAAAAGTGATCAAAGCAGTCGGACCGATGTCATCCTCAAGGTGGTTGTTCCAGTAACAAGTCTTTGCCCCTGCTCCAAGGAGATCTCGGATTACGGCGCCCACAACCAGCGGTCACACATCACGATTGAGGCCACGTTGCAGCAAAATGCCACCCTCAACCTTGAGGATCTGGTACGCATGGCGGAAGAGGAGGCATCCTGCGAGGTATTTGGCCTCCTCAAACGCCCCGATGAAAAATGGGTTACTGAACGCGCCTATGACAACCCGAAGTTTGTTGAAGATCTTGTGCGTGATATTGCCCTCAGGCTCAAGGGTGAATCAAGGATTACCCAGTGGTCGGTTAGTTCGGAGAATTTCGAGTCAATTCACAACCATTCCGCCTATGCCCTGATTGAGGGTAGTAACGTCTGAAAGCCAACGCTATGCGCCAGAAAATTGCCATCATCGGCAGCGGTATTTCCGGACTCGGAGCCGCCTACCTGCTGAGCCCCCACCATGATGTGACTATTTATGAGGCAGATCACCGCCCTGGCGGTCACAGTCATACTGTTGACGTTCAGCTTGACGGTCAGCGCTTCGGCGTCGATACCGGGTTTCTGGTCTTCAATGAACGGACCTATCCCCTACTCTGTCGGCTTTTTGGACACCTGAAGGTGCCTGTCGTTAAAAGCGATATGTCATTCTCGGTCAAGATGGCTCAAGCCGGGCTTGAATGGGCGGGCACCAATCTGGATTCGGTTTTTGCCCAACGCCGCAATCTATTTAAGCCCGCATTCTGGGGGATGCTGCGCGATATCTTACGCTTCAACAAAGGCGCCACACGTGATCTCGAGAACCCATCTCTGTCTGAAATTTCTCTTGGCGATTATCTGGATCAGCATGGCTACGGGCAGGCATTTCGCCATGATTACCTGCTGCCTATGGCGGCGGCAATCTGGTCATGTCCTACAGAGCAAATGCTCGCCTACCCGTTTCAGACTTTTGTTCGTTTCTGTCATAACCATGGCCTCTTGCAGATCATGAACCGACCGCAGTGGATGACGGTAGCCGGTGGCTCACGTAACTATGTGAGCATGTTACTTGATGGCATTCGGAGCCATGGTGGCCAAATCAAACTGGAGACGCCTGTCACCGGAATCAAGCGATCAGCCGAAGGTGTTGTCGTTAGCAGCTCGGAGGGTCATCAGGCGTATGACCAGATGATCATGGCATGCCACAGTGACCAGGCACTAAAGATTCTTGGGGAAGAGGCATCCCCTCATGAAAAAACCTTTCTTGGGGCCATTCAATATCAAGCAAACCGAGCCGTTTTACACACAGATACAGCGCTGCTCCCCATCAACCCGAAGACCTGGGCTGCCTGGAACTATGCATCACCAGGCGGCCATGAAAAACAAATCGGCCAACGCCCTGTCAGCGTGTCCTATCTGCTCAACAAATTACAACCCCTCCCCACCGATACGCCGGTGATGGTGACGCTGAACCCCTGGCACGAACCTGACCCCGCGCGAACTTTCCGCCAGATTCATTACGCGCATCCTGTCTTCGATGGACCAGCCATTGCTGCACAGGATTCACTGAAAAAACTCTCCGGGTTTAATCGAACGTTCTATGCAGGTGCCTGGATGGGATACGGTTTTCACGAAGACGGATTTGCTTCGGCCGTCAGGGCTGCTTCCCAACTAGCCCCCCTTCCAGACTGGATTCTGGGGCCACAGCCCCAGCTCAACCAGATCGCGTTAAATATGCCCATGCCGGCAACTGTCAATCCATGAACAAACCGATTCAAAGCTGGTTGACTCCGGCAGTATGCATTGGTGACGTGATGCACGCGCGTACACGGCCAATCCGGAATGTTTTTCACTATCCGATTTTCTACCTCCGACTACCCCTCAGTCAGCTTTCAACCCTTGACGTGGCAGGCCTCGCGATCAACCGGTGTGGCATCTGCCAAATCCTGAACCGTGACCATGGCCCCAGAGATGGTAGCAACTTGATGCGCTGGGTGCACTCATTACTTGATGCGCATGGCATGTCTGGGGTTACGGCCGGAGGCGAGATCATGTTACAGACCATGCCCCGAGTGTTTGGTTATCTGTTCAATCCCGTCAGTTTTTATTTCTGTCATGACGGTGTCGGCCGTCTGCGCGCGGTCATCTGTGAAGTGAGTAATACCTTCGGCGAACGGCACAACTATCTGGTGAGGCACGCCGATAATCGACCGATTGAGTCCCATGATGTGCTTAAGGCACAAAAAGTGTTTCATGTCTCTCCATTCTTTCCACTAAATGGTGCCTATGAGTTTCGTTTTGGTGGAACACCACAGTCTCCCATTGCCATGATCAACTATATGGCCACAGATACACATGACGCTCAATCAGGACATGGTCATTATGGATTGCGGACATGGGTCAGAGGAAACACGGTCGCACTGGATGCTGCGGCGCTTCGTCGCGCGCTGATCCGGTTTCCACTTCTGACTTTCGGTGTCATCACCAGGATTCACTGGCAGGCATTACGTCTCTGGATCAAAAAAGTCACCTTTTTCTCCAAACCTGTCGCCCCGCTTAAGGAGACAACCTCATGAACACGCGTACCGAAGTGATGCAACACGATCCTGTCGCTCCTGGGCTCTATTCGGTGCAAGGGGTTAATCCTTTCGAAGATGCCACACCGACCCGGAATGCCAAATTACCGTCTGACGCAAGAATTATCCTGGAGATGCTGGATCGTATAAACAGTGGCCAGATTCATATCACGCTACCTGATGGCCAGGTCCATCATTGCGGGATTGGCAACGAAGGACCGGTCGTCGATATGATCGTGCACGACTGGTCTGTATTTGGCGAGATGATTGCCCGAGGGGACATCGGTGCCGCTGAGGCTTTTATTGAGGGTTTGTGGGGAACGGACTCCATTACCCGCTTGTTGACCTTGGTTGCCTGCAACCGCAATGCCCTATCTAAGGCAATCCATGGGCGTCGCTGGCAATTGCTAAGCTCGTGGGTGCTGCATCGGCTACGTGCCAACACAAAGCGCGGCAGCAAACGCAATATCATGGCCCACTACGACCTCGGCAACAGCTTTTACAAGCTTTGGCTTGATGAAACCATGACGTACTCGAGCGCCTTGTTTTGCGACCATGAGCACCCGGATCAGGCTGACTGGGAGGCGTTGCCGAATGCGCAGCTGGCTAAAAACAACCGTATGCTCGATGCGCTGGACGTCAAACCAGGTGACACGATCCTTGAAATTGGCTGTGGCTGGGGAGGATTTGCAGAGCAGGCAACGCAACGGGGAGCCCATGTCACAGGGCTGACCTTATCTCCGGCCCAACAAGATTTTGCACAAACAAGGGCCGAACGCGGCGGTTGGCAAAACCAGACAGAATTTCTACTCACCGATTATCGTGACATGCAGGGACAGTTCGATCATATTGTCTCGGTCGAAATGTTCGAAGCGGTTGGTGAACGTTGGTGGCCCACCTATTTCCGCACATTAAAACAGCGGCTTAAACCCGGAGGCCGAGCCCTGATCCAGGTAATCACGATTGATGACACCCTTTTCAGGCAGTATCGACGCGGCACTGATTTCATTCAACGCCATGTATTTCCGGGTGGGATGTTGCCATCACCCTCCGTTTTTTGTGAGCAGGCTGGGCGTGCTGGTCTTAAAGTGACTGATGATCTTGCATTTGGTTTGCACTACGCCCGTACGCTCGGTCTCTGGCACGAGGCATTCTGTGAACGCTTACTCGAGGTCAAGTCCCAGGGTTTTGATGATCGCTTCATTCGGCTCTGGCGTTTTTACCTCGCCTATTGTGAAGCGGGATTCCGGGCTGGATCGATTGACGTACATCAATTCACCTTACAAGCATGAGGATTGCAAAGTGCGTAAGCCTAAAATGATGTGGCAAAAATCCCTGCTAACGCTATGCGCTCTTGTCGGCCTGAGCGGCTGTGGCAGCACCGATGTTGCCAAGTATTCACAAGAGAAGCCCGTGCTGGATCTTAAGAATTACTTTAATGGCACCATTGACGCATACGGCATGTTCCAGAAACGATCCGGTGAAGTTGTCAAACGTTTTCATGTCATTATCGATGCCCGCTGGCAAGGCGACACAGGGACGCTGGACGAGCGGTTTACGTACAGCGATGGAAGCACCCAGCAACGTATTTGGACCATCACGCAATCAGGTACAGGAACCTATCGTGGGACTGCAGCAGATGTCATTGGTGAAGCCATCGGCGAAAGCTCTGGCAATGCCTTGCGCTGGCGCTACGTGCTCGAACTACCCGTTGACGATAAGGTCTATCACGTTGATTTTGACGACTGGATGTTTCTGATCGACGACCGGATCATGCTTAACCGATCGACCATGTCGAAATGGGGTTTCGACCTCGGCGAGGTGACGCTCACCTTTGTCAAACGATAGGGTGATGTATGCTGTTCCAGCACCTCAACCAACCCCTCCGTCAAGCTGAATGGAAAGGGCTTCGTGTCTGGATCATCGGTGCTTCAACAGGGATTGGTGCCGAACTTGCTAATCAATTGGCAAATCTCGGTGCAAACCTTGTGTTGACCGCACGTAGTCAAGACACCCTGGACGCGATTGCCAATCGTTGTAGACAGCATCATGCAGACCGCAAGATTCTGGCCCTGCCTTTCGACGTATGCAACCAAGGTGACCTCACTGCTGCAGTGGATCAGGTTTTGGAACAGTGGGGTAGCATTGATCTGGTCATTTTTAATGCCGGCACTTATACCGCAACCCGTATCGATTCATTGTCAGCGATGACCGCCAAGGAGGCGCTGGACGTTAATCTGATTGCCCCTATCGCCGCAACTGCAAGTATCCTCCCCCTACTTCTTCAAAAGAATCCGGAACATCGACCCCGTGGCTTTGCATTTGTTGCCAGTGTGGCCGGTTACCGGGGACTACCGCGTGCCCTAACCTATGGACCGGGCAAGGCAGGACTTAATAGCTTTGCTGAATCCCTCTGGGTTGATCTCAACGGCATGGGACTGAACACTTGGATTATTAATCCCGGCTTTGTTCGTACCCGGCTTACCGCCCAAAATAGCTTTGCGATGCCCGCATTGATGGCCCCTGATAAAGCGGCATCAGCAATTATTCAAGGATTTGCTACTGGGAAATTTGAGATTCACTTCCCGAAACGGTTTACTTTTTTCATGAAACTTCTTCAATTGTTACCAATCGGATGGTACCTGCGTCTGACGAAACGACTCGTACCACCGCTACGTCTCGAAACATTTACAAAAACGCCGACATCTGACAAGGAGGCATGATGACACGCCTGAGCACTGAAAAGACGCGCGCGGCGGTTGATGCGCTAATCCCCTTTTACGAACAACTGCGCCCCGATGACGTTGAACGTTTTGATCTTTACTACCGTCACGATGCCTGCTTTCGGGATCCGTTCAATCATGTCAACAGTATTGATGGGATCAAACGCATCTTCAAGCACATGTTCACCCAAGTGCATGATCCGGTATTTCGTATCAAGAAGGTGATCATTGGGGAAGGTGACGCAATTCTTTTCTGGACCTTCCATTTCAGATTTAAAACCATGGGCTGCAAAACAGTCCAGTCACTCGAAGGGGTCAGTCATCTCGAATTTGATGACGCCGGTCAGGTCACCCTGCATCGCGACTATTGGGATGCCGCGGAAGAGCTCTATGCTCGGCTACCGGTCATTGGTCCGATCATGAGAGGTTTGCAGCGAATCATACGCGCCTAGCGATATGCCCAACGTTGATGGATAGGTCCTCTCGCCAGCAGTAGAGCAAAACGATGGCAATCGCCTTGAGCCCCAACGGTAACAGAACATAAGTACCGATCAGCACCGCCGTATGATCAGTGCTGCCGGGTGTGTAACCAAGGTAGCTCAAGAGTGGCAATGCAATACCGGCTGCAAGGGCCAGATTCACTTTAGCGACGAGATTCCACACCCCGAAGTAGGTACCAGCAGATCCGTTGCTCTCGCCGAGATCCGCGACAATCGATGCAGGTATGGTGAGATCGGTACCGACAGCGATACCTGAAATGACACAAATGACCAGAAATAGTGGCCAGTCCCCCTCCCCAAGTGCTGCCGCCGATGAAAATGCGGCCATAGCGAGCAGCATGGCCAGAATCCATGTTCGTGGACGTCCGAGCCGCTGCACTATGTGAACCCAGAACGGCATCGCCAATGCCGCAGAAAGAAAATATACCGCCAACAACAATCCGGTATACGAGGGTGCCTGAAGTACATCGGTGACATAAAAGACAAATAAGGTGGCTGGGAATGCCGATGCAATCCCGTTCGCAAAAAAGACCAGCAGCAAGCGACGATAGCGTCGATCAGACAAAGTCAATCGGAGCCTATCGAGCAAAGCGCCCGTCGCGATATGTGGCATACCGGACGGTACGCGGCACAGCATGATGACAGCCAGGAACAGGAAAGCCAGCATGAACCAGGGCAGTTGCTGCATCCCGATTAATGGATCATCCGATATCAAGGTAGGAATCACCGCAGCAATCACCACACCAGCCAATATAAAGGCCTCTCTTGCTGCAGTAAGACGCAACCGGCTAACCGTATCCTGCCCCAGATCACTACCCCAAGCCTGATAAGCAATCATTGCACCGGAAAACCCGAGAGTGCAGAGCGCCAGGGTCACAAACAGCGCGACAATTGGGTCCACCGGTATGGCGCCCGGCGTAAAGAGAGCGACAAAGCCAACACCGAAGGGTATGAGTGCACCAAGGAGAACCGGCTTTCTAGGGTACCGGTCAATAAGCCAACCAAAACATGGGTCAGCAATCCCATCGATCAGCCGCGTCAACAGAAGTACAAAACCGATAGCCGACAATCCGAGTAAACCACTTCGTGCATAAAGATCCGGAACGAAAAGATAAATAGGCAGCGCACCAAATGCCAGCGGTAGGCCCAAAATGCCGTATGTCAGAACCTCACGACGTTCCACTAGCTGGCCTCTGATTGAAGGAGCCGAAGGCGCAACCTGGGTTCTGTCGTTCTGGGATCGAGCCAGATTCCAAAGAAGAAGCGCGCAAACTCAGCATCATTGATCTGACCCACTTCTCGGTTGTTATATAAAAATTTGGCTGCCCCCGGCATGTAAATACCAACAATCTGATCACCTGGTTTGACATCGGGAAATATTCTGGCCATGGCTGGCTCCCAGAGCGCCAGTTGCTGTTCGCTGGCCCCGAGGTCCCGCATGTGATCGACGCTAGCATTTACAATTTTGACACCGGCAATATCCCGCTTGTAGGTCAATTGCAGGGCAATAGGCGGTTTGGTCGGATTTGTACCCGCCCAGAGCTGGGCTTCATACACCAAGAAACCAAAACGTCTTAACTCACCGCTACCATATTTCTGAAGATTGAGATTGCCCCCAAAAACTCGAGATTCCGCAAAACCTCCATCCGAGAAAACCACAAGCAGCCCAATGAAGCATGCCAGTAAAAAATTGCGGCTAGATTTAGTTTTTTCACGCATCCACGTTGCCTCCGTGAATTTTTGATGATGTTAATTGCAGATACTAGGTGAGATTACTCTATCATCCAACTATCAACCGTAGCCCGACATCATTAAATGAATTTGCCCCTGTTTTTTCCCCAGTCGTTACGTCAGCATATGGCTCAGCATCCCTACGCCACGGTCGGGCTGGCTATTTCGTGCTTTGCGATACTGGGGTTGTTTGCAGTGGGTCTCTACGATGTTCTGACGGGGCTCCATAGCGAGACCATGCGTTATGCGCTCTGGGGAGGTTTCGCAGGCTTTGCCATGACAACTGCGGGCGCTATACCAGGATTTTTTCTCAAAAGACTGCCCAGAAAAATTGAAGACGGCCTTCTGGGTCTCGCAGCCGGCATGATGCTCGCGGCTAGTTCTTTCTCTCTCATCCTGCCAGGACTCAAAGCCGGCGATGCGATCACTGGAAGCACACTGCTTGGCGCTGTTACAGTCGTGATTGGCATGGCACTGGGCGTTATGCTCATGCTGGGCATGGATGAATTTACGCCGCATGAGCACACCCATACCGGCACCTTTGGCCCAGAAGTCCGTCGCCTCAACCGGATCTGGCTCTTTGTGCTCGCAATAGCGCTGCACAACCTACCTGAAGGGATGGCTATCGGGGTCAGCTTTGCCCAGGGGGATCTGCAAGTCGGTATTCCACTGACTTCGGCCATTGCGATGCAAGACATTCCGGAAGGGCTAGCGGTGGCGATGGCGCTACGAAGTGTGGGCTACAGCACGATCAAATCCATCAGTATTGCCTCTATCACCGGCTTACTTGAGCCCCTTGGTTCTATCATCGGACTCACCCTCTCCAGTGGCCTGGCAATCGCTTACCCGATTGGTCTAGGCTTGGCCGCAGGCGCGATGATCTTTGTGGTGTCGAATGAAGTCATTCCCGAAACCCATCGCAATGGCAATCAGCGCGTTGCAACTATCGGTCTTGTCTTTGGTTTTGCACTCATGATGACACTTGATACGGTACTGGGTTAACGTTCAATATGCGCCTTGAAATTGCGTTGGTATTCGTGCCCCACCTCTTCGCACCCATTAATGGCCAAGACTCAACGCAACATCAGTCACGCTGAGTCTGCCCTGCCATTACAAACCTGCGCAGTCAAAAGCAGTGTAGATATTTTTGAGCCATGACTTCACTCGCTGGCGCTCAAGCAACCCCAACGCATCTGCACCCTGACGATTATTGATCGCTGCCCAAAAGCTAGCATTTTGCGCATCGATCTTACGCATGCTGGTTTCGTGCAACTCGGGTATTGTGATTACTTGCGCTCCCAGATCGATCGCCCGCTTTAATTCTGACGAGTGGTCCAATAGTGAAAAGTCGCCACCTCTGCCCAGATTACGTACAACGATGTATTGGGTGCTATCGCCATAAGTATCCATCAGACGCCCCAGTAAATCAGCCGAGTCCTTGCCACCATCTGCCACGTGCCAGAAATTGACTTTAACGTTCATCTC
This sequence comes from Porticoccus sp., assembly GCA_023261185.1. Classification (GTDB taxonomy): domain Bacteria; phylum Pseudomonadota; class Gammaproteobacteria; order Pseudomonadales; family Porticoccaceae; genus Porticoccus; species Porticoccus litoralis. The sequence continues at coordinate 19,667 of JALRJN010000097.1, forward strand.
GTCAAGCAGCGTCAACAGATCGGAATCTTTGATCCAACGCGCGATTGGTTGTGCGGTCTGCGCTGCCAGATCCACGATCACATTCTTGCCGGCGGCTCTATCTGTCGCCTCTTCAAAGTCGCTGACAATCAGATCAAGCCCTTCGTAGGCATCAACGATCACTCGTGACGCGTAATCCGCGTAGAAACGGCGGAATGACGCATGGGATCGATCTGTATCAAAGCCGGTAAATGGTTTTTGATGATCGATATAGTACTGTGCCAGTGCCCGCGAGACTACCGACTTACCAACACCACCTTTTTCACCACCAACAAAATTAAGAGACTTCATTTGCTATCACACCCTTTTATAACATTAGGACAATCCCTAATTGATCAAAGATGCAGCAAATTACGTGCCAAATATTAAAACCCGATGTCGACTGAGAGACAAAAGAAAAGCCTCCATCGCTGGAGGCCTTCAATTCAGGTGCGCTGAAAGGAAACGAACTCTCGCGCCTTGGTTCGTGGCCAAGGCGGTCAATTCATGGTGCACCAAGATGAGATAGCAAGCAGATCAGTTGTTGAGCCGAGCAGGCTTACTCTAACCCCCTGAACGTTTATCGAGCACTATAATGGTCTGACGTGCTCCTACACCGAAGCATGATCCATGTGATCGCACCATCCCGAATTTCACTTGAGGTAATTAAATTGTCTGACCCGCTTTCACTGGAAGTCGTTAGTCGTTATCCAAGCAAGGGCAAACGTTGTACGCCACTCCTTTTCGTTCACGGAGCCTTCAGTGCGGCATGGATCTGGTCAGAGCATTTCCTTGACTGGTTTTCTGAGAGAGGTTGGCCTGTCCACGCTGTTTCTCTGCGAGGGCATGGCGGTAGCGAGGGTCATGAATCGCTTGGACAGTGGGGTATTGATAACTACGTCGCTGATGTCATGCAGGTTATTGAAGAGATTGGTGAACGGCCTGTGCTCATTGGGCACTCAATGGGGGGTTTTGTTGTACAGAAATGCTTAGAACAATCGACCTTTCCAGCAGCTGTGCTCATGTGTTCCGTGCCGCCAAGTGGCTTGATGGCGAGCACCATTTCGATGGCGTGGTCACGACCGGATTTGATGGGCAGCCTGGCTCAATTAATGACGGGGGCTCCGGCAGACGCTAATGGGTTCAAAGAAGCTTTGCTGGCACAGCCGGTCGCCATATCTGATCTAGAGCGATATGCAGCACTTTCGCAGACCGAATCGCAACGAGCTATCTTGGATATGACGCTGTTAAACCTGATTAGACCCAATCGATTGAACCCAGCACCGAAACTGGTCATTGGTGCCGAGATGGACCACATGGTTCCAGCCAACCAAGTTCGAGAGACGGCTCAAACCTATGGTGTTGAACCCGTTATCTTCCCAGATATGGGTCACGCTCTGATGCTAGAGCGCGATTGGGCTCATGTTGCGAGCGTGCTCAATGATTGGTTGGTCGCCGTTGTGCAGGATGCGCCAAAACCAAAAAGTAGTTGAAAGTGCTGAACAGATTTACTGGGTTTGATGTTCTGGAGGCTGTTACTCTAGTTACAAATAAATTGCACTCGCATTAAAGATCATTCACTTTTAGGTGCTGTTATTGCAAGAGTTATTCGGGATTACAGCAATTTAGGGCGCTTAAACCAGTCGGTTGGTTGCGGTGGATTTCCCGATCTTGCAAACTCTGTCCATATGTTCCGAGCCTGTCGCCCTACATGTTCGATTTCTTCTTCATTGGCTTTACCGAGCATCGGCGCACCTTCCCAGACGGGATAGCTGGCAAACAACAAGGGCAGTTCAATGCAGTGACATGTACCGTAAGGGCTACCCTGGGGATGCCACTCGTTTTGATAAAGAGACACGCTAATATCACTGTTGCGCAGCCTGGCAGCGTATGCTCGAGCAGGCTCAGAAAAAACGTCACTAGTGAATTGCAACGTTTGCAACTTGTCCTTGCGCCCTGAGTATTTCCTCAACACTCGCTTTCAGCGGGGACTTTCCTAACAGACCCATGAATTCTCGCGCAGTATCTGTTGCTCGCGTCGTATCGTAAGCCTCACAGAGCGGTGCACTTTGGATGATAGCGCGTCGCACTGGTGCCCGGTCTGCTGTGGCAAGAATCGAGGCCACGGAGTATCCACCCGCTGATTGACCGAATATCGTGATGTTCTCGGGATCCCCACCAAAATGCTCTATATGTTCATGGACCCAGCGCAGTGCGGCAAGCTGATCCTGGAGGCCAGCGTTAACTGTTCCAGGTTCGGGGGCATATAAGTAGCCAAAAGCACCAAGGCGATAATTGATCGTGACAGTTACGACATCACCCTCTTGGGCCAGTCGTGCAGCGTTGTTCCATTGTTCCTGTCCGCCACCGGTGATAAAGGCACCGCCATGAATCCACAGCATGACCGGCCGACGCCCCTTCAAATCAGGTGTAAAGACAGATAGAAGCTGGCAGTCTTCTGACATCTCCCGTTTGACTTTCGGAGCTCCCATAATGAAATCAACTCGGGATGGAGCTTGTGGACAGATGGCGCCTGGGCGTGTTGCGTCAAGTACACCATCCCACGGTGGTGCGAAATCGGGGGCCTGGAAACGCATAGCCATAGCATAAGGCACGGCATGAAATACACTTACAGTTCCAAGATCAAGTCCGCGCAATTGTCCCTGATTAAGTGTGACCAGTGTCATTATTTACCCATAAGTATTATTTACCCATAAGTCTTAGACAGCTTCGTCTATGCCAGATATTTTTATGACTTTTGCATGAGACAAACTGCCTCTAATAGCCCGAGAAATCGACGGAGGTTTCTCTAAGAGAAA
>JALRJN010000007.1 GCA_023261185.1 Porticoccus sp.
AATACGAATACCCTAATTGCCTGTGGCTTAGTTGACTTTGATCAATTCATGGGTTTGACTTCAAGAGTATAAGAATGGGTACTTACGGGGTAAAAAGTAGTTCTCACAACCTGTTATTAACCAACAGCAAAAATAGAAACACGGGGATATTATGTTAGGACACATTGTTGGGTTGCTTTACGATCCGCAGACTGAATGGAAAAAAATTGGCGCTCTGCCTGAGGAAACCCTCAAGCGCATGAGTATCTACTTCATTTTTCTGGGCATGCTGCCGGCCATTGGTTTCTACATTGGCACAACTCAGTTCGGCTGGACCATTATCGGCGATGAACCAGTGCGAATTACCGAGGGTAGCGCCATACCGCTGGTGGTTTTGTTCTACTTTGCCCTGATGGGGGCTTTGATCTTTATCGGCTGGATGATTGGCTGGATGTCAAAGACTTATAACGCCGAAGTCAACTCCTTCAAGGGTTTTGTGTTCATGGGACTGTGTTGCAGCCCGGTGTTCCTGGCGGGAATTTTTGCGGTTTACCCCGTCTGGTGGTTTGACCTGTTACTGGCCACCGCGGCCTGCAGTTATGCCATTCGTCTCATGTACCTGGGTATTCCCGATGTCATGCACGTACCGGAAGATCAGGGCTTCCTGTACGCCAGTGCCGTTTTTGCTATGGCGCTGGTCTACGTGGTGGTGGTACTGGTAGCCACCGTGCTGCTGTGGGAATATGTCGCCGCGCCGGTATTTACCAACTAGAAAACAATATTGTTATGAAGAAGCCGGGCTATTGCCCGGCTTTTTTGTTGCCCTGTGTTTGTGTTGTGGTGACGGCATTCGTTAGAGTGGGGCATTGTGGGAACAGTGATTGGGAGGCTGAAAATGCGTTTGTTACACACCATGTTGCGAGTGGGTGATCTGGAAAAATCCATTGCCTTCTATCGGGATGTATTGGGTATGCAGTTACTGCGTCGCAATGACTACCCCGAAGGGAGATTTACTCTGGCTTTCCTGGGTTACGGTGGGGAAGCAGAGAATACCGTGCTGGAGTTGACCCATAACTGGGATACCGAACACTATGACCTGGGTAATGGCTATGGGCATATTGCCATTGGCGTCGATGATGTCTATGCAGCTTGTGAGCGAATCCGTGCATCCGGTGGCAAAGTGGTGCGCGAACCGGGTCCGATGAAGCACGGTTCCACAGTGCTGGCCTTCGTGGAAGACCCGGACGGCTACAAGGTTGAGCTGTTGTCTGAAGACTGATCAGAATTCGTATTCCAGCAGCGCCCGGAAGGTGTTGTTGGCGCTGTCTTCATCGAGCCCGTAAATCAAGCCTATTTCCCAGTGCAGGTTGCGGCGGATGCCAGCCTTCAGGTCACCCATAAGCACTGGTCCAAGTGCCTTCGTGTCCTGTCCGGCATAAAACTCAACGGCGGGTTCCAGCCATCGGGATAGCCGATAGCGGGTTTGTAAGCCCAGGGAGGTTTCGATTTCATCGTCGATATCCGAGCCCCACTCCTGGCTGACCAGGAAGTTGGCGGTACCGCTCCAGCGCCCCCATTCCTTTTCCACCAGTACGCCGGTAGAGAACTCCCAGATACTTTCGTTGGATTCCTTTTCAAGCTCAAATAGCAGGCCCCAGTCCGCCCAGAATTCACCCTGTTCAGTGAGCTGCCATTTAGCTTCGAGCTCATAGGCTTCCAGCTTGAAACCGGTGTCTTCTGACTGTTCCCCGGTCAGGTAGATTTCACCAAACCAGCGATCACCAAAGGCGCGCCCGTAAGAAAAGCGGTGTAGTTGCAGGTTATCTTCCTGTCCAGGCTGGTCATCCTGGTAGATGGCCCGCCACTCCAATTCCTGCTCGAGGGCATCTACATAGGGGTGGTAAATTTTGTCAACGGAGTTGCCGTCAGCAATTGCCAGACCGGAGAACACCAGAAGGACAAAGGGTGCATAACCTGAACTCGGGAGGCGAATGGCAGGAAATATCATTGGCAGTCAATCCTCCTTTCTGTCTGCCAGCAGGGGCTGGCGTTTGAGATGTCGCTGTCGGCTGCCAAGCCAGCCCATCAAAGCCACAAGAATGATGCCTGCAGCATAAGCTACGCCCTGAAGTACGGAAGGCGTTGCTTCATAACCGACAAGTGCATATAGCAAATGACCGGGTATGGAGTTTTCCGGCAACCAGTGGCCACTGTCCCAAAGGATTGCAGTAGGAGGCAGCCAGTCGGCCTGTGTGAGCAGCAGTGTCGCCTGAGAAGACATATTCCCGGCAATCAGGGCCAGTAGTAGCAGACAACAGGACGTTATCCAGCACCGTGGCAGCCAGAACAGGCTGTAATAGAGGAGTATGCCCACGCTGATGCCAATGCCCGCGCCAATGCCCGCACCCGTCAAGGTCGGCTGTAGGTGCGATGGCTGGCTTAACACTCCTTCGATATAGATAAATACCTCCGCACTTTCCCGTGTCAGGGAAAATGCCACACTGGCCACCATGCAGATGGTTACTAACCGTTGTCGCCCCGGTGACCGATCGCCGGACATGGAAAATGCAAATAGGGCCAGTAGCAGTGTGATTGCGTACTGCATACTGGCGTTGACGACTTCCTGGCCCACGTAATCAAACCATTCGGACACGTTGGCCATGTTTAGGGAGAGCAGCAGTGATCCAGCAAAGCCAGCGCTGAGTGCTGTGAGCAGCCAGTAAGGCCTCCTTTCATCTAGGCGACTGAAGACCATCAGCACACTTACCAGCAGCGCCGCTTCGAGAATTTCCTGGAGTATCAGAACTACCGAATTCAAGAACATGGAATATCTGCCTCAATATTCATGGGGTCACCACCACTTTTCCCTGTGCGGTTTTAGGGTAAAACTCCCCGAAAAATGGGTATTCCCCTTGAGGCAATGGGCCAATAAAGATGACGGTCTTGCGGTTACCGGGAATGACTTTTTCCCGGTTCAGTTCATAGCTCTCGAATTCTTCCGGTGTAGGGTCTTCATTGATCACCAGCAGCTTGACCTTGGTATCTGCGGGAATTTCCAGAGTCTCGGGGAAAAATAGATGATCTTTGATCCTCAGCTCGATCACTGGTGTACCTGCCATGGAAGTTTGGGCCAGCAGGATACACAGGGTTGCCAGTGCGAAGCGTAAGTAGTACCTGATGATTCTAGTCATGGCTGTCTGGTGTCCGGGGAAACAGAATAATGAACGCCGTTCCTGTGTCAAAACTGGATGGTGCGATGCTGGTGCGTGCGTTGTGCAGGTCTGCAATGTGTTTGACAATGGTAAGCCCGAGGCCACAACCCTGAACAGCAGCCACGTCCTTAATATGACTTAGGCGCTGAAAGCGCTCGAACACCTTGCTGTAATCCGTGGGTGAAATACCCGGACCGGAATCTTCAACTTTCAGGCAAATGTGGCCACCGACAGCCTCTGTCGTGACCCGAATCTGCCCGCCAGGTGGGGTGTATTTGTTGGCATTGCTGAGCAGGTTTTGCAACAGCGTGGTGAGGGCAAACGGGTCTCCCTCTACAAAACAGTTATCACCTTCCAGTTCCAGTAGTTGATTGCATTTTTCAAAATCATGGTGCTGGTTGGCAATGACTTCCTGTGCTAGTTCGTAAAGGTTGAGGCGAGTCATTTGATGGGAAAACTCTTCCGGCGTCGAACGATACAGGGATAGGAGTTGCTCCACCAAGTGCTGCATCCGTTCAACGCCGGCCTCCAACTGGGCAAAGGCTTCATTACCCTGAGGGACTTCCTCCCGCAGGTTGTGCAGCTGTACCTTGAGGGCACTGATGGGGGTGCGCAACTCGTGTGCAGCATCGGCGGTGAAACGCTTTTCCCGGTCCAGTGCACTGCCGAGGCGGCGCATCAGGGCATTAATGGAGTGGTTGACCTGTTTAAGCTCGCTTTTCAGATCCGGTATGGCTATGGGGGTGAGGTCATTGGCTTGCTTGTTTTTCAGTTGTTCGGAAAGATCCCGCAACGGCTTCAGGCCCCGGCTCACAATCAGCCAGATCAGCAGGCCGGCCAAAGGAATGCCCAGCAGGATGGGTAGCACGGCCTGAGTGATCACGCTTTCCGCGAGCATGTAGCGCAAGTCACTGCGCTCTGCGACGATGATCCAGTTGTTGTGGTTGTCGTCGTAGAAAACCAATGTTCGCCAGCGATAGCCGTTGAAATTTGCGTGATCAAATCCGGGCAGCAACTCGATAATCGGTTGGCGCAGGCTGGGTGCTGAGGTGGCAATCAGCTGGTTGTTATGCCACACCTGGTAGGCCAGGTTGTTTTGAGGGCTGGGAGGTGTCTGTATCTGCTCAGTATGCAGGTTGGCAATCAGTTTGGCGGTCTGATAGAGCTGGTTGTCAAACAGTTGCTCCGCTTCCCTCAGGCTGGCCTGGTAACCCTGCAGGGCAGCGACAAAATTGAACAGGGTAAGGATTGCCAATATAGAGGCAATCAGGAACAGCCTGATGGAGCTCACGGCGGTGCGACCTTATAACCGACACCGCGAACTGTTTTGATGAAGTCAGAACCCAGTTTTTTTCTCAGGTGATGGATATGAACTTCCAGGGCATTGCTGCAAACCTCTTCCCCCCAGCTGTAGAGTCGGGTTTCCAGGGTACTCCGGGTGAGTACTTTACCGGCATTCTCCATCAGGCTTTTTAGCAACATGTATTCCTTGCGGGAAAGCTCCTGGGGTTGCTCGCGAAAAAATACTTCCTGATTGCTGGTATCGAGCGCTACTTCGCCAATCTGGATAAGATTGGATTTGACCGTGCCGAGGCGGCGTTCCAATACTCTGAGCCGAGCCAGTAACTCGGTCATTTCGAAAGGCTTGGCCAGGTAATCGTCGGCGCCACTGTCAAGCCCGGCGACCTTATCATCGACGGAGTCCCGGGCTGTCAGCAGCAATACCGGCAGGGTCTGCAGCTTGTCGCGAATCTTCTTTAGTACCTTCAGGCCATCCATATCAGGAAGACCCAGGTCGAGGATGATGATATCCGGGGGTTCGGTGACAATCACATGAAGACAGGCATCGCCGGTCTCCACATGATTGACGGAATAGCCCTGCTTGCGGAGTGCAGTTTGCAGCCCCTGGGCCAGGGGCCTGTCATCTTCAACCAGCAGAACTTGCATTAGCCAGGATTAGTCCTTGAGTTTTTTCTCTACGGTGGCCAGGGCTGCATCGATCTCCAGTTGACGCCCCTTGTCGGCCAGAGGGCGGTTGGGGCGGGGAGGAGCATTTTTGGCGTTGAGAAGATAGGTTTTGGCTTCAGAGTACCGTTTCTTCGAGATCAGATAGTCACCGAAAAAGTAGTTGCTATCAATACCGTTGGGGTTGATGGACAACGCTTTTTGCAGCAACTCTTCGGCCTTCTTGTCGTCGCCAAAACCGATAGGCCAGCCGGGTACATTGAAATACAGGGTGCCGAGGCTGGTGTAGGCAGAACCATCCAGAGCATCCGCGTTGATTTTCATGGCCGCTTCCAGGTCAGCTTTGGAAGACTTGGCCAGACCCAGCGCGCCGAGACCGCCTTTGGCTCCTGCGTGGGTGGACTTGATAATGCCGCGCCAGATCAATGGTTCGGCTTGATCCGGGTAACTGGCTACCACCTTGTCAGCATCACTGGTCAGTGTTTCAAAGGCGGATAACTGAGCTTTGCCGTTCATTTCGTAATTCACCTTTGCCCAACGGTGTTGCAGGTTGGAAATATCCTCGGTGATACCCGCCCAGGCCGGGGTGGCAGACAGGGTAAGCAGGGTCACAGCAGCTGCCATCAGAGTTGAAAAACGTGACTTCATGGTAAGGCTCTCCATCTGGTATTCATTTTGTCTCGAGCTGGTGCTCTGTGTACTTTCTGATTACGGGAATTTTTTTGACCAGAGCGCTGTGGACGATGCCGGGAAACAGGGCATTGATTCGCACAAACAGCTTTTCCGGCCATCCCATGTAGTGTTGCTGGCGGTTTGATGTCACCAGTTCCACCAGTGCATCGGCCACCCGCTGGGGTGAGTCGGTTTTATTGCCGAGGGCCTGATTCAGGTCGTTGACAGCCGTCGAGTTCAGACTGGTATCGGTGGCCCTGGGGGCCAGGTAAAACACCTTTATGGGCGTATCCGCCAGTTCCCGGCACAGCGCTTCGGAAAAACCCCTCAGGCCAAATTTGCTGGCACAGTAACTGGCAAAACCTGGGTGGCCGATACTGCCGAATGTGGAGCCGACATTGATGATGGCGGCTTCTTCACGGGTTTTCAGTAGCGGTATCAGGCGGCGTGTCAGAAGCATGGGTGACAGCAGATTGGTGGTGATGATCTGCTCAATGGTGGCGTCTGACTGGTATTCAAAAAAGCTGAAATCCAGCGTGCCGGCCAGATTAATAAGCAGGTCGATACCCCCGGATTCCTGGCAGTGGGTGGCAATCAGCTGTCGGCCCTCATCACTGGAAATGTCTGCTGTGATGGCCCGGTGTTGCCCTGGTAGTTCTTCCAACAGGATGTTCAGACTGTCCGTACGGCGCCCCACCAGTAAGAGATGCGCGCCCTGACGTGCCAGAGTTTTAGCCACTGTACGACCGATACCGCCTGAAGCTCCGGTGAGCAGCACGGTTTTATTCTGTAGTTTCATAGAGATGAAGACCTCAGGCGGCCAGGGGAATTCCGTGCCCATCGGAGAGCGAACGGAAAATATCGCCATATAGTCGGTAGAACATGTTGGCGGAATGAATGATCTGCGCCTGTTCTTCTGGAGATTCGATACGGTTCATCAGGTTCTCAAAAAACTTCACATGATCCTGATCCAGAGAGCCGTGGGAATAAAGGTACGAGAATGCTTTCTTGGGAAGGTTCAGCGTTTCCCTGATCTTATCTGCAGCATTTTCAGCGATGCTGACACTGGTGCCTTCCAGTACCTGAACCATGCCAAAAAAGCCGAGGGGATTGATGCGCGTCACCGTGTCGTAGGCGTAGGCGACCATCAGCTCGGTTTCCGGGTGTGGCGTGCTGTGTCGGGCCGCTTCCTTGTCGTAACCACAGGCAGCAATATCATTGAGAATCCATTCCTGGTGGCCGACTTCCTCCTCGATGTATTCCGCCACGGCATCTCTCAGCCACTCCTTGTCTTCTGGCAAGCGCGACCCCACTGCCATGAGCAATGGAGTGGTGTGTTTGACATGGTGGTAGGCCTGCTCGAGAAAACCAATGTATTCGTCCAGGGTGATATTTCCCGCCAATGCCTTTTGAATGATAGGCGCGCTTAGCAGATGCTGTCGCGCTGACAGAGTTTGTTCGTTCAGTGTGTTAAAGAAAGCCATTTTTTGTCTGTACCTGACTTGAGGTTGATATGTTGTGTATAGGCCTCCACAAAGGAGTGCCAGTGAGGGCCATCCAATCCCGGCATGTGTCTACACATTTGCCGAACATCCCGTTCAGAAGCACGGGCCACCGAAAGTCGGCGACGGCACTTTTCGAGATCGATGAGGGCGATATCCACATCAGTGTTTTCACCGGGCTTGATCCGGAAGAACACGTGTTTGTCGTACAGGCAGCCATGCTGCCAGCGTTGGTTGTGTAGTTTGGCCAGGGTTTCCGCCAGCCGTCGATAGACGGCATCCAGCACACGGTCCTTGATGGGTCCATCTGGCTCATTGTTGTACCAGTCCTGGACACATTCGTAACCAGCCAGGTCCCGTGTAACCAGAACAGCCTGTGCTTCGCCATTTTCCATGCGGTTATCGCAGTAGATCACTTCCGGGGTCACGACTCCCAGCTGTTCGCAGATACCTAGGCGGTGGGCTTCGCGAACAATCGTGGGGCAGCCAAACGGGTAGCGCAGAGTGCGGCAGATATGTCCTACCTGTTTTTTGACAAAAAAGGTATCGCCGTTCACTTCGCAGCGCATGACGCCGCTTTCGCCGCCGCGACGTTTATTTGGTTCTTCAACCCAGGTTCCGTTCATGTGCCACCAGTCGTCAAAGTTGTTGGTGGCCGGGTTGCTGTGAGGAGCAGGGGAAAGGGTTTTCATTATTATTTGCCTTTCTTATTATGTACATGCGCCACATAGCATAACCCATGAGGAAATCGCGGTGGTTGATAATCTCAAAGCCGGCGGCATCAAATTCTGATTCGATTTCCTTTCTGGCAACGATAAACCGGTTCTGGTTAGCGTGATCTCCTGACAATTTGCCGCGCTTTGCTTCCAGCTTTTTGCGCCGCCATGATTTGTAGTTGCCATCCACCCAGAGCGACACTACCACCGTATCCCGGGTGACGCGGTGAAATTCCCTGAGAATAGCCAGTCGATGCTCTGGCGAGGCGACATGATGCAGTAGTCGCATACAGAAAATGTTGTCTACGGAAGCATCGGGCATATCAATGGCAAAGGCAGAGGTTCTGAAGGGGATGACCCGCTCTGCCAGGTGTTCCGGCTGGTGAGCCAGGGCCACCTGTAGCATATCCCCTGAGTTGTCAGCGGCATAAATCTGCCGGTGAATGTTTTCCGCCAGCATGGGCCATAACCTGCCCGCTCCGCAGGGAAGGTCCAGCACTGTGTCCGGGTTGCCCGCATCTTCCAAGCATTGACGGGCAAGACGCTGTTCCCGCCAGTTGGATAAACGGCGTGACAGGGACTCGTGGTGTTTGTCGAAATATTGCTGAGCATGAACCCGGTCGTATTTCTCGGAAAATGCCAGGGACGGGGGTACGTCGTTGGTCGCCGCCCGGGAAGTGGTCCTGTCGAGGTATGCGGCGGATGTAGTCATGCGCTGAGCTCCTCCACCCCTGAGTGATACAGGCTATCCAGCAGGGAGCGATAGTGTTCCTGAATGGCGCTTCGCTTGGGCCGGCCGTTATCGGTGATCAGTGAGCGATCTGTTGTCAGCGGAGCAGGCAGAATGGCCCACTGACAAATGCGGGCATAGTCCGGTAGGGAGCGGTTGATATCATCAATAATCGCTTGCAGCTGGCGTCGACTTATTCCGGGCTGCCGGGGTGTAAGCAGGGCAACACAGTAGGGCTCGGCATCGCCAAATACGACAAACTCTGCAAATACCGGATGGGCCAGAAATTCGGATTCGATCCATTCCGGGTTGATGTTGCGACCGTAGCTGGAAATCAGCAGGTTTTTGCGTCTGCCATTAATGAACAAATAGCCGTCATTATCCAGATACCCGAGATCGCCTGTATAAATAGCCTGGTTGCCCCAGCTTGAGGGTTCGTTCACGTAGCCAAGCATCGGATTGCCTGTGACGACCACTTCATCATCAATAATTCTTACCCCAAGGTGGGGTAAGGGTTTGCCACAGCTACCGGGCCGGTGCTGGCGAGTGGCATTCAGACTGACCACAGAGGCACATTCGGACAGTCCATAGCCTTCATAAGCGGGTATGCCCGCTTGCCATGCTTGACTCAGCAGTGCCGGTGAGACACGACTGCCACCCACAGCGACAAAACGCAGGGATGACGGAGCTTGCCAGCCTTTGCTGGCAGCGTTGACCAGCAGTAACAGCAACTGTGGGGTAAGAATCAGGCTGTCGGGCTGATAGCGGCTGATTACGGATGTCATGATTGAGGCATCTACCGAGGAACTGCCACAGAAGCCCAATTCCCGCAAGGAAGGGGCGATCACTTCGCCGCTGGCCATGATGGGTGTATACACACCGGCGACGTTTTCCAACAGGGTGCTCAGTGGCAACAGGCAGAGGTGTCTCGGGTGTTTTAGGGCTACTGCATTAGCCAGCACGGAGGCCTGTTCCAGCAGCTGGTAATTACTCAGGCAGACACCCTTGGGGGAGCCGGTTGATCCCGAGGTATAAGTTATCTTGCCGGTTTGCTGGGGCAGCAGGGCAGGGGTATCACTCATTTCCATCAACAGCAGTTGCAGGTGGTTGCTGCCGGGAAGGATTTCGCTGAGAGTCTCACGGTGTTTCACCTGGGGAAACAGATCCGGCACGGCGGGGTTGTCGCTGATAACGGCATCCACTGGCGTCTCACTTAATGCATGCTGCAATTGCGAGATCGAAAAAAACGTGGGCAGGGGCAAGATGCAGATGTTGGCCAGTTGACAGGCCAGATCGATCACAATCCAGTCAAGACCATTGTCCGCGTGCAATGCCAACGTGCGAATATTCCGTCGTTCAAGTTGTTTCGCCAGCTGTTGGCAGGTCGCTGTGAGCTGTCCCCGTGTCAGGCTTCTCGCCGTATCACGAACGACAACCTGAGTTTCGTCATACAGGTGTTCAAGCTGCGTAACGATATTGACCATGGTGGACTCCGTATTTGATCTGGGCAGCGAGGGTGTCAACCTGGTTGCAGTACAGGGCCAGGATGCCGCCTAAGGTGCGTTTTGCACCGATAATCTGCATGGCGTGGTTGAGATCACCGGCGACCACCAGCGGATTGGTGTGGTAATAGCTGCCCCATTGCTTCAGGACGTTTTGCTCCAGACGCTCCGGCTTGGCTTCATCGATAATGCGCAGCTCAAAACCCAGTCGATTAATGGTTTTTCTGACCTGGGGAGTAGCGGTAAAGGTAATCCAGCGGAATCCGGCACGGTGCAACGTTGCGGCCAGTAGCACGAACAGTAACTGGCTTGAACCGCGGTGGGTGGCGGCGAGGTTGCCGATTTCAACGACACTGAGTCGGTTGGCGGGCGTTTCAAACACCCGCACCACTTCCTGCTCGATGGGTTGGTCGAGGTAGTGCTCCAGAAACAGGGGCTGCTCCTCGACCGGTCTGATGCCGGTTACCGCGCTTAACTGCTCATTACAGCCAAGGCTTAGAAACAGCGGCATGAATTCGTTGATACTGGCGCCGTAGACGGATTGAAATTGTCTGGCAACATAAGTTTCTACCCGTTGCCGGTCTGCAGATTGACGACCGTGCAATGAGAGCTGTGGTCCCGGCCCCAACAATTGACTGAGGCTGCGGGAGGGCTTTTCACTGACCGGGACGGCAGTGTTGTCTGATGTCGTGATAAGAGCCATTTCCAAACCCTATTCCGGTGTATTGCCTGTCAGATTAGTTGGCAATACTTAAGAAACCCTTAACGTTAAAAAAGGTGAAAATGTTTTTTTCAGAGCTACGTTCCAGTGCCGGGAAGTTGCTATAATCCGCGCTCTGCGGACCACCCCAGGTCCACCTCGCCGGCATGCATAGGTCGGTATGTGCTACACGGGACACCCTGTTGATCAATACGCTGATTTCCGCTCTTCTGTTTGCGGTCATCTCAATGGCCAGCGCCGAGGTTTTTTCTGATTGGTTTCATGGCAATCAGGCTACCCCGGGGGAATGTCATGTGGTTGTCGGCGGTGGCGACCTTGATGACACGGATAAGCCTTTTGCTTTTCTGGCGCACAGTTTTCCTGTTGTGCATGAAGCTGAAACAGTTGACAGTATCTGTCATGTTCAACCAGCCACATATCGTGGGACGTATCAGGTTCACGGTATTCGGGCACCCCCATTCTCTCTAAGGCAGTGCTAAAGCCGGGTTTTTTCTGTTTTTCCGGCTTCTGACTAGACGAGTATTCAGGCGGTTTCTGCCACATCGCATTTAGCCTGAACGAAGTCGACACGGCATTGTTCCTCTCTTATCTGTTGTTTTTTGCCATCGGGCTTGCCCGCTTGGCATTGCGTCTACCCCCCTAAGTTCACAATGGAGATTGTGTTATGCATGAACTCACCACCCCGATGATCGTATCCGGGGCAATATTGATTTTGACTTTCCTTGGTATCTTTACCGAGCATCTACACGGCTATAACCGCGCTAAATTTGCCATGGCAGGGGCCGGTGCCATTATTATCGCGGGCCAGATTTATGGCTTCTATTCGCCCGAACTGGCGCTTCACGCCATCGACTGGAATGTGGTGTTCCTGCTGGCAATCATGATGATTGTGGTTTCCATCATGATCAGCACGGGTGGCTTTGAGCATATGGCCGAATATCTGGCGAATCACAGTGGTGGCTCACAGGTCCGGCTGATGGTGTTTTTGGGTACTGCTGTGACAGTGATATCGCTGTTGCTGGATAACGTGACCACGGTCATTATCTTCGGGCCGCTGATTATCCTGATCTGTCAGACCATGGGCATATCGCCCATTCCCTACCTGCTGGCCGCTGCACTGTTATCGGATACCGGTGGTGTGGCAACACTGGTTGGTGACCCGCCCAACCTGATGATCGGTTCTGCTGCAGGTATCGACTTCAATACTTTCTTTATCCACATGGGCCCGCCGGTGGCTCTGGCCTGGTTGAGTATTCTGATCGCCATGCGCTTCCTGTTCCCCAGTGAGTTGTCGATTCCCTGCGGAAACTTTGAATCAGTAGCCCAGTATAAAAATAAGCGCCTGTGGCAAAAGTCTCTGCTGGTCATGGCGTTCATGGTGGTGCTGTTTATCTACCACACCAAGCTGGGATGGGAGCCCTGGATGGTGGCGGCGATTGCCCTGACTATTCTGGTGTTTCTGTCCCGTAAGGTGGACCTGGACAAAGTCACCGGGCATTTGGAAACACCCCTGCTAATGTTCTTTATCGCGCTGTTTATTCTGATTGGCGGTGTTGAAAAAAGTGGGTTGCTGGAGCTGATCGGCGAGCAGTTCAAACCGATCATATTGGAACACCCTCTGGGTGCGGCGCTGCTGCTCCTCTGGGTTGCCGCCATTTTGTCCGCATTGATCGATAATATTCCCTTTACCGCTGCCATGATTCCCGTACTGGCGGGACTGCAGCTTCAGGGAGTGAATGTCAGTGTCATGTGGTGGGCGCTGGCCATGGGTGTCGGCATGGGAGGCAACGGTTCCCACATTGGTTCCACCGCCAACGTCTATATCGTGACCATCTCTGAGCGGCTGGCTAGGGAGACGGGTAATCCTGCCCTGGCGATTACCCCCGGTCTCTGGTTTCGCAAGGGCACTCCGGCAATGTTGCTGACACTCGCTCTTTGCTCAGTCTTTATCTGGTTGGGTTATGACTACCTCTACGTAGAGGGCCTGGCGCGCTAACCAAGCCTGCATACGGTTTATTCGGGGCTGGCAACACCTCTTACCGGAGGGAGGTTGCCAGCCTTTTTTTTGATCAAGAGAAAAGCGTCTAGCAGAGACCGTCATATACAGTCATTTCTGATAGAGCAAACCATTATTTAGCGGTGCTGGGAACGGAGGTTGGGCGAACTATACTAAACAGTGAGTTGATGTAAGTTAACACGAGGTACTAGCTTATGGGCGTCTCTCCTGTTTTGGCTGATTATCTCAGCAAACACCACGTCAATTATGAAGTGTTACGACATGAACATACGAGTACTTCCATGGCGACTGCCCGCGAGGCACATGTGCCGCCTGCCAAGCTGGCAAAAGCGGTGATTGTTCGCCAGGACGACCGCTATGCCATGTGCGTTATTCCTGCTGCCAACGAACTGGTGGTGGAATGGCTGGAGTACGGTCGTCAGCACGGATACGAGATTGCCGAGGAATCCGAGTTGCGCCAGCTGTTTCCAGACTGCGATGAAGGGGCGATTCCCTGCCTGGGAGATGCCTTTCATATGGATGTGATTGTGGACAATGCACTGCTTGAAGCGGGCATGGATGTCTACATTGAAGGGGGTGACCACCACCATTTACTTCACCTCAGTCACAAGGATTTTTCGCGGCTGATGTCCAATGCCTGGCCAGCCCCGATCAGTTGCCTGCGCGGTGGGCAGGGCGATAAATCCTATCTTTGGGCTCCGCCCGAAGACGGGTAATTACCGTTCTGCTCACTTGCCACGCGGGAGGATGGTCCCCCATTCCCATTCTCCCGTTTTTTATGCCTCCAGAATGTTCAGGTCATTATCTGTTTGAGCTCTATCCCATAGCAGTCACGGATTTGTGGCTTTATTCAGGTAGGGTATGGTCATGCCGGGCGCAGAAATGGTTGAATGACACTAAAAGCCCAGTATACGGAGCATTCCATGCAGGTCGCCTATACCCCTAAACAATTGCGGGCACGCATACGCTATGGCGAATACCAGACCAATACCTCGGGTCAATGTCAGGGGTTTGTGCAGGGTAATGTGGTGATCCTGCCCGAGGATTGGGCTGCGGACTTTTTGCGCTTCTGCCAGCTGAACCCCCGGCCATGTCCATTGATTGCCATGTCTCAGGTTGGTGATCCATTGTTGCCGGAGCTAGGTGACGAACTGGATATCCGCACGGATATTCCTCGCTACCGGATCTTTCACGGTGGAGAGTTGATGCAGGAGGTCATGGATATCGTCAACCACTGGCGGGATGATCTGGTGACATTTGTCCTGGGCTGTTCTTTTTCCTTCGAGGAAGCCTTGCTGGCGGATGGGCTGGAGATACGCAATATCACCGAAGGCGTCAACGTCCCGATGTACCGTACCAATATTCCCTGCCGCAAGGCGGGCCGTTTCAGCAGTGACATGGTGGTGAGTATGCGACCGATGCTGGCGGCTGACGCGATTCGCGCCGTTCAGATCTGCACGCGCTTTCCATCAGTGCATGGTGCGCCAGTTCATATTGGTGATCCTTCCCTGATCGGTATCCACGATATATCCAGTCCTGATTTTGGCGATGCTGTGAGCATCCACGAGGGAGAGCTGCCCGTGTTCTGGGCCTGTGGGGTAACCCCGCAAGTGGCCCTGGAAACAGCCCGGCCACCTTTGTGTATTACCCATAGTCCGGGTTGCATGCTGGTCACCGACTTGCCCAATAGCAAGCTGGCGGTGCTATGAGCAGCGGTCAGAGGATTGCAACATGCCCCTGTTGTTAAACGCTGATCTGGGTGAAGGTGCTGGCGGCATCGACCTGGATGTCGATGCTGCCGTGATGCCTCATATCCATCAGGCCAATAGTGCCTGTGGTTTTCATGCGGGGGATCAGATGTCGATGCTCAAAACACTGCAATTGGCAGGGCGGCATGGGGTCATGATCGGGGCTCACCCCGGTTATCGGGATCTGGAGGGATTCGGGCGCAGGTCAATGGCCCATACGCCGGAGGAAATCGCGGCGCTTTTGCATTATCAGATTGCCGCACTGGACGGGATGGCTCGCTCCATGGGGTTAACCCTGGCCTATGTCAAACCCCATGGTGCGCTTTACAACGATATGATGAAAGATGCCCAGTTGCGGCGGGCGGTGATGGAGGCCGTGGCAAGCTTTTACCAACCTCTGCACCTGATGATCCAGGCGACCCCCGAGGCTGAAGCGCATCGTCGCGAAGCAGCGGCGTTGGGTGTTCCATTGTGGCTGGAAGCATTTGCGGATCGGTGTTATGACGACAGCGGATTGCTGGTGCCCCGGTCCTGCTCGGGTGCGGTACTCAGCCGGGAACAGACTCTGGCACAGGTGGCGTCACTGGTTGAGACGGGTGAGATCATCGCCGCCGGTGGGCTGCGTTTGCCGCTGGCGGCAGATACGCTCTGCGTGCACGGGGATAACCCGGAAAGTATCCGCGTGATCCGCGAACTCAGGCAACTCGTGTCTTGAGCGTGGAGCCAGTATCGTGAAAATCGCCGTTGCAGGTGAAAATGCCCTGATCATTTATCTTTCCGATCACCTCAGCCCGGAGGTCTCCGATCAGGTACAGCGGGCCGTTCAAGTGTTGGAACAGGCGCTCGGAGATTTGCTGGTGGATCTGGTGCCCTCCTATGCCT
The DNA here is from genome assembly GCA_023261185.1 of Porticoccus sp. Classification (GTDB taxonomy): domain Bacteria; phylum Pseudomonadota; class Gammaproteobacteria; order Pseudomonadales; family Porticoccaceae; genus Porticoccus; species Porticoccus litoralis. Next base: position 15,647 of record JALRJN010000007.1, read on the forward strand.
CCCTGCTGTTGATTTATGACCTGTACAAAACCGATTACGGCCGCTTGTGTTCACAGATCCCCGCGCTGTTGGCGGAGGCCAAGGGTAGAGCATCTGAGCGCCGTGCCAAGCTGGTGGAACTGCCGGTTTATTACAGCGAGGAATCCGGACCTGACTTGCGAGTCATGGCCAGTCAGACAGGCCTCTCTATCTCCGACATCGTGGACTTACACCAGGCCCGGGAGTACCGGGTTTACGCCATCGGCTTTGCCCCCGGGTTTGCTTACCTGGGAGAGGTGGACGAGCGTATTGCTCATCCTCGCCTGGCAACACCGAGACCTCGGGTGCGACAGGGTAGTGTGGGCATTGCCGGGCGACAGACTGCGGTGTATCCCTCCATTTCCCCCGGTGGCTGGAATTTGATTGGCCGCTGCCCGTTGTTGATGTTTGACCTGCAGGCAGACCCACCGATGCCGGTGGAAGTTGGGGATCGGGTACGTTTTTTTGCCATTGATCGCAGCGAATTCATCTCGATGGGAGGTGAGCTGTGAGCGCAGTCGGCTTCCAGGTTATCAAGCCTGGAGTCATGACCCTGATTCAGGATGGTGGACGCATTGGCTATCACCGCTTGGGGTTGACCACTGGAGGCCCCGCAGACTCCCTAGCGTTTGCCTGGGCAAACCGGCTATGCGGAAACCCCTCGGGTGCATCATCTCTTGAAATTACCGTAGGTGGCCTGGAGCTTGTCGCTGAGGTAACCACCCGAATTGCCGTCTGCGGTGCCGATATGCCACTGGCCATCAATGGCAGACCTATTGAAGGTTGGCGCAGTCACTCTGTTTATCCCGGGGACAAAATTTCGGTGGGCTTTGCCAGAGCCGGAGTGCGAGCCTATCTGGCCACCGCTGGTGGGTTGATGGTGCCAGCGGTTCTGGGGAGCACTGCTACAGTATTACGAGAGGGCATAGGGGGTATGGAGGGTCGTAAACTGGTGGGAGGGGATCGCCTGCCATGTCCTCAAGTTGATAGCGGGGACTGCTTGAAAGTGCCCACGGGCTATCGCCCGGTCTATAACCGGCGAGTGTTGTTGAGGATGGTGATGGGTTACCAGCATGATGCCTTTGCTCCGTCTGAGCGGGAGCGCTTTTATGCGGGGGAATACCAGGTGTCCAGCCAGAGCGACAGGATGGGATATCGACTGGAAGGGCCGGCAGTGCATTGCCGAATGCCGGATATGCTTTCCGAGGGCATTTGCCTGGGCGCAGTTCAGGTGCCCCCTGATGGCCAGCCCATCGTGCTGCTCAGTGATCGCCAGACGATTGGGGGTTATCCCAAACTGGGCGCGGTGCTGTCCGTAGACCTGCCGCTACTGGCACAGTTGCCGGCGGGTGGCAGGGTATCTTTTGCACCGATAACGGTCGACAAGGCTCGGCAGGTGAGACTGCAGGCCACCAAACAATTTGAGCAAATACAGCCGGTAGTCTGTCCAAGTAAAGAGCCTTCAGCGGGGTAAAGAGCCTTCAGCTGGATAGAGAGCCTTAGGTTGAATGAGGTGTCCATGACAAATGAACATGACCAGTTACTCAGCGAGCGCATCGAGCAATTACTGGTGGAGAGAAATATGCGGGGTATGGCGGACCTGCGGGCCCACCTGCGCCCGGGCTATTGCCTGAGGGCTGCCGAGCGTTTAAGAGCGTGTCGCGGTCCGGTTTTGATTGGCACGGGTTTTCCGGTTCTGGACACGTTTGAAACCGATGGGCCAGCCGGTGCCATTGCACTTTACAGGGCGCTCGAAGGTCAGGGTGCGGAACCGATACTGGTCTGTAGCGAACAGTTGGCGATGTCCTTGACCGGTGATTTTCGGGTAGAGGCGATGCCAGTGGGTATTTCCCCACAACTGCCTGAGCGTATCCGTGAGGTGCTGGCGAACATATGCCCCGAGCTGGTGGTAAGTATTGAGCTGCCGGGACGGGCCAGGGATGGTCGTTACTACAATATGCGTGGCGAGGATATCAGTGAGCACACCTTCTGTTTTGATGATTTTCTGACCCTGGCCGACTGCCCCAGTATTGCCATCGGCGATGGCGGCAATGAGATTGGCATGGGAAATCTTGTCGAAGCTTTAGCATCACTGGATATTACGCCCTCTGCCACCCGCTGTGATGAATTGGTGATTGCCGATGTGTCCAATTGGGCGGCCCATGGCCTGGTGGCCATGCTCAGTTACTGGTCTGATATCGATTACCTCTCACAGTGGGATAACCGTGAAGTACTCGAATATCTGGCGGAAAGGGGCAGTGTCGATGGAGTGACCAGAGAAAACACGCTCTCCGAAGATGGCTTGCCCTGTGAAAGTGGCAAGCTGCTGGTGGCGGGCCTACAGCAGCTGGTGAATGAAGCCAGGGGCGGCCGTTAAGTGTCCGCTATGCTTTTCAGGGTGAAAGGGCACTGCTAAGATCGGTCGCTTTTTTCGGGTGTGGAATAACCTTGGCAATTGGGTAAAGAGCTGAGAAAACAATGAGCACAGTATTTTTAAATGGCGACTATTTACCCATGGAGGAAGCCCGTATTTCGCCCATGGACAGGGGGTTCCTGTTCGGTGATGGTATTTACGAGGTTCTGCCTTCCTATGCTGGCCGTATGGTGGGCTTTGACCCGCATATGGAACGTATGAGCCAGGGGTTGTCTGCAGTCGGCATCAAACTGGATTGGAGTAGAACCCGGTGGAAAGCCGTTTGCGATACGCTGATAGAGCGCAATGGCAGCGGTAACCTGGGCCTTTATCTCCATGTCAGTCGCGGTGCGGATAGCCGGCGTTTTCACGCCTACCCGGAGAATGTCTCACCGACGGTATTTGCCTTCACCTTTGAAATACCCGCCGAGCCCGTGGCCGACAAAAGCAGGGTCAAGGCTTTCCGTGTGGTCACTGACCGCGATTTGCGCTGGGAGCGCTGCCATATCAAATCCACGGCGCTGCTTGGCAATGTCATGCATTTTCAGCATGGCTACCAGCAGGGAGTCGATGAAACCTTACTGTTCAACGAGCGGGAAGAACTGACCGAGGCCAGCGCCTGTAATGCCTATATCGTTAAGGATGGGGTGGTGATTACCCCGCCCCTGGACCAGTACAAGCTGCCGGGCATCACCCGTTACATCCTGCTGGATCTGCTGCGCAAAGACGGGCAGATTCCTGTGCAGGAGCGGACTGTCACCAAGGCCGAGGTCTATGCTGCCGATGAAGTCTGGGTCACCAGTTCATCTAAAGAGGTGGTACCTGTTATTGCTGTGGATGGTCGACCGGTTGGCAATGGTGAGGTCGGGGATATCTGGTTGCAGGCGCAGAAAATTTATTCTGCCGGTAAGTTTGATTACTGATTAAAACGCTCAACGAGCCTATTTGAGATAACACAATATTCATGTCCAGACCCGCAAAAGCCCTGATTGATTTAAATGCTCTACGCCACAACGTGGCGCTGGCTAATCAGCTGGCGCCCCAGTCCCGCACCATGGCCATCATCAAGGCCAATGCCTATGGCCATGGCGCAGTTGCGGTGGCCCGTGCGATAGAGGATCTGGTGCCCGCGTTCGGTGTTGCCTGTACCGAGGAAGCGCTGGAGTTGCGGGAGTCGGGAATCGTCAAACCAATCTGCTTGCTGGAGGGCGCGTTCAGCCGTGACGAGATTGATGTTGCTGCTCGGCATGACTTCTGGGTTTCGGTGGTAAACCGTGAGCAGTTGGAGGCCGTGCTGGCTTCCAGGCCTGCCAGCGCACTAAAGATCTGGCTGTGCGTGGATAGTGGTATGCACCGCCTGGGCATTCGCCCCGAGGAACTGGTGGCCACCTATGTGGCATTAAACGCCTGCGACCATGTCGCCAGTGGTATTGTCGTGGCTACCCATTTCGCCTGTGCCGATGAGCTGGATAATGATTTTACCCGGCAACAGCTGGCCCGCTTCAATGCGGGAATGGCCGGTCTGTCTGGCGAGGGGAATATCGCGCTGAGTCTGGCAAACTCTGCGGCACTCCTTGGCTGGCCCGAGTGTCGGGCCGACTGGAATCGACCCGGCATCATGCTGTACGGCAGTTCTCCTTTCCAGGAGCCAAATACATTGGCCGATCAGTTGCAGCCAGTGATGACGTTAAAATCTTCTGTCATAGCGCTTCGTGAGGTGCCGCCTGGTGAGACCGTTGGTTATGGCGCCCGCTGGAGCGCCCGCCAACCGAGCCGTATTGCCACGGTTGCCATGGGCTACGGCGATGGCTATCCCGTTCACGCGCCGGACGGCACCCCTGTGCTGATCAAAGGCCAGCGCTGTCCCATGGTGGGTCGGGTATCCATGGATATGATTACCGTAGATGTCACCAGCCTGCAGGATGTCGCTGTCGGTGACGAAGTGGTGCTGTGGGGCAGTGGGTTGCCCGTCAATGAGGTGGCCAGAAGGGCGGCTACTATCAGTTATGAATTACTGACACGCATGCCCCGTAGAGTGCCAAGAGTTTATCTCGGAGCAGACTCAGGCAGCTGAGTTCGATAGCCCAGTTGTAACCCCAGGGTGAGGATCAGTAGCCCTGCCAGAATCCCTGCCATTCCTTCGTAGACAGCCTGATGCCAGCCCAGCCAGCGCCATAACATGGCGCAGCCAAGCCCTCCGGCAATGGCTATCAGGCTCAGGGAGGGCGTTGGTCGCTTTCCAAGACAGAGAAACAGCAAGAGCGGGGCAAACGCACTCGCCAGACCCGACCAAGCCATCACCACCAGGCTGAATACGCTTTGGCTGTTGCCCAGTGCCCAAATTAATGCGCCGAGAGTGACTAGTACGGTGACGACTTTCATCAGCCATGTTTTCTCGATCCTCTGTGGTAGCAGGTCATGGGTAAGGGTTGCCGAACAGCTCAGCACCAGTGAGTCTGCCGTGGACATAGTGGCGGCGAAGATCCCTGCCAGTATCAGTCCAACCAGCAGGGGTGGAAACAGCTCCAGAGCCATGGTTGGCAGCGCCAGTTCAGCGTCAAAGCTGGCGGTATCCCTGAGATAGATTCTCGATAGCATACCGACGCCTGTCGCCATGGCGTAAAACGCCAGGTACCAGAGGTAGTACCAGCAGCGAGCGCGGTTCATCTGTCTGCTGTCCTTGAGTGTCATAAAGCGAACCATGATGTGTGGTTGCCCAATCACGGATAGGCCCGCGAACATCCAGCTGACAGCAAAGAGGATACCGCCGGCAACACCAGGAAATGCAAGGTCTGAGGGGTACCAGTCGAGAAATCCCTGTAGTTGCGACATTTCCTGATAAACGGACTGGAGACCGCCCAGAGAACTGATGGCGGCAAGCATCAGTAATCCCATGGCGACAATCATCACAGAGGATTGCGCCGCGTCGGTCCAGATGGAGGCGCGTATGCCACCGGCAAAACAGTACAAAGTCACCAGGGTCGCCGACAGGGTGGCTCCAGCCCAGGACGGCCATTCAAACAATACCTGGAGTGCCTTGCTGCCGGCCACCAGCTGGGCACTGGCATAGGCCAGCAGGAAAATCAGGGAAATAATTCCCATGGTGCGTTGCTGGCCATGGTGACGATCACCGTACCAGCTGCTGAGAATGCCCACATAACTGACTTCAGCGGTTTTTGGCGCCTGTTCGCGCAGACGGTGATGGACAAACTGTGATGCGAGGAAGTCGCCGGTAATCCACCCCAGCATGAGCCAGATGGCCGAGAGACCAACCATATAGGTGTAACCGATAACACCGATGAACATGTAACCGCTGTTGTTGGTGGCGACCGCTGAGAGGCCTACCAGCCAGGGCGATACCGAGCTGCTGGCCAGGTAATAGTCGTGCTTGGTGCCACGACTCTTCCTGGCGGATAGCAGGCCGATCACGGTAAACATGAGCAGGAAGGCAACAAATGAAATGATCACGGTGAGATGACAGCGTGCAGAATATGGCCGCTGACCGCAGTCGGCAATTCCAATGTCAGTGGCGTCATTTTCACGGAATAGCGGAGCCCAAGTCTCTCGACAAGGTTCAGGAAGGGTGCTCTGCCACTATCGGCCAAAATCAGTTCGACGCCCTGTTGACGGGTCATGTGGAGGCAGAGACGTTCAATGTCGCGGGCGTTGTCGTCGGAGTAACAGATATCGGCACCAATCATCAGCTCAATATCCCTGAGATCATGTTCGCGCAGACCGGACAGGCTGCAATGTTGGGTCTGCATGTCGATATCATTGTGTCGGCACACCAGCTGCTGGAAAGGGAAGACGTCGGCATCCCTGTCTGTGGCAATAACTTCTACATCGAAGGTTTTTTGCAGGTACGTGCCTGCCAGTCCCCAGCCACATCCGAGTTCCATGGCCTGTCGCGTCCCACTCAGGGAGTGACGGGAAAGATATTCGATCAGCAAATAGCTGGAGCGCCAGATGCGGGAACCAAAATCACTGGGTTGAAAGCCCTCTTCAATCAAATTGGCCACTTCCGGGTGATTTGGTTTCAGCGCCTTTATGCCGTGGACATAAAACTGACTCTCACTGCTTCGCAGGGATTCTGTTTGTACGCTGGCGTCATTCATCACCAGTAGCCGCGCATGTCAGATGCCTTTTCCATCATGAGGCAAGGCATATGGCGCGACCATGGTCGTGGACCTCTACCAGATGGCGGTGGAGGCTCTGGATGGCGCTCTCCCAGTCGTCTTCACTGATTACAAACTGCATATCCACCTGTCGCATGGACTGGTGCATGGCCAGTACGCTGATGTCTTGCTCCGCCAGCGCGGCGACCGTTTTCGCCAAGAGGCCGGGTACCTGCATGTCACTACCAATGGCAGAGACAATGGCGACCTTTTGCTGGTTGATTTCAGCTTCCGGAAACAGATTTTCCAGTTCACGACAAATACGTTTGACGGTTTTCAGGTTCGTGGACAGGTAGTGGGTAATGGTGTTGGCATTGATGTCCTTGGACACCACGTGCCCCCGAAAACGCTCGATGATGCCGAGAATGGCGCTGTCGCTCTGCGCATAATTCCCCGCCATATCCTGATTGAACAGTTCAATGGCAAAGATGCCACGGCAGCCGGCGATAATCTCTACACAGGGTTTATCACTGACGTAGTCGCTGGTGATAAGGGTGCCGCTATGTTCCGGTTCAAAGGTATTTTTTACCCGCAATGGAATCTGGTTCTGACGCAGGCCTTTGGCCGCCTTGGGGTGGATGGCCTCCATGCCCAGGTTAGCCAGCTGGTCGGCCACATCGTAATTTGTCCGGCCAATGGGGACGGCATTTTCATTGCCCACAACCCGGGGATCAGCGCTGCTGAGGTGAAATTCCTTATGGATGATGGCTTCCCTGGCGCCGGTTATCACGGCTAGGCGCGAAAAGGTCATTTCACTGTACCCACGGTCAAACGAGGACATCAGCCCGCTATCTGTGTGTGCATAACCTGTAACAATAGGCAGTTGGGTGTCGAGGTCCAGATCCTTGAACGCGGATTGAATGCGTTCGTCCAGGGAAATGTGACGGTTGGTTTTCCAGCCTGTGAGATCGACAAAGCAGGCATTGACCCCATCCCTTTGTAGAAGTTGAGCAGTATTCCATGCGCTATGGGCCTCTCCGATGCTGGCAAGCATCTCCCTGACCGTGGCCAGGTGGACGTCCAGTGCAAAATGGCCGTGTTGGCAGAGCTTCTTCAGGTCGGTAAGACAGCGTTCTGCTTCGTTGAGGCGGCTGCCGATGAATTCATTGGCACGGGTGAGCAGATCCCTTTCGGGAAAGAGTGCTTCGTTAATGGCAAATAAGCGTCTTTTCAGTTCTATCAGTAAGTCCTGCCAGCTGTCATCCTTAACACCGTTGGCAAACGAGGCAAAGATACCTGGTTGTCCGGTTTTTTTATGTTCAAGCAGCTGATCGGTAACGCCTCCGTAAGCCGAGACGACAAAGACACGCTGGTAAAGCGTATCACCCGCTGGACGATGGATAATGTTATCCCGCACAGCAGCGTAATCGTTCATGGAAGTTCCGCCAATTTTTTCCACGCTGTGAAAACCCATTAAAAAATCACTCCTGTCATTGGGGTTAGTGAAATGCGTTGTTAAGGGGTGCGATCAGGCTTCGACGCTGTCGGCGTTCAGCTCATAGGCGCCTTCTGCGTTGTGAACTTCCTTGCCATTCAGAGGAGGGTTGAAGACACAGGCCATTTTCATTTCCTTGAATGCCCTGAGTATGTGACGGTCGTGTTTGTCCAGAATGTATAGCGTGCCCGGTGTTATCGGGTATTTTTTGCCGTCGTCGAGCGTCTCCACTTCACCCTCGCCGGACATGCAGTAAACCGATTCCAGGTGGTTCTGGTAGTGCATGTGGAAATCGGCACCGGCGTAGATGGTGGTGATATGGAAGGAAAACCCCATGCTGTCATCTTTCAGCAGCATGCGTGTACTTTCCCAGTTGCCATCAGGGGAAACAATACGGCGGTTAGTTTGTTCGGCTTGTTGCAGTTGTCTGACGATCATGTTGTCCTCGGCGCTTGAATAAAAGGGTAAATGACGCCCTTCGATACTTTGAAGGGCGCTATCACATCGGGACGCTGGTTCAGCTGGCCAGCCGTTTAACGTTGAAGTATTTTTTCTGGGCAGGGATGCTGTCTTCTTTTGCGCAAACTTCGCGAATGGTGTTTTCGATGATATCGATACCGCGGGTGAGATTTTCCTCACTGATAATCAGCGGGCAAAGCAGTTTTACGACTTGATCATCGGCGCCACTGGTTTCGATAATGAGGCCCTGCTTAAATGCGCTGCGGGTAATTTTTTCTGCTAGTTCACCATTGACACAGTTGATGCCCTGAAACATTCCCCGACCGCGAGTAGTAAAGTTGCCATCACCATATTGGTCGACGATGGTATTGAGGCGCTGTGACACGTATTCGCCTTTTTTCTTAACTTGTTTGGAGAACTGGTTGTCAGCCCAGTAATGGTCGATAGCCGCCTTGGCAGTGACAAAGGCAAAGTTGTTGCCCCTGAAAGTCCCGTTGTGCTCACCGGGCTTCCAGTGGTCCAGCTCCGGACGAATCAGCACCACGGCAAAGGGCAGGCCGTAGCCGCCCAGTGATTTCGACATGGTGATGATGTCGGGATAGATGCCCGCTTCTTCGAAACTGAAATAGGTTCCGGTGCGACCACAGCCTGCCTGAATATCATCGACAATCAACAACACATCGTGCTTGCGGCAGATTTTTTCCAGGTTGCGTAGCCATTCGAAGCTGGCGGCATTGATGCCACCTTCGCCCTGAACCGTTTCCACGATCACCGCCGCGGGTTTGTCGATGCCGCTGCTGGAGTCGGTCAGTACCTTGTCCAGGTAGATGGTGGTGTCGATGTGATCTCCCAGGTAGCCGTCATAGGGCATACGGCTGGTGCCGCTGAGGCTTACCCCGGCAGCACCGCGGTGGTGTGAATTGCCGGTGGCCGACAGGGAACCGAGGCTGACCCCGTGGAAGCCATTGGTAAATGCGATGATATTTTCCCGGCCCTTGATGTTGCGGGCCAGCTTAAGCGCCGCTTCCACGGCGTTGGTGCCGGTGGGGCCGGTAAACTGCATGACATATTCGAGGTTGCGGGGCTTGAGGATCTTCTCGTTAAAACTTTCCAGGAATTCACCTTTTGCCTTGGTGTGCAGATCCAGGCCGTGGGTGATGCCATCCTGGTGGATATACTCAAGTAGTTTCTCTTTGAATACTGGGTTGTTGTGTCCGTAATTGAGGGTGCCGGCTCCGGCGAGAAAGTCCAGGTACTGGTTGCCTTCCTCGTCGTAAAGGAATTCGCCCTGCGCTTTGTTGAAGACGCGCGGGAAAAAACGGGCGTAGCTCTGAACTTCTGATTCGATCTCTTCAAAAATTTTCATAATGGAGTGTCCTCTTCCTGAGTGAGTTATGAGGCCTCAATGACCTGTGCATTATTAAATGGCCCAATTTTGACGAGGCATTCGGTGTCGTGTTGACCCCGAAAGTGCCTGTCCCGGTCAAATAGGGTTGAATCTTGTGTGTTGGTGTCCAGGCGGTCTGCAAGGCGTTTGAACAGCCCCCAGGAAGCCTGGTTGTCAGCCGTTATGGAGGTTTCCAGGTAGGAAACCTTGGCGCACTGCGGTCGCCTGAGTATCTCGAGCAGCATTCGGCTAGCCAGGCCAAGACCACGGGCCTGTTCGTGGACGGCAACTTGCCAGATGAACAGCGTGTCTGGTCGATCGGGTATCAGGTAGCCAGAAATAAAGCCAACCAGTCGATCGCCCATGTCTACAGCAACCGACGTGTCTCGAAAATGCGAGCATTGCAGCAGATTGCAGTAGACGGAGTTCTGGTCTAGAGGCGGGCACTCAGATACCAGTTGATGTACCTGTGCACCATCTTCCGGCAGCGGTGGACGAAATGAAGTGGCGTGATTCATTGGGTAAAAATTCTCGGGTAAATATGTATAGTTCAAATAATATTTTTTTGTTCGATTTTTAGTATTCTCAGATTTCTATGGGGTTTTCATAGATAATTTTCAAGTCAGGGATTAAATATTGTTTAGAGTTCGAAGTATTATACAGAAAACAGGCAAGCGATCCAAACGGACAGCTATCCATAGGAGGAGAGTGTTCGGCATATACTGTGCCTGAAGCTGATTGGGGGAAGTGACGTTGGAATCGATAGAACAGGTATTGATCGCCCTGCGGCGGGTTATCCGGGCGACGGATTTATATTCCAAGCATCTGGCCAAGACCAGCGGACTTACCGCACCCCAGATCCTCCTTTTACAGGCGATAAGGGACCGTGGGCAGGTAACGATTGGTGAGCTGGCGGAGGAGATCAGTCTCAGTCAGGCGACGGTAACGACGATTATTGATCGGCTGGAGAAACGCGGTCTGGTATACCGACAGCGGTCAACAGAGGACAAGCGGAAGGTTCATGCTTTTCTCACGGATAAAGCTGAACAGGTGCTTCAGGATGCGCCCATGCCATTGCAGGAGCACTTTGCCAGGCAATTTGACGAGCTGCATAACTGGGAGCAGAACATGATTCTTTCGTCCCTGCAGCGGATTGCTGAAATGATGGATGCCCAACACATTGATGCCTCGCCAATCCTGGATATCGGCACGCTGGACCGCTCTTCTACCCCGGCGGAAAAGGGAGCAGCAGCGGGCTCAGAAAACCCGCTGCTGTCCGGCGAAGAGGTCAATCGATCAGTGCGTATTCGTCACGCAGAATCTGAATAATTTCGGCTTTGGGGTTTTCTGGTAAATGCAGTGTTTCGCCAGTGATTCGCTCAGCGATGGATACATAGGTTTTTGATACTTCCATCAGTACGGATTCCGGCAGTGCATTGTGTTGTGCCAATGCCTTGCGCTCATCCATCCGATCCTTGTTGAGCAGAATGTCTGGGTCGGGGAAGTGGTTAAGCAGCAGCTGTCTGAAGCTTTCCTTGGAGTTTTCAACCACCTCACCATTTCGGTAGCTGGGGCCGTCCCAGATTCTGGATGAGTCAGGGGTGCCTACTTCATCCATGTAGATCAGTTTGCGCTGGCCATGGCTGTCGGTGACGTAGCCGAACTCGAATTTGGTATCCACGAAAATCTGGTCAATCGACGCAAGGGCATTGCTGATCACGTCAAAGCCTTCTTTCAACAGCACTTCGTAGCGATCGATATCACCGAGGCTGCGGAAGTTAAAAGCCTGATAATTGTTTTCGATATCGGCCCGTGAAATATTCACATCATCTGCTTCGGGAATACCCGGCAGTCCGGTCATGATGCCTTTGGTGGATGGTGTGATCAGCAGTTCGGGAAGCTTCTGGTCTTTTTGCAGATCGTCAGGCAATTGGATTCCACAGAATTCCCTTTCACCCTTGAGGTAGGAGCGCCACATGGAACCGGTAATGTACTGTCGGCAAATGGCCTCAATCATTACGGGCTCTGCTTTTTGCACAATCCACACCAGCGGGTGGGGGATTTCCAGAATATGGCTATCCGCTAGGCCTTTCTCTCTGAACAGCTTGAACCAGTGATTGGAGATGGCGTTGAGGGCGGCGCCTTTGCCAGGCACCCCATTCATGCCACCTTCGCCGTGCCAGATACAATCAAAGGCAGAAATTCTGTCGCTGATTACCATGATAGCCAGAGGGGCGTCTGCCGCCACATCGTAGCCGCGTTCTTTAATTAGACGGCGACTATCTGATTCTGTCAGCCAGTAGACAGAGCGAACTTTGCCGCTATGGATAGGGTCGTGGGTGCGAATGGGCAGGTCGTCGTTGACGGCCAGTACTTTATCGGCGAGGTTCATTGTGTTGTGTCCTGTCATCGGCGGAGATAATTACGTTATTGCTCAGCCTGTCTCCGCTGCCAGTGTGCATTTCGGGTTTAGCAAACCCGACCAGTGAAGGCGGGAAATTCTACCAGAACGTGAACGCGGCACCAGATGCCGCGCGTCATTCTTGTTGATGATTTAGTCGGGTCGCAGGGCGTACTTGCCGGTTCCCTGAAGGGCCACGGCTATGGCAGCTAGCAGGAACATGCCCTGCAGTTCAATACCCCAGCCACCATGGTTTGTGAGGGAAAAGACATCACCGCCGTGAACCAGGATGATGGCGGCCAGCATGTTGCCAGCAATTAAAATGGCACCCAGGCGGTTGAAGTAACCAAAAATGACCATCAGGGGCGCAAGCACTTCACCGAGATATACCAGGTAGGCCAGCTCGCTGGGCAAGCCAAAATTGCTTAGCTTACCGCTGATAAAGTCTAGGGTACCCGGGTTGATAATTTTCGCTACCCCGTGCAACAGAATCATGATGCCAAGACCGAGTCTCAATAGAAATGTTGCCAGTGATTGGTAGTAATTCATGGTTGCCTGACTCCTGCACTATGCTGGAAATAACCGGGGTATTTCGGTGATATTAGCAGCGCACAGCAATCTTTCCTATTCACGGCGGTGAGTTTCTTGGTCAGCTTCGGCCTTCAAGGTATGATGGCGCCCGTATTGGGCAGCGATACCCGTCAGAGTAACTAGTGGAGACTGGCAATGATTATCAAACCGAGAGTCCGTGGCTTTATGTGCATTACCACCCATCCGGTGGGCTGTGAGGCCAATGTCAAACAGCAGATTGACTACATCAAAAGTCAGGGATCTTTTGATGGGCCCAAGAGAGTGCTGGTGATCGGAGCTTCCACGGGGTACGGGCTGGCCGCAAGAATTACTGCTGCCTTTGGCTGTGGAGCGTCTACGCTGGGTATCTTTTTTGAGAAAGAGGGTGCTGACAAGAAACCGGGTACAGCCGGCTGGTACAACTCGGCAGCTTTCCACAAATTCGCGGAGGCAGAGGGCCTGTATGCAAAAAGCATCAACGGTGATGCCTTCTCCGATGAGATCAAACAGAAAGCCATTGAGACGATCAAGGCTGACCTAGGACAGGTGGACCTGGTGATCTACAGCCTGGCTTCACCTCGCCGCCAGCACCCAAAAACCGGTGAACTGTTTAACTCCACACTTAAGCCCATTGGTAAGGATGTGACCTTGCGGGGCATTAACACCGATAAGGAAGAAATTCAGGAGTTTTCTCTGGAAGCGGCCAGTGATGAAGAAATTGCCAACACTGTTGCGGTGATGGGTGGTGAAGACTGGCAGATGTGGATGGAAGCTCTGGATTCAGCCGGGGTGCTGTCAGAAGGCGCCAAGACCGCAGCATTTACCTACGTGGGCGAGAAAGTGACCTGGGATCTCTACTGGGATGGCACCATTGGTCAGGCGAAAAAAGACCTCGACAAGAAGGTGCGCGGTATTCGTGAGCAACTAGCAGCAATTGGTGGTGATGCTCGGGTGGCGGTACTGAAGGCTGTGGTAACACAGGCTAGTTCGGCCATTCCCATTATGCCGCTCTATCTTGCCCTGCTGTTCAAGGCCATGAAGGACGCGGGCACCCACGAGGGGTGTATTGAGCAGTTATATCGCTTGTATACCGAGTGCCTCTATAGTGATGACCCGAGAATGGATAGTGAAGGCCGGATACGTGTGGATGAACTGGAACTGCGTCCAGAAATTCAGCAGCGGGTGTCTGAAGATTGGTCCCGCATTACCACCGAGAATATTCCGGAACTGACCGACTTCAAGGGTTACAAGCACGAGTTCCTCAAGCTATTTGGTTTTGATATTGAGGGCGTTGATTACGACGCGGATGTGGACCCCGTCGTACCCATCAAAAACCTGGTTTAGGGGGCTGAACAAAGAGGGGGCTGCAAAAACAGGATGCAATGACGTTGTACCGACTGTCTCCTCTGGTTAGGCGGGTGACCGCGCCGAACAGCAACCTCATGACTGGTCCCGGGACCAACAGCTATTTGGTGGGTAACCGAGAGCTGGCACTGATTGATCCGGGGCCTGCCATTCCCTCGCACATAGATCAATTGCTTACCTTCTGCGGTGACCGTTTGCGCTGGATTCTGGTGACCCATACCCACCCAGATCATTCACCAGCAGCCAAACAGATCTCGAATGTCACCGGCGCAAAGATGATTGGTTGTGTCATGGCTGATGATGGTCATCAGGACCGCACCTTCGAGGTGGAGGAAAACCTCAACCACGGACAATTGCTGGAATCCCCGGAATTTATTCTTGAGGCAATCCATACACCGGGCCATGTAGCCAACCAGTTCTGCTTCCTGCTGCAGGAAGAGGGCATGCTCTTTTCCGGGGATCACATTATGCAGGGCTCCTCCGTGGTGATTATTCCCCCCAGCGGCAATATGGCGGCCTACATTCGATCTACCCGGCATTTGATGAACTATTCCATTAACACCATTGCGCCTGGCCATGGCGATCTGCTGAATAATCCGGCGGGTGTTCTGGAGCAGATAGTTAACCACCGGCTTCAGCGGGAGCAGAGGGTTATTGAGGCGCTTCGACATTTGGGTGAATCCGGGATGGATACACTACTGAAACATGTCTACAGCGATGTCAGTACCGATCTCTTACCCATGGCGAAATTGTCCCTGTGGGCACATTTGCTCAAGCTGGAAGAAGACGGCGTAGCACAGAAGAAGATTGCTCAGCACTGGGCCTTTGGAGAAGAGCGCTGGGTACTGTTGCCGTAACAAATATCCTTTATTCCTGTTGCGAACCCTGTCTGCGCCTTCTATACAGAAGAAATGGATACTGATATTCACACACTGTCAGGCCTATTTGATCAACTGGGCCTGCCCTCCAGCCAGCAGGAGATAGAGGGGTTCGTGGCGGCTCACAAGCCTCTGCCGAGTGATGTCTATCTGGCCGCAGCGCCTTTTTGGAATTGTGCCCAGCGTGCCTTTATCGCAGAGGCGATCACCAACGACTCCGACTGGGCAGAACAGGTCGACCAACTTGACGCGCTGCTACGCTCCTGACCCGACAGAGTGAGGCCCCTGATATGAGAGGTTGAGACTCCTGATATGACAAGTTGAGACTCTCGCTGCTCGCCTGCTTTGCCCGTATAATGCCAGCCCCGCAGAATACGGACGTCAGATGTACGAAAATCAGCAGTACCAATGGCACTTTTTACATCCGCGATACTGGCTGACCTGGCTGGGCATCGGCTGCTGGTGGTTGCTGGTTATGCTGCCTTATCCGCTAATTGTCTGGTTGGGAACCCAGGTGGGGGCGGTCATGTACTGGATTGGCGGCTACCGGCGCGAGATCGCTGAAATCAACCTTAAGCTCTGCTTTCCGGATATGGACGAAGCCCAGCGCCGAAAATTGTTGCGGGATAATTTTACCAGCTATGGCATCGCGTTCTTTGAGATTGGGATTGCCTGGTGGTGGCCCACTGGGCGTTTTAATCGTTTGGTGCAATTGGAAGGCATGGAGCAAATTGAGCAGCTCAACGGTAGGGGTGCTTTGCTCATGGCCATCCACTACACCACACTGGAGATCGGCGCCTCCGCTTTGTCCTCCCGGCACTCCATTGATGGGATGTACAGGGCACACAAGAATCCCGTCTACGATTATGTGCAAAGCCGTGGTCGCAGGGCACGCGATCCTGTCGGGGTGGTGTATCCCAGGGAGGATGTCAGGGGTATGTTCAAGGCCCTACGCCAGGGGCGGATTATCTGGTATGCCCCGGACCAGGATTACGGTCGCAAGCAAAGTGTTTTTGCGTCGTTCTTTGGTGTACAGGCCGCCAGTGTGACGGCAACTGCACGATTTGCAAAAACCGGGAATGCTGCCGTATTGCCATTTTCCCATGTCCGTCT
>JALRJN010000033.1 GCA_023261185.1 Porticoccus sp.
GAAGAGAAACGCTAATAGAAGATAAAAATAGACAGGAAATAGAAAAATATATTACAGGACGTCCAGCGCACCTGGGCACCCAGAGCTTCCAGTGTTTGAATCAGCACGGCAGTCTGAATGGTCATGTGGATGCAACCAAGAATTTTGGCACCTTTAAGAGGTTGCTCGGCGCTGTACTTGTCGCGCAGAGCCATCAGTGCCGGCATTTCCGTTTCGGCAATGGCAATTTCACGGAAACCCCACTCGGCGAGGCTAATGTCGGCAACTTTATAGTCTTTCATCGAAGTCATGGATTCGTTCCTTTCGCAGTATGGGGTTACAGCGCTGACTGTAGAGCAGCGGCTTTATCGGTTTTTTCCCAGGTGAAATTTTCCAGTTCCCGCCCGAAGTGTCCGTAACTGGCAGTGGGCCGGTAGATGGGGCGCTTCAGATCAAGCATCTCGATTAGACCGCGAGGGCGAAGATCGAAGTGTTCACGCACCAGGCTGGCAATCTCATCATCACTGAGCTTCCCGGTGCCAAAAGTGTTGATACTGATTGACGTGGGTTCAGCGACTCCGATCGCGTAGGACACTTGGATTTCACAGCGCTCGGCAAGACCAGCAGCAACGATATTCTTTGCAACATAGCGGCCAGCGTAGGCGGCAGAACGGTCAACCTTGGAAGGGTCTTTTCCTGAAAATGCGCCGCCACCGTGGTGGGCCATACCACCGTAGGTATCAACAATGATTTTCCGTCCGGTGAGGCCGCAATCGCCCATGGGGCCACCAATAATGAACTGACCTGTGGGGTTAATGTGATACAGGGTGTCGCTGTGCAGCCATTCCTCCGGCAGTACGTGGTTGATGATCTCTTCACGTACGGCTTCCTGCAGGTCAGAAAGGGAAATATCTGGGGCGTGCTGGGTGGATAAAACCACGGCATCAACGGCCACCGGCTTACCATCGGCATAGCGAAGGGTTACCTGGCTTTTGGCGTCGGGGCGAAGCCAGGGGAGAACACCACTTTTGCGCAGGTGAGCCTGCCGCTCCACCAATCGGTGGGCGTAATAAATGGGAGCGGGCATCAGCACGTCAGTCTCGTTGGTGGCGTAGCCAAACATTAATCCCTGATCGCCGGCGCCCAGATCCTTGGCTTCTGCTTCATCGACACCCATGGCGATATCGCCAGATTGCTTACCTATGGCATTGAGTACGGCACAGGAGGCACCATCAAAACCCACATCGGAGCTGTCGTAGCCAATATCGAGGATAACGCTGCGTACAATCTCTTCGAGGTCTACATAGGTATTGGTGCGTACTTCGCCGGCAATAATAGCCATGCCGGTCTTCACCAGGGTTTCTACAGCGACCCGCGAGTTAGGGTCATCGCTAAGAATAGCGTCCAGAACGGCGTCTGAGATCTGGTCTGCCATCTTGTCGGGGTGGCCTTCTGAAACGGATTCTGAAGTGAAAATACTGTAGTTCGACATGGTCGGTGGTCCTTTTAGTGCTTATCAGCAAGCTATCGGCCGGTGGTGGCCGCAACGGTCGGTTTGAAAAATTGTCGCAACTGAATCTGAAAACCGTTGCGTTGTGCCAGAAACAGGCTTTCGCCTTCTTTCAGGCTGGCATTTCCGGCCCAATGGGAAAGGTCTTCAGGGTCAAAGCCCAGCCACAGGTCGCCACAGGACTCCCGCGCCCAGCTCTGGTCGTGGTGGCAGAGTTCCGTGACCAGTAGTGCACCGCCTGGGTTCAATAGCTGGGCCAGGTCAGAGAATATTTTTGCCGGGTCCGGCGTGTGGTGCAGCACCATGTTCAGGGTGACGCAGTCTGCGTACAGTGATTGCGACAGGGCGAACTCGGTATCTCCGTGTAGCAACTGAACGTTATCCAGTTGCTGCTCATTGACAAGTTGCCTGGCCCGGTCGAGCATTTCAGCGGAATTGTCCAGTGCGGTGACCCGCTCAAAGCGGCTTGCCAGGGCTGGTAGAAAACCGCCTTCACCCGGACCAACTTCCAGAGCGTGCTGTCGGCTGACGGCTGTGCTATCCAGGAGTTCGGTGGCGGGTTCGCCGTACTGTTCAAAACTGGCGATCAGGTCCTGGTTAACATGAAGGCGCGCCGCATTTTGCCTGAAGAAATCCTGTGAGGCCTCGGTGCGTTCGCGGTGTACCTGCTGAATACGTTCTTGAATTGCCGCGGGTATGCTGAGTTGATCAACCGCGCTGAACAGGGCCAGCTGGAATTCCCTACCGCCGGAACCTTCGATAGCGGGCGCGCGGCGGTAAAAAATACTGTTGCCTTCACGGCGCGTTGCCACCAGTCCGGATTTTGACAGCACCTTGAGGTGGTGGCTCATCCCCGATTGTCCGATATCAAAGATCTGGCTCAGTTCCAGTACCCCGTA
The DNA here is from genome assembly GCA_023261185.1 of Porticoccus sp. Classification (GTDB taxonomy): domain Bacteria; phylum Pseudomonadota; class Gammaproteobacteria; order Pseudomonadales; family Porticoccaceae; genus Porticoccus; species Porticoccus litoralis. The sequence goes on from JALRJN010000033.1 coordinate 2,389, forward strand.
GGCGTTCTGCCGCAATACCCTCAGAATCTCCAGGCGCAGGCCGTCCCCTACTGCCTTGCAGTAGGCCGCCAGTTCGCTGGCATCCGGAAAGGGCGCGGGAGTGTCGATTTTTAGTAATGCCTGTGACATGGGTCAGCACCTTATCACAGCAGGAAATCTATATCAAAAAATATTGATATAGATAAAAGGCGCCGACTGGCTGTTTACTGAGTAGCGCGAGTACGAGAAAATAGCGCCCCTTTTGAAATCCCCGATTTATCCTGCAGGAGCAAGCCCCCGATGCATTCCAGACGTGATCTCGCCAACGCCATTCGAGCACTGAGTATGGACGCCGTTCAACAGGCCAATAGTGGCCATCCCGGCGCCCCGATGGGTATGGCGGATATCGCCGAAGTGCTGTGGAATGACTACCTGGTACATAACCCCTCCGATCCCGCCTGGGCCAACCGTGACCGCTTTGTCCTGTCCAACGGCCATGGTTCGATGCTGTTGTATTCACTATTGCATCTCACCGGCTACGATCTGCCCCTGGAGGAGTTGAAGAACTTCCGTCAGTTGCATTCACGCACCCCCGGTCACCCGGAATATGGCTATGCCCCCGGTGTTGAAACCACCACCGGGCCATTGGGGCAGGGCATCAGTAATGCGGTCGGCATGGCGCTGGCAGAAAAAATTCTGGCAGCCCAGTTCAATCGCCCCGGTCATGATGTGGTGGATCATTACACCTACTGTTTCCTGGGTGATGGCTGCCTGATGGAGGGTATTTCCCATGAAACCTGCTCGCTGGCCGGTACCCAGAAGCTGGGTAAACTGATCGCGTTCTACGATGACAACGGCATCTCCATCGATGGTGAAGTTGAGGGCTGGTTTACAGACAATACACCCGGTCGTTTCGAGGCCTACGGTTGGCAAGTGATTCCCAACGTCGATGGTCATGACCCGGCAGCTATTAAGGCCGCCATTGAAATGGCGCGTCTTGAAACAGAAAAACCGACCCTGATTTGCTGCAAAACCATTATTGGCTTTGGTTCGCCTAACAAGCAGGGTAAAGAAGAATGTCACGGTGCGCCCCTAGGCGCCGATGAAATTCTGTTGGCAAGAGAACAGCTGGGCTGGAACCATGGCCCCTTTGAAGTGCCCGAGGAAATTTACGCCGGCTGGAATGCCAGAGAAAAAGGTCAGAAAGCACAGTCTTCCTGGCAGCAGGCTTTTGAGAACTACAAAAGTGAGTATCCGGAGCTGGCAGCCGAGTTTTCCCGTCGACTGAAAGGTGCGATGCCTGCAGACTTTTCTGAAAAGGCGGATGCTTATATCCATGAGTGCCAGCAGGCCATGGAAAAAATTGCCTCGCGCAAGGCCTCCCAGAACTGTCTCAATGCCTATGGCCCGTTATTGCCGGAACTGCTGGGTGGATCTGCCGACCTGGCAGGATCCAACTTGACGCTGTGGTCCGGAGCCAAAGGCGTGGAAGCGGATGACGCCTCTGGTAACTATATCTATTACGGCGTGCGCGAATTCGGCATGAGCGCCATGATGAACGGTATTGTATTGCACGGTGGCTTTGTTCCTTATGGCGCAACATTCCTGATGTTCATGGAATATGCCCGCAACGCAGTGCGTATGGCCGCGCTGATGAAGCAGAAGACTATTTTCGTCTATACCCACGATTCCATTGGTCTGGGTGAGGACGGTCCCACCCACCAGCCGGTTGAGCAACTGACGGCCTTGCGTTCCACTCCCAACCTGCAAACCTGGCGTCCCTGCGATACCGTTGAGTCGGCCGTGTGCTGGAAGCAGGCCATTATGCGTAAAGATGGACCTAGCGCCCTGATTTTCTCGCGGCAGGGATTGGCGCCAATGCCTCGCAACGATGAACAGCTGGCCAATGTGCAGCGCGGTGGCTATGTACTGAAAGACTGCGAGGGCAAACCCCAGACCATTCTGATTGCCACCGGCTCGGAAGTGGCCTTGGCCATTGAAGCGGCGGCAGCCCTCGGTGCACAGGGTGTAGCTGTCAGAGTGGTGTCCATGCCCTGCGCCGAAGTGTTCGATGCCCAGGATTCAACCTATCGCGACAGCGTACTGATTCCCCAGGTCCGGGCTCGGGTGGCCGTTGAGGCCGGGCACAAAGACTACTGGTATAAATATGTGGGTCTCGATGGCCGTGTCGTGGGTATGTCCACATTTGGTGAGTCGGCACCCGGCGGTCTGCTGATGGAGCAGTTCGGTTTCACCACGGAAAACGTCGTCAAGGCCGTCGACGCGATATTGTGATAGCGGCTGACTGTCAGACAGCGCCTTTGAGTGGGCACGATTTATGATTCGCGCAGCCATTAATGGATACGGGCGCATTGGTCGTTCGGTGTTGCGGGCGCTCTATGAATCGGGAGCCCGTGACGAGATTCAGGTGGTGGCCATCAATGAGCCGGCCGACTGCAAAACCATTGCACACCTGACTAAATACGATTCTACCCACGGTCGCTTTCCTGGTTCCGTGGCGGTGGAGGATGACCTGCTGACCATCAACGGTGACCCGATTTCGGTATTCCACAGTGAGGAAATTCTTGCCCTCCCATGGCGGGAGCTGGCTGTGGATGTGGTGTTGGAGTGCAGCGGCGCGTTCACAGATCGCGATACCGCGGAACAACACCTGGCTGCAGGGGCGAGCAAAGTGCTGTTTTCTCAGCCTGCGGAGCCCAGCGTTGACGCGACGGTGGTGTTAGGGGTTAACGAGCACCGCCTGACTGGCCAGGAAACGATAATTTCCAATGCCTCCTGTTCAACCAACTGCGTGATCCCGGTTATAGATGCACTTCATCGGGCTTTCGGTGTGGAGGGTGGCGTGATTACCACCATCCACTCGGCCATGAATGATCAGCCGGTGATCGATGCCTATCACCACACGGATTTACGAAAAACCCGAGCAGCTATGCAGTCCATTATTCCCGTGGACACCGGGCTGGCCCGAGGTATTGATCGACTGTTGCCGGAATTAAGTGAGCGTTTTGAAGCACAGGCCATGCGGGTGCCGACACTGAACGTGTCCGCCATCGACCTGTCTATCCTGCTGCAAGTGGATGTGGATGCCGGTACCGTGAATCAGGTGTTACAAGAGGTGGCAGAAAATCGGTTGGCTGGCATCCTCGGTTACACCGAGGAGCCGTTGGCTTCCTGCGACTTTAATCACGATCCCCGCAGCGGTATTGTCGATGCCAGCCAGACCCGGGTCAGCCAGCGGCGGCTGGTGAAGGTTCTGGTGTGGTTTGACAACGAGTGGGGCTATGCCAATCGCATGGTGGAACTGGTGAAGCACTGGGTCCCCATGTCGAGTAAAAGATGAGTATAAGAAGGTAATTTCAAGATGGCATTGAATGTATTGAAAATGGTGGATCTGGACTTGGCGGGCAAGCGTGTCCTGATCCGCGAAGACCTCAATGTGCCGGTTAAGAATGGCGTGGTGACCTCCGAGGTCCGTATCCGCGCCGCATTGCCCACGATCAAGCAGGCGCTTGCCGCGGGGGCCAAAGTGATTGTCATGTCACACCTGGGCCGTCCCACGGAAGGACAGTTTGAAGAGCAGTTCGCCATGCAGCCGGTTGCCGATCACCTGGGCAAACTGCTGGGAATAGAAGTTGCTGTCCTGTCGGACTGGCAACATGGCGTCGAGTTGGAAAATGGTCAGCTGGCATTACTGGAAAATGTCCGCTTCAATCCGGGCGAGAAAAAAGATGATGAGACCCTCTCCCGCGCCTATGCCGACCTCTGCGATATATTCGTAATGGATGCGTTTGGCACGGCACACCGCGCCCAGGCCTCCACCCACGGCGTTGCCCGCTTTGCGCCGGTCGCCTGTGCTGGTCCGTTGCTGGCCGCCGAGCTGGATGCCCTGGAAAAATCCCTCGCCAACCCGGCGAGACCGATGGTGGCAATTGTTGGCGGCTCCAAGGTCTCCACCAAGCTCACCGTACTGGAAACTCTGTCGGAGAAAGTGGACCAACTGATTGTCGGTGGCGGCATCGCCAACACATTTCTGGCTGCCGCCGGGTTGCCCGTGGGTAAATCACTCTGCGAGCACGAACTGATTCCTCAGGCTAAATCGCTGATGGCGAAAACTCAGATTCCCCTGCCAAGCGATGTTGTGGTGGGCACTGAATTTTCTGAATCAGCGACAGCGACGCTGAAACAGGCTTCTGAAGTAGGTGCGGACGATATGATCTTTGATATCGGCCCGGAAACCGCTGCCGAGCTGGCCGATATCCTGCGCAATGCTGGCACCATTATTTGGAATGGCCCGGTGGGGGTGTTTGAATTTGACCAGTTTGGTGCAGGTACCCAGGCCATTGCCGAGGCGATCGCAGCCAACCAGGGTTTTTCCATTGCCGGTGGTGGTGACACCCTGGCAGCAGTGGATAAATATGGTATCGCTGATAAAGTCTCCTATATTTCAACAGGTGGGGGCGCTTTTCTGGAATATGTGGAAGGCAAGGTTCTGCCAGCGGTAGCCGTCCTTGAAGCCCGAGCCCAAAACTGAACAGCAAAAAACAGTTACTGTATAAAGGATAATTTCATGGCACTTATTTCACTGCGCCAATTACTGGATCACGCTGCCGAGCATAGTTATGGCGTACCGGCATTTAACGTGAATAACCTGGAACAGATGCGCGCCATTATGGAGGCCGCCGATGAAACGGATTCCCCTGTGATCGTGCAGGCTTCTGCTGGCGCTCGAAAATATGCCGGGGCACCTTTTTTGCGGCATCTGATTCTGGCCGCAATTGAAGAATTTCCCCACATTCCGGTGTGTATGCACCAGGATCACGGCACCAGCCCAGCAATCTGCCAGCGCTCCATCCAGCTCGGTTTCAGTTCGGTGATGATGGACGGCTCACTGCAGGAAGATGGCAAGACGCCGGCATCCTATGACTATAACGTCGACGTGACCCGGCGGGTGGTGGAGATGGCTCACGCCTGCGGTGTTTCCGTGGAAGGTGAGCTGGGTTGTCTTGGCTCGCTGGAGACCGGACAGGCCGGTGAAGAAGATGGCGTTGGTGCCGAGGGCACACTGTCCCACGACCAGTTGCTCACAGATCCGGAAGAGGCGGCTGACTTCGTGGCCAAAACCGGCGTGGATGCCCTGGCTATTGCCATTGGTACCTCCCACGGGGCTTACAAGTTTTCCCGTCCGCCAACGGGCGATATCCTGGCGATCGAGCGTATCAAGGAAATCAATGCCCGCATTCCCAACACCCACCTGGTGATGCACGGCTCTTCCTCGGTACCCCAGGACTGGCTGGCGGTGATCAACGAATACGGCGGCGAGATTCCCGAAACCTACGGCGTACCGGTTGAGGAAATTGTCGAAGGTATCAAACACGGCGTCCGCAAGGTGAATATCGACACGGACCTGCGTCTGGCGTCAACCGGTGCTGTGCGGCGCTTCCTGGCCAATAACCCGGCCGAGTTTGATCCCCGCAAATACCTGAAAGAAACAGTCAAAGCCATGAAGGAAATCTGCCTGGCCCGTTATGAGGCCTTTGGCACAGCAGGCAATGCTGGAAAAATTACCGCGATTGGGCTGGAGGATATGTCTACCCGCTACCAGAGCGGAGCACTGGACCCAAAGGTCAACGCCGGGTAAGTCAAATCATCAGGGCGGTTTAACCGCCCTTTTTTGACTGAAAGTGGCCGGAGATCAACCCGGGAGTCAGGAGTTTCAAGCCGATGATTCATCGTAAATATCAGCACGTTCTGTTCGCGTTTCTGATGGCGCTGTTCATGTCTTGCTTCATGTCGCTGGTGATCAGTATTTTTAATGTCGGACTGGTCGAAGATATCCTCGAAATCTGGCTGCATGCTTGGGCCTTTGCCTTTGTTGTGGCATTCCCCTCGGTGATGGTGGTGGCGCCCCTGGTCAGGCGCCTGGTGGTTTTGTTGGTTCATGATGACGAGCGCTGAAAACGATCCGAACCGGGTTGATCCCGTCGAGACGGCTTCTGGCGGAAAGGCTCAGGAGCAGCTCGAAGCGTTGCGGGACAGCTTGCAGAACCTCGCCTTTGATGTGTCTGTGGATTGGCGCACCAGCAATGCAGCCGAGAGCTGGTACCTCGACTACTACGGTCTGGCGCTGCCGGATGACCTGTCCAGTGTCCGTTATTGTCTGGGCAGCTATTCATCTTCCGGCTACCAGATAGCCACCCATTACTGGTTGCCGGAAAATCCCCGAGGTACCTACCTTGTGGTCCACGGTTACTTTGATCATATTGGTCTATATGGTCACCTGATCCGTTACCTGTTGCGGCGCGGTTATGCAGTGGTTGCCTTTGATCTCCCCGGTCACGGCTTGTCCAGTGGGGAGCGCGTCAGTATCAAGAGCTTTGACCGTTATGTGGATGTGTTTTCCGACCTGCTGACGCAGTGTGAAGCCCATTTCCCAAAACCCTGGAATGCAGTGGGGCAGAGTACGGGTGGGGCAATTCTGATCAAGTATGTGATGGCGGCAAAACCCCATCACTACCCCAATGACCTCTCCGATGTCGTGGTGCTGGCTCCGCTGATCAGGCCCCGTGAATGGATGAAAAGCCTGCGAACCTACAAGGTCTTTCATCGCATTCTCAAAAAAGTGTCGCGCACCTTCCGGCCCAATACGGCCAATGAGGCATTCAACGAATTTCTGATGAGTGCCGATCCGCTCCAGTATGACTATATTCCGATCGAATGGGTGGCTTCCATGAAGCGCTGGACTGAGGAGTTTGCGGCTCTGCCACCCTGTGAATTCCCCCTGAGAGTGATACAGGGGGATTGCGACACCACCGTGGACTGGCGCTTCAATGTTGGCGCCATCCGCAGGAAATTCCCCAACATGAAGCTGGAAGTCGTTCATGGTGCCCAGCATCACCTGGTCAATGAAGTCACCTGGTTACGGGACAGGGTATTTAAGGCCATCGGCGAAGGCTGAGGTACTTGGCCACAAAACCGACGCACAAAAAAACCGCCATTCCGGCGGTTTTTTTGTAGCAGTGGCGTGTCAGGTCAAAAAAGGACTCGGCAGCGAATGGTGCCTTCAATAGCCTTCAGCTCCTTGAGAGCCAGGTCGCTGTATTCGGCATCCACATCGATCACCACGTAACCTACGGACTCAGCGGTCTGCAGGTATTGACCGCTGATATTGATATTGTTGTCCGAAAACACATGGTTGATGGCGGTCATGATGCCCGGCGTGTTGTGGTGAACGTGCAGCAGGCGGTGGGTGCCGGCGTGGGAGGGCAGAGACACCTGCGGGAAGTTCACGGCGCTGATGGTGGTGCCGTTGTCGCTGTATTTTACCAGTTTTTCCGCAACTTCTAGACCAATGTTTTCCTGGGCTTCCTGGGTGGAGCCGCCAATATGTGGCGTGAGGATGACATTATCGTACTTGCGTAGGGGTGAAACGAACTCTTCCTGGTTGGACTTTGGTTCGACCGGGAACACATCAATGGCGGCACCACTGATTTGCTTGGTTTCCAAACGGCCACACAGTGCATCGATATCCACTACTTTACCGCGCGCGGCGTTGATCAGGATGGCTCCTTTTTTCATGGCGGCCAGTTGATCGGCACCCATCATATTGCGGGTGGCTGTGGTATCCGGTACATGCAGGGAAACAACGTCAGAAATTCGCAGCAATTCCCGCAGGGAGCTTACCTGTTCAGCATTGCCCAGTGGCAGCTTGGTGACGACATCGTAGAATCTCACCTTCATGCCCATGGCTTCGGCCATGACGCTCACCTGGCTGCCGATATTGCCATAGCCGATAATGCCAAAGGTTTTGCCGCGTACCTCGTAAGCGTTGGTGGCGGTTTTCAGCCAGTCACCCTTGTGGGCGGCGGCATTTTTCTCTGGAATACCGCGCATCAGCATGATGGTTTCCGCAATCACCAGTTCCGCCACACTGCGGGTGTTGGAGTAGGGCGCATTGAAAACCACAACACCCTGCTCGGTGGCTGCCTGCAGGTCCACCTGGTTGGTGCCGATGCAGAAACAGCCGACACCGATCAGCTTGTTGGCGGCTTCCATAACACGGCGGTTGAGCTGGGTACGCGAGCGTATGCCCACAAAATGAAAGTCCTTAATCTTTTCCACCAGCTGGTCTTCAGACAGCGCCGCTTTCAGGTATTCCACATTGGTGTAGCCAGCGGCTTCCAGGGTGGTGACCGCGGAGGGGTGGACGCCCTCCAGCAATAGAAACTTAATCTTGGATTTATTCAGCGAAAAATTGACCATACGCTCCTCGATCCGGTGGCCATACAGCTATCTAAAAAAAAGGGCGGCTATGATACCATGCACGCCCTTCGATAACTGCTCCTATTTTGTAGAGGATTCCGAGATGACGGTTGCCCCCCCAGTCATTGAAAAATTGCGTGACATTGTTGGTGAACAGCGAGTGCTGACAGACGATAGCGCCTTTCAGCAATACGGTGTGGATCGGACCACAATCTGGCAGCCTGCCCCTGGGGTGGTGGTGTTGCCGGAGACTACCGAGCAGGTTCAGGAGGTTGTCCAACTGGCCAATGCGGAAAAGCTGGCGGTTGTGCCTTCCGGTGGTCGCACTGGGCTCAGTGGGGGCGCTGTGGCACTGAATGGTGAAATTGTGATTGCGCTGGACCGCATGAACAAGGTGATTGATTTCAACGCCGTGGATCGCAGCGTGACCATACAGGCGGGCATGATTACACAACAATTACAGGAGTTTGCCGAACAGCAGGGGCTGTTTTATCCGGTGGACTTCGCATCCACCGGCTCCAGCCAGATCGGCGGCAATATCGCCACTAATGCTGGCGGTATCAAGGTGATCCGTTATGGTATGACCCGTGACTGGGTGCTGGGCCTGAAGGTAGTGGATGGCAGCGGTAACATTCTCGAGCTCAACCACGGCCTGGTGAAAAACAATACCGGCCTAGATTTCCGTCATCTGTTTATCGGTTCCGAGGGCACCCTGGGTATTATCACCGAGGCGACCCTTGGCCTGGCCAAGCCCCCGAAGGAACTGAGCGTATTGGTGCTGGGTGTGTCAGACATACCCAGCATTATCGATGTGCTGAAAGTCTTTAATGACGGTATGGACCTGACCGCATTCGAGTTCTTTACCCACAACGGGATGGAGCGGGTGGTGGACCACAGCGAAGTGCCGACACCTTTTGAGTCCGAAGCGCCTTGTTACGCGCTGCTGGAATTTGAACAAACATCCGAGGCGGAGCTGGATCGTGCCATGGAGTTGTTCGAGACCTGCGTCATGGAAGGCTGGGTGTTGGACGGTGTCATCAGCCAGAGCCTGACCCAGGCGGAAAATCTCTGGAAACTGCGCGAGGATATGTCGGAAACACTCTCCCAGTGGAAACCCTATAAAAATGACATCAGTGTCAATGTGTCGCGTATGCCGGAATTCATTGCCCGGGCAGAGGCGCTGGTATCCGAGCAATACCCGGATTTTGAAGTGGTCTGGTACGGCCACATTGGTGACGGCAACCTGCATCTGAACATTCTTAAGCCCGACGAACTGTCCATTGACGACTTTACTGTCCGCTGCAGTGGTGTCAGCAAACAGATTGGCGCGCTGGTTGAAGAATTTCACGGTAGTGTTTCCGCTGAGCACGGCGTTGGCTTGCTGAAAAAGGATTTGTTAAGTTACAGTCGATCCGCTGCCGAAGTGGCCTTGATGCAGCAGGTGAAAAAAGTCTTCGACCCCAATGGCATCATGAATCCCGGCAAAGTAGTGGATGCCATCTGATATAACTCTCAGGGAGAGCCGCCGTGACCGAGCAGATGCCAGAAGAATCCTTGCCCCTCAGCGGTGAAGTGATCAGCGCGGTGGAACAGGAAAAACTCAAGAATCTCACTCTACTGGTGTATCTCCTGCAGGGGTTGAGCTTGGTGGTTGGTCTGACCGCTGTCGCTGGTGTGATTATCAATTATCTGAAACGGGACGAGGTGCGCGGTACCTACCTTGAGTCCCATTTCAACTGGCAGATCAAAACCTTCTGGTGGTTGCTGGCGGGTCTGGTGATTGGCTGGTTGTTGGCCTTTGTGTTGATTGGGTTTGTCGTGCTGTTCGCGGTGTGGGTCTGGTATATATATCGGATTGTAAAGGGCTGGCTGGCTCTCAACGACGGTAGAGGAATTGGCAATGTACTACCTTGATCACTCCCTGCACTTTGACAATGGGCGCTCGGCAGAAATTCCCGCCGGCAAAGTAGTTTGTGTCGGTCTCAATTACCGCGACCATATCAGTGAGATGGGCAGTCAGGCTGCCAGTGAGCCAGTACTGTTCATGAAACCCTCCACGGCACTCGCTTCCCTGGAAAAACCCGTGGCCATCCCCGTGGCCTATGGTGCCTGCCATCACGAAGCGGAAATGGCGGTGCTCATTGGAGAGCAGCTGACCGAGTGTACCGAGCAGCAGGCGGAAGATGCCATTGTTGGTGTCGGCGTGGCTCTCGATTTGACCTTGCGTGAACTGCAGGCGCAGTTCAAGCAGAAAGGGCTCCCTTGGGATAAGGCTAAAGGCTTCGATGGTGCCTGCGCTGCTTCGGCATTTGTGGAGCGCGCCAAGGTGCCTGACCTGCAAGACGTTCAGATTCGGCTCACCCTGAACGGTGAAGTGCGCCAGGAATCCAATACCCGCCTGATGATTACCCCGGTGCCGCAACTGCTGGCCTACATCTCCCGCTTTTTTACCCTGATGCCCGGCGATATTGTGCTGACCGGAACCCCGGCTGGTGTCGGTCCGCTGGTGCCTGGTGACCAGCTAACGGTAGAGCTGGTGGATCTCATCTCGGTTTCCACCTCGGTGGTGGCTCGGTAACGATCTACATTGAAGGCAGTGCACCTGCACTGCCGACCACCGCATCTGCTATCCTCAATGGCTCAGTCCATTCTTCAAGAGGTGTTTCCATGACCATTTCCGTAGGCGAAGCCCTGCCCAATATCACCGTGAAAACCATGGGTGAGAAAGGCCCGGTGGACATCGCAACCGACGACATTTTCAAGGGTAAAAAGGTGGTGCTGTTTGCTGTTCCCGGTGCGTTTACCCCCGGTTGCAGCCTGACGCACCTGCCAGGTTATGTGGTCTTGGCAGACCAGATCAAAGCCAAGGGCGTGGATACCATTGTCTGCATGTCGGTAAATGATGCCTTTGTGATGGATGCCTGGGGTAAAGCTCAGAATGCCGAAGCGCTACTGATGCTGGCCGACGGTAATGGACAATTTGCTACCGCCCTTGGCCTCGAAGTAGATGCCAGTGGTTACGGCATGGGCTTGCGCAGCAAGCGTTTCGCACTGGTTGCGGAGGACGGCATCGTCACCCATCTGGCGGTAGAGCCGGCGGGTGGCATTGATGTCAGTTCGGCGGAGAAGATACTTGCCGAACTCTGATCAGCCAGTTGTGCGTCCCGGACGCTATCGCCACTTCAAGGGCAACGACTACGAAGTCATCGATGTTGCCCGGCACAGCGAAACGGAGGAGTGGCTGGTGGTCTACCGGCCACTTTACGGAGAAGGGGGTTTGTGGGTGCGGCCCCTGGCGCTATTTGGGGATATGGTTGAGCGGGACGGGGAGCACGTGCAGCGTTTTGCGTTTATCGCTGCGATAGATTAGTCGGGGGTTCAGTGGCGGGGCAGTAATGGACGAACGTCAAAGTAGTCGCTGCGGCGGATCAGTTCATCGGTAATGGAGCCGATGAAGTCAGCATCCATCATACAGCCCGGTATTTCAGCAATACGCAAGAGATCCCAGAGTTTGCTGCTGGATAACATATCGATGGATGTATCGATCCAGTGATAGATGTATTCGCCGTCGCCATTCACTTCCACAAAAAAATTTCTGGCTTGCTGCCGCATCAGGTTGGCGATGGGTTGCTGGGTAATGTTTTCATTTGTTGCCTTATTCATGGCATTTTCCTCGTTCTTTTCTTTTGGTTCATGGCAAAGCCTAGTGCTGCCCTGTGTCAGCTGTGTGAAAAAGCCGTGACAAATTGATGACATTGCACCGCCCGGAACGAAAAACCGTCTGGACTTTTGGGGTTTCAGACAGCAAAGTACGCGCTCTCCAGAGTACCGGCGAGGTTCAACAACATGTCTTCAATCCTGTTTGAAAAGAAGCGTGCCAATATCAATGGGGCAGGTGCGCGACTGGCGACGATACTGGTGGGGTTGTGCCTGTCAGCATTCTGGTTGGGACAACCATTCCTGCAACGGCAAATTGCCGCCGAGGCCCTGGCGATACATCCGTGGCTGCCGAGCGGCATCTTTTCTCTGATGGTTCTGCTAGGCGGGCTGCTGTCGATCTTTTTTATTCGCCTGGGTGACTGGCGTCGTTTAAGCCTGATTGCCGGCCTGGTGTCAGGTGCCGCATTCCTGCTGCCAGGGTTCGTGGCAGGTAATGCTGTGTTGTGGTCCAGTGTTGCACTTGCCGGGTTGTTTGCCGGTTTTGGTCTGAGTGTAGTGGTGACCTGTCTGGGTGATACCGCTACCCCTGTGAGAAGTTTTGCCGGGTTGCTGTTGCTGCTCGGTCTGGTGTCGACTGGTTTGGAACAGATCCAGGAGACGTTGCTGGCCGGTTTCAGTTTTCAACAGGGGTTGTTGGGGGTGGCGGCTGCGGCCTTTGTGGCGATTCCCCTCAGCCGTCTGATGCCATCCAGTGGATCAAAACGTATCAGCCTGTTAAATGATCAGGGCAACCAGCTGTCGGCGGGGTTGCTCGCGGCGTTGGCCGGTAGTCTGCTGCTCTTTCTGGGAAGTGGACTGTTGTGGTACCTGTGCGAACCCCTTGCCAGTGCCATGGCGTTAGCAGTTTCTGCGCAGTCGGAGCTAGTGTTGATGCTGGCTGGTCCGGTGGGTGCGATGGTGGCGGCGATCCTCGCTAACCGTGCAGGTTACGCAGTGCCATTTGTTGTGGCAGCCGTCATCCTGTTGGCTGCCTTGGCCCTACTGCAATTCTTGCCCGGAGAAACTGGATATCTGACGGGCTTTAGCCTGGTTGCCGCCGCCGTGTTTTTTGCTGCTGCTTATGTGCTGGCGCTTATTGCACAGCTGGACGGCAGCGGTCGCTTTGCCCCATTACTGTTGGTGGCTCCGCTGGCTGGTCTGATGCTCGGGCACCTGGTTGCCGGAAAGTTTGCGGCTGGAGAAAACTTTCTGCTGCTCTGGGGCGGTACCGCAACACTCTGGGTTGCCGGCACGCTGTTGTTGCTCTGGGCGGGCAAAAGCCGCTAGCTGATGAACAATGATGAGACCGACGAGCAGTCGGTAGCCTCCGCGGCACAGCCCTTCTACCAACTTGGCCCCGATAAGGTAATGGATGCTGTGGAGAGTCTTGGTTATCTCTGCGACGGGCGCCAGTTTCCCTTAAATAGCTACGAGAACCGTGTTTACCAGGTGGGCATCGAAGATGGTGTGCCGCTGATCGCCAAGTTCTACCGTCCCGGCCGCTGGAGCGACGAACAGATCCTTGAAGAACACCAGTTCAGTTTTGAATTACAAGACCAGGAGTTGCCTGTAGTTGCTCCAATTCGGGATGCTGAAGGCCGCAGCCTGTTTGAATACGAGAACTTTCGTTTCGCGTTGTTTCCCCGCAAGGGTGGCCAAGGACCTGACCTGGACAATCTGGATAACCTTCACCTGTTGGGCAAACTGCTGGGCAGAATGCATGCGGTGGGTGCCGTAAAGCCATTTGTGCACCGCCCGGTGCTGAATAGCCAGACCTTTGGCCACGATGCTGTGGCAACGGTGAGTGAATTTATTCCTGCTGAACTGAAGTTATCCTATGACTCCCTGGTTAGGGATTTATTGCAGGCTGTGGATGAGGTGATTGCTGCTGCTGGACCGGTGGCGCACATCCGTGTTCACGGCGATTGCCATGCCGGGAATATTCTCTGGCGGGATGACAATGCCCATTTTGTCGATCTGGACGACGCACGTATGGCTCCGGCGGTACAGGATATCTGGATGCTGCTGTCTGGCAGTCGTGACAGGCAGTTGGCGCAACTGTCTGAAGTGGTGGATGGCTATGATCAGTTTTTCGAGTTTCAGCCCCGTGAACTGAAGCTGGTGGAAGCGCTGCGCAGTTTGCGCATTATTCACCACGCGGCCTGGTTGGCCAGCCGTTGGGAAGATCCGGCATTTCCCATGGGCTTTCCCTGGTTCAATACCGTGCGTTACTGGAGCGAACATATTCTGGAATTGCGCGAGCAGTTTGCCGAGCTCTCTGAGCCGCCGCTGCAGGTTATGTAGCTCCGTATCCGACGTTAATTAATCCCTGGCGTAGAGGGTCTTGACACCTTCCGCCGTCCCCAGCATCAATACATCCGCCGGTCGTAATGCGAACAACCCGTTGGTGACAACCCCGGTAATGTTGTTGATTTTTTCTTCCAGTTCCCGCGCTGGGCTGATGGGGTGGAGGTGATGAACGTCGAGAATCACGTTGCCGTTGTCAGTCACCACACCCTGGCGGTAGACCGGGTCACCACCCAGCTTCACCAGTTCCCTTGCCACGTGGCTACGGGCCATGGGAATCACTTCCACTGGTAGCGGGAACGTCCCCAGGTGGTCCACCCACTTGGATTGGTCGGCAATACACAGAAACTCCCGAGCCACGGCTGCGACAATCTTTTCGCGGGTAAGCGCAGCACCGCCGCCCTTGATCAGCTCCAGATGTGGATTGGTTTCATCCGCGCCGTCCACGTAGATGGTTACCTCATCGACGGCATTGAGATCGTAGACGGGAATGCCGTGGGCTTTCAGACGCTCTGCCGATGCCTGGGAGCTGGCTACGGTGCCGGCGATGCTGGCCTTGTGCTCAGCCAACAGGTCAATGAAGCAGTTGGCAGTGGAACCGGTGCCGATGCCGACAATGCTTTTGTCATCGATACGCGACAGGGTGTATGCCACCGCGGCGGTGGCCACAGCCTGTTTCAGGGCGTCCTGGGAGGAAGTATTTGCGCTCATGGGTGGGGCCATTGCTAAATAGGAGGCTGCAATTATACGGATCGCCTGCGGAAAGGACAGATAAGCCGTGACAGTGCTGGCTTTGAGCGGGGCGAAAATTTACTATTGCCCGCTAACCCTAACGGAAGTACTGGCCCGAACATGCCACAAAGTTACGTCAAACGTATTCTCAATGCCCGCATCTATGACCTGGTGGTCGAAACGCCGGTGGATGAAGCCTCGCAATTGTCCGAGCGCCTTGGCAACCAGGTGCTGCTGAAAAGGGAAGACCTGCAACCGGTGTTCTCGTTCAAGTTGCGCGGTGCCTACAACAAAATGCTGTGCCTGAGCGAAGAGCAGTTGCAGAAAGGGGTGGTGGCCGCCTCTGCTGGCAACCATGCACAGGGTTTGGCCATGGCATCGAAAAAGATGGGGGTCAAGGCCACCATTGTGATGCCGAGTACTACACCGCAAATCAAGGTCAATGCGGTGAGAGCACGTGGCGCACGGGTGGTACTGCACGGGGAAACCTACGATGAGGCGTCCGATTACGCCCAGAAGCTGGTGAAAGAAAAGGGCATGACTTACGTGCATCCCTTTGATGATCCCGATGTCATTGCCGGTCAAGGCACCATTGCCATGGAAATCCTGAGGCAGGTTTCCGGGCCACTGGATGCCGTGTTTATTCCGGTGGGCGGCGGTGGCCTCTGTGCTGGTATGGCCGCCTACATCAAGTACGTGCGCCCCGAGGTCAAGATCATTGCGGTCGAGCCGGACGATGCCGCCTGTCTGGCGGCGGCGCTTGAAAAAGGCCGTCGGGTGAGACTCAAGCACGTGGGTATTTTTGCCGATGGCACAGCAGTTGCCCAGATCGGCAAGGAAACGTTCCGCGTGCTGAAAGATACGGTGGATGAAGTTGTCACCGTCAATGCTGATGAAATCAGTGCGGCCATCAAGGATATCTTCGACGATACCCGATCCATCTGTGAGCCTTCTGGTGCACTGGGTGTGGCCGGCCTGAAAAAATACGTCGAGCAGCACGGCATTCAGGGCCAAAGCCTGTTGGCGGTGGACAGTGGTGCCAACATCAATTTTGACCGCCTGCGATACATTTCGGAGCGCACCGAAATTGGTGAGCGCCGCGAAGCCGTGTTGGCGGTTACCATTCCGGAACAGCCCGGCAGCTTCAAGGCATTCTGTACCGCGTTGAGTAAGCGCAATATCACCGAGTTCAACTACCGTATGGGCGATCCCGACAAGGCGCATATTTTTGTCGGTGTTCAGGTGAGCGGTGATGAAGACCGCGAACAGCTGGTGGCAGATCTGGTGACCAAGGGTTACCCGTTACAGGATATGACTGATAACGAGATGGCGAAACTGCATATTCGTCATATGGTGGGTGGCCGTGCTCCCGAAGCTGTGGATGAGCTGGTATACCGCTTCCAGTTTCCGGAGCGCCCGGGGGCATTGATGAATTTCCTTAACCAGCTGGGCGGACGCTGGAATATCTCCATGTTCCACTATCGCAATCATGGCGCTGCCTATGGGCGTGTACTCGCGGGCATGCAGGTGCCTGCCGGGGAGAAAAAACTGGTGAATCAGTTTCTCGATGACCTGGGCTATGTCTGGGCCGAAGAAACAGATAATCCCGCCTACACCTTCTTTCTTAGCTAAGTCGTGCTGATGCGGGGGCTTGCGGTCGATCTTCTGGCGATTGCCCGTGGCCCCTTTCTGCTGCTGACTCCCGCCGTGCTGTTTCCGGCCATGGCGGCCAGCTATCGCTTTAGTGGTTTGCTGCCTGTTGATCTGGCCTGCCTGATTCTCATCGCGGCTCTGGCTGCCCATGTGGCGGTCAACGCCCTGAATGAATACCAGGACTTTGCCAGCGGACTGGACCAGACCACGGATCGAACTCCTTTCAGCGGTGGCAGCGGCACCTTGCCTGCCAGACCACAGCGGGCACAGGCCGCCAGATGGTTGTTCATCGTCTCTTTTGCATTGATGGCGGCTATCGGTGGCTATCTCAGCTGGCGGGTGGGCACGCGAATTTTCTTCATCGGGCTTGTCGGCGGCCTGATTATTCTGGCTTATACACGCGTCATTAACCGTATGCCGTTGCTCTGCCTAGTGTCACTGGGACTGGGTTTCGGACTGTTGATGGTGAACGGTACGACCTGGCTGTTAACCGGTCACTTCCCGGCCAGCGCCCAGGTGGTTTCCTGGCTGGTGTTTTTTTTGGTCAATGGCCTGTTGCTACTGAACCAGTTGCCGGACATCGAAGCCGACCGCGCCGTCGGGCGAAAGCATATCCCCGTGCTGCTTGGCGTACCTGTCAGCGTGGGCGTGTACGGCCTGTTGCTGGTGGGTGCCTATGGCTCGCTGATACTGGGTTTTCTACTCGGCGTCATGCCGCTGGCTTCGCTATTGGCCCTGGGGACACTGCCGCTGGGCTGGCAGGTATTTCGTGCGCTTCGTGCCAGTGAGGGCCGCCGTGAACTCTTGATACCAGCGATGGGACGTAACGTGGTTCTGGTATTACTGACGCCGGTACTGCTGGGTGTCGGGTTGCTACTGGGCGCCTGAAGTCAGGCCAAGGTGTTGGCGCATCAGCTGATTGATGGTGCGTTGGTCGATCAGGGCTGGTACTTGTTGATGCCCGATGCCTTGCAAAAATACCGGCACATTGACGCCTGTGTGCAGTTCGCTTTTCCCCTGAGGTGCCGCGTTGGTGGCATAGCTCACCCCCATCAGTTCTCCTGAACGGGTTTCCAGTACCGCATAGTGGCCGGGGGGATACTGTTTGCCGCCCCAGGATTGGTAGTACTCCGGTAGGGGGATGATCTGCCCCGCCTGGCCGTGATCAGCCGTGACAATAATCAGGGTGTTGGTCTGCTTGCTGGCAAAGGCTTGTCCCACGGCCACTGCCCGATCGAAAGCCTGCAATTCGCCAATTTCCCCGCAAGGGTTGCGTTGGTGGGCCTGTTTATCAATGGAAGCACCCTCCACCATCAGAAAGAAGCCTGTCGATTTGCCCGCAAGCTGCTCCAGGGCAACGCGGGTCATCTCTTCCAGTGTCGGAGTGCCCCAATGCCTAGGGTTTTGTTGGCAACTGATGGGCGTTGGGAACACCGGCTCTCCAAGCAAGTTGAAAGTCATGGGTTCAGCGCGACGGTTACCTTCGCCTATCCATTCCACGGGAAGGTGACCGCTGGCAAATAACCCCAGCAGGGGTTCGTTGCCGTGATGCGACAGCAGCTTCTCGCGCTGTTGCAGAAATTGGTAACCGTGACTTGCCGCAATTTTTTCAAGGGGGGTATGGCTGTCGATACGGGTAAATTCTTTTTTGCCGCCACCCAGCAGCACATCCACACCGGAAGCCAGTAATTGCTCGGCAATAGAACCCTTGCCGCCCTGGCTTTGGTGGTCTGCCAGACATTGTTGAGTGGCGGGAACATAGTTGATGGGTTTGTGCATATCACCCGGATTCTGGCAGTTGCGATGGGCCGTGTGGGTGGCAAAGGCCGCGGGGGTGGCATCGGTGAGGTTGGCGCTGGTGACAAGGCCAGTGGCCAGCCCGGCCTGGCGCGCCGCTTCCAGAACAGTGGGCAGATCCCGGTCATCACCCGCACTGGTGGCAATACGCCCCATGCTGGTGAGTTCACCCGTGGCCAGGGTGCTGGCGGTATTGGCGCTGTCAGCAACATAGCGATATTGGGTGGGGTCGTCCTCGCGTAGGGTTTGCACTTTCGCAGAGCTTCGAACCGGCAACCGTTCCATAGCCAGCGTACCGTTGGCTCCGAGCAGGTAATTACGTGCCAGGGTGATCTGGTGCTCGTCCATGCCATCGCCGATAAACAG
>JALRJN010000083.1 GCA_023261185.1 Porticoccus sp.
CGAGAAGGCCTAGTTTTTTATTGCTATTGCCCATTGGGGGTAATAGCGGGGAGCCGAAGACGGGTTTTACCCTGAGGCGTTAACACCCATCTAAGGAGAAATCAAATGGCAAAGAAGATCGAGGCTTACATTAAGCTTCAGGTTGCCGCCGGACAGGCAAACCCCAGTCCGCCGGTCGGTCCCGCGCTGGGTCAGCACGGTGTCAACATTATGGAGTTCTGTAAAGCGTTTAACGCACAGACCCAGAGCCTGGAGCAGGGTGCGCCGGTTCCTGTTGTGATCAGCGTATACAGCGATCGCAGCTTCACCTTTACCATGAAAACACCGCCGGCTTCTTTCCTGTTGAAAAAAGCTGCCGGTATCAAGAGTGGTAGTGGCCGTCCGAACACGAACAAAGTTGGCAAGGTCACCCGCGCTCAACTGGAAGAAATTGCCACCGCTAAAAAACCTGACTTGACTGCCGCCGATATGGACGCAGCAGTTCGCACGATTGCTGGATCAGCGCGTGCGATGGGTCTTGATGTGGAGGGGCTGTAAATGGCTAAGTTGTCCAAGCGTCTTCGCGCGATCAATGAAAAAGTTGTTAATGGCAAACAGTATCCGATTGCTGATGCCATTGCTCTGCTGAAAGAAATTTCCACGGTTAAATTTTCAGAAACCGTTGATGTGGCGATTAATCTGGGTATTGATCCGCGCAAATCTGACCAGAACGTTCGTGGTGCCACCACGTTGCCGAACGGAACCGGTAAAACGGTTCGCGTTGCCGTGTTTACTCAAGGTGAAGCTGCTGAAGCTGCTAAAGCCGCAGGTGCCGACCTTGTGGGTATGGAAGATCTGGCAGAACAGGTCAAGGCCGGTAACATGGACTTTGACGTAGTTATCGCTGACCCTGCCGCTATGCGAGTAGTGGGTCAGTTGGGCCAGGTGCTCGGCCCCCGTGGCCTGATGCCCAACCCGAAAACTGGAACAGTAACTCCCGACGTTGCAACCGCTGTTAAGAATGCAAAAGCTGGTCAGGTGCGTTTCCGCGCTGATAAAAACGGCATCGTGCACGGTGGTATTGGCAGCATCTCTTTTGAGCCCACGGCTCTGAAAGAAAACCTGGAAGCGTTGCTGGCTGACCTCAAAAAAGCCAAGCCTGCATCAGCCAAGGGTGTGTACCTGAAAAAAGTAACCCTCTCCACCACCATGGGGCCGGGTGTGATTATTGATCAGGCCTCTCTGGAGAGCTGATCCCGAACCTGACGGTTCGAACAAACTTTGGGGTCTGGGTCGCGGTTAAGTAGTACGCACCCGGGCCGTCAAAGACCGTAGGTGCCTCCGGGTCTAATGGTTCTTTTAAGCCTTCGGGCTGTAGTTGAAGGAAACGCCTACGCAGACGGTGTGACCCAGTTCAGTATTCTTTTGACTGGATTTGATCACCGAAACGGCATCAGTCGATGTTTGATTGATGTTTAACCAGTTGGCCCTCCTTCGGGGTGGTCAATTAAATCCAGGAGATAATCTCGTGGCATTGAATCTCGAAGACAAAAAAGCGATTGTCGCTGAAGTTAACGAGACTGCTGGCAATGCATTGTCACTGGTAATCGCTGACGCTCGCGGCGTCAATGTGACAGATATGACTGAGCTCCGTGCCAAGGCTCGCGAACAAAAAATCGACCTGCGTGTTGTGCGTAATACCCTCGCCAAACGCGCTTTTGAAGGTACCGATTTTGAGTGCGTGTCCGACGTGCTGACCGGTCCGTCACTGTTCGGTTTCTCGATGGAGGATCCGGGTGCCGCGGCACGCCTGTTCAAAGAATTTGCAAAAACAAATGACAAATTCGAGATCAAGGCGCTGTCCGTCAGCGGACAACTGTTGGATAAAGCGCAAGTTGATGTACTCGCTAATCTGCCGACCCTTGAGCAAGCGCTCGGTCAGTTGGTCAGCGTGATGATCGCACCGGTTTCCAAGCTGGTTCGTACCCTCAACGATGTGCCTTCCAAAGTGACTCGTGTTGTAGCGGCTGTTCGCGACCAGAAGCAGGAAGCTGCTTAATTCGTGACATCGTTTATTTAAACTTATTTTTTATCAGGAGATTGAGTCATGGCTCTATCAAAAGATGACATTTTGAATGCAATTGCTGAAATGAGTGTTATGGATGTTGTAGAACTCGTTGAAGCAATGGAAGAAAAATTCGGCGTATCTGCCGCTGCGGCTGTTGCCGTTGCTGCTGCTCCTGCTGCTGGTGGCGAAGCTGCTGCAGCTGAAGAACAAACCGAGTTTGATATCGTTCTGAGCGCTGCAGGCGAGAAGAAAGTCAACGTGATCAAAGCAGTTCGCGGTCTGACTGGTCTGGGGCTGAAAGAAGCCAAAGAACTTGTTGATAGTGCTCCTTCTACTCTGAAAGAAGGCGTTTCTAAAGACGAGGCTGAAGCAGCCAAGAAAGAACTGGAAGAGGCTGGCGCAACTGTCGAACTTAAATAAGTTCGACGTGCTAGACGCGCTGGTTGTCTGATTAATTGTCAGACATGGGCTGGCGGGCTTTTGCCCGCCGGCCTTTTCCCGCTTATGGCAGGTCCATTAAGCGGGTTCAAAAAAAGCCCTATTGTCGCTATGACATGCGGGCAATCAGCCGCAAGGCTGAACAATGCTGAATGGTCTGCCTGACCAAGTGAACGTGCTGGGGAAAATGATGGCTTACTCATACACTGAGAAAAAACGCATTCGCAAGGATTTTGGCAAATTGCCACAGGTAATGGATCTGCCTTTCCTTCTTGCGATTCAGCTCGACTCCTACCGAAATTTCACGCAGATGGGTGTCTCCGCCGAAGAGCGGATGGATGCCGGTTTGCATGCCGCATTTAATTCCGTGTTCCCGATTGTCAGCTACTCTGGCAATGCGAGTCTTGAATATGTCGACTATGTCCTCGGCAAGCCGCTCTTTGATGAGGAAGAGTGTAAGCTGCGCAGCGTAACCTTTGCTGTGCCTCTGCGAGTCCGCGTGAGACTGGTTATTTACGACAAGGACTCTGCCAACAAGGCGATCAAGGACATCAAGGAACAGGAAGTCTACATGGGGGAAATTCCCCTCATGACCGATAACGGTACCTTTATCATCAATGGTACCGAACGGGTTATCGTTTCCCAGCTGCACCGTTCGCCAGGTGTTTTCTTCGATCACGATAAGGGCAAAACCCATTCCTCGGGAAAACTGCTGTATAGCGCGCGGATTATTCCCTACCGTGGATCCTGGCTGGATTTCGAGTTTGATCCCAAAGATCTGCTCTACGTACGTATTGACCGTCGCCGCAAACTGCCGGCGACCATTTTGCTGCGTGCGCTCGGTTACAGCTCTGAAGAAATGCTGGAAATGTTCTTTGAAACCAGCAAGTTCAACTTTGCCGATGACGGCACGTACAGTCTGGACCTGGTGCCTTCTCGCCTGCGTGGTGATATCGCAGCCTTTGATATCAAGGGTAAGGGCAACAAGGTTATCGTGGAAGAAGGCCGCCGTATCACGGCACGCCATATCCGTGACCTGGAAAAAGACAACATTAGCAAGCTGGAAGTCCCTGCGGACTACCTGTATGGCCGCGCCCTTGCAAAAGACCTGATCGATGCCGATACCGGTGAGTTGTTGCTGGAATGTAATACTGAAATTACCGCTGAGGTGGTAGAACAGCTGCGCGCTGCAGGCATGAAGTCAGTAGAAACCATCTATACCAATGACCTGGATTGTGGTTCCTTTATTTCAGACACCCTGCGCAGTGACAGCTCGCGTACCCAGCTGGAAGCATTGGTTGAAATCTACCGCATGATGCGCCCGGGTGAGCCGCCAACCAAGGAGTCTGCAGAGAACCTGTTTAACAACCTGTTCTTCAGCCTAGAGCGTTATGACCTGTCCGCAGTAGGACGTATGAAGTTCAATCGTCGCCTCGGTCGGGAAGATGAAGCGGGTGAAGGCACCCTGAGCCGTGAAGATATTGTCGATGTGGTGAAGGTGCTGCTGGATATTCGCAACGGTAAGGGTGTTGTCGATGATATCGACCACCTGGGTAACCGTCGCATCCGTTCTGTGGGTGAAATGGCAGAAAACCAGTTCCGTATTGGTCTGGTACGTGTTGAGCGCGCGGTCAAAGAGCGCCTGTCGGTGGCTGAGTCCGAAGGCCTGATGCCTCAGGATCTGGTGAATGCCAAGCCGGTTGCCGCTGCCATGAAAGAGTTCTTCGGTTCCAGCCAGCTGTCTCAGTTTATGGACCAGAATAACCCGCTGTCCGAAGTGACCCACAAGCGTCGTGTGTCTGCATTGGGCCCGGGCGGTCTGACCCGTGAGCGTGCCGGCTTTGAGGTGCGCGACGTACACCCCACCCACTATGGTCGGGTGTGTCCAATTGAGACCCCTGAAGGTCCGAACATCGGTCTGATCAACTCGCTGGCCGCCTATGCGCGCACCAACGACTACGGTTTCCTGGAAACGCCTTACCGCAAGGTCGTGGATCGCAAGGTTACCGACGACATTGAATACCTGTCAGCCATCAACGAAGCTGGATTCATCATCGCGCAGGCTTCCGCTTCCGTGAACGACAAGGGCGAGCTTTGTGATGAGCTTGTCAACGTGCGTCACATGGGTGAATTCACCGTAAAGCCGCCGGAAGAGGTCCATTACATGGACGTCTCTCCACAGCAGGTGGTTTCGGTGGCAGCATCACTGATTCCGTTCCTGGAGCACGATGATGCGAACCGTGCATTGATGGGTTCCAACATGCAACGTCAGGCGGTGCCTACGCTGGTGGCAGAAAAGCCGCTGGTCGGTACTGGCTTTGAGCGTTATGTTGCATCTGACTCCGGTGTCTGCGTGGTCGCCCGCCGCGGTGGCGTGATCGAGAGCGTTGATGCCAGCCGTATTGTAGTGCGCGTCAATGACGACGAAGTGGAAGCGGGCGATGCCGGTGTGGATATCTATAACCTCACCAAATACACCCGTTCCAACCAGAATACCTGTATTAACCAGCGTCCGATTGTGTCTCTGGGGGACAATATTGCCCGTGGCGATATCCTTGCCGATGGCCCGTCTGTGGATATGGGTGAGCTGGCGCTGGGTCAGAACATGCGCATCGCCTTTATGCCCTGGAATGGTTACAACTTTGAGGACTCCATTCTTATCTCGGAGCGGGTAGTTCAGGAAGACCGTTTCACCACCATTCATATTCAGGAACTGACCTGTACTGCTCGCGACACGAAGTTGGGCGCAGAAGAGATCACTGCTGATATTCCCAATGTTGGTGAAACTGCCCTGTCCCGTCTGGATGAGTCCGGTATTGTCTACATCGGTGCGGAAGTGTCTGCTGGCGATATTCTGGTTGGTAAGGTGACGCCCAAAGGTGAAACCCAGCTGACACCAGAAGAAAAACTGCTGCGTGCCATCTTCGGTGAAAAAGCGTCCGACGTGAAAGATACATCGCTGAGAGTGCCCTCAAGTACCAAGGGTACCGTTATCGATGTGCAGGTCTTTACCCGCGATGGCCTGGAAAAGGATCAGCGCTCCCTGCAGATTGAAAAAGCGGCTCTGGATCAATATCGCCAGGATCTGAACGATGAATACCGCATCATGGAAAATGCCACCTTTGAGCGTCTCTGTGCAGCGCTGGTAGGCAGTGAAGTGGTCAAGGCCCCTGGCCTGAAGAAAGGTGATGCCCTGACTGCGGAAATTGCTGAAGCATTTACCGGTGAAGAGTGGTTCAAGCTGCGCATGGCTGATGATGCGCTCAATGAGCAACTGTCTCGTGCGGAAGAGCTTCTGGCGGAACGTCGTAAAATTCTTGACGAGCGCTACGAAGACAAGAAAGGCAAGCTGCAGAGCGGCGACGACCTGGCGCCTGGTGTGCTGAAAACGGTCAAAGTTTATCTGGCCGTGAAACGCCGTGTGCAGCCCGGTGACAAGATGGCCGGACGTCACGGTAACAAGGGTGTGATCTCCGTGATTATGCCGGTGGAAGATATGCCCTACGACGAAAACGGCGTGCCCGTTGACGTGGTGCTGAACCCACTGGGTGTACCCTCGCGGATGAACGTAGGTCAGATTCTGGAGACTCATATGGGTCTCGCCGCCAAAGGACTGGGCGAAAAGATCGACCGCATGGTGCAAGAGGAAAGAAAGATTTCCGAAGTTCGCGAGTTCCTGGACAAGGTCTACAGCGTAGGTGTTGGCACCAAGCCGGTCGAACTGAAGAAGCTGACGGACAAGGAAGTGACCGCTCTGGCACAAAACCTGCGCAAGGGTGTGCCCATGGCTACGCCGGTGTTTGACGGTGCCAAGGAAGAGGAAATCAAGGCGTTGTTAGAGCTGGCCGATCTGCCTGAGAGTGGTCAGATGACACTCTACAATGGCCGTACCGGTGACAAGTTTGAGCGCCCGGTGACCGTTGGTTACATGTACATGCTGAAACTGAATCACCTGGTGGATGACAAGATGCATGCTCGTTCCACCGGTTCTTACAGCCTGGTAACGCAACAGCCGCTGGGTGGTAAAGCCCAGTTTGGTGGTCAGCGCTTTGGTGAGATGGAGGTTTGGGCGCTGGAAGCCTATGGCGCCGCCTACACGCTCCAGGAGATGTTGACAGTGAAATCCGATGACGTGAACGGTCGTACCAAGATGTACAAGAACATCGTGGACGGCGATCACCGTATGGAGCCCGGTATGCCCGAATCCTTCAACGTACTGGTGAAGGAAATCCGCTCGCTGGGTATCAACATCGAGTTGGAAA
>JALRJN010000098.1 GCA_023261185.1 Porticoccus sp.
ACAAATCCTTTGAAAGAATTGGTTTCAGCGTTATAGGTCTTTGACATCCAGCCAATCATCCAGCCGATAAAGATCAAAGCCCCCATCAGGGCAAAGTAGAACAGGACCACCAATGGAATGGCGCTGGCTTCGGTAATTCGCACCGGTTCATCGCCGATAATGGTCCAGCCGAACTGTGTGGTGCCAATATAAAAACCAATGGCCGGCACCATACCCAAAAAAATGAAGTAGATACTCATGCGCTTGAGGGTTTCCTCAGGCAGAGCACCGATTTTTTTCCATTCAGTCTGCGGATCGTAAAGCAATCCAACAATGTGTCCTAACATAATATCCCCGTGTTTGTATTTTTGCTGTTGGTTAATAACAGGTTATGGGAACTACTTTTTACCCTTGAAGTACCCACTCTTATACTCCCGAAGTCAAACCCATGAATTGATCAAAGTCAACTAAGCCACAGGCAATTAGGGTATTCGTATTTCAGTGGTGCATATGCTGATGGTCAGTATTAGAAGTGCCCTTCTCGGACGCTGCCTCTACTGGCTGATGGTGCGCATGGGCCATCGCGCTCCACACTATCCATGCGCCAAAGAGAATCAACACCAGGGCCATCAGTGACCGTAGTAATCTACTTTGCAACCATTGCTTGAGCTGGGTGGAAAAGGCCCCCCCGGCCAACATAGCCGGCAGGGTTCCCACCCCAAAAGCGGCCATCGCCAACACCCCGGATAGCGGTTCAGCGGTGGTCGCGGCAAAGGCCAATGCCGAATAAACCAGGCCACAGGGTAGCCATCCCCAGAGCATACCGAACATAAAGCCCCTGCCAGCGCCAGTAACCCGAAACAGGCCATTAACAAGAGGCTGCAAATAACGCCAGATATACTGTCCACCTCGCTCTAACCAGGATAGCACTCGCCACCAATCCGCCAGATACAAGCCCATCAGGATTAACAACACACCGGATAAACCCCTCAGCCAGGGCCCGAGAAACAGATATTCCCTACCGAATAAACCCAGTAGTCCCACCAGACCGCCTGCCACACTGTATGACAGGATTCTTCCCAGGTTATAGCTCAGCAGAATCGGCCAGCGACGTCCCTTGCCCTCAGCGGCAAAACCGAGCGCAGCAACAATGCCACCACACATGCCAACGCAGTGACCGGCACCCATAAGTCCGATCACAAACATGGCCAGGACAGACATGTCACTGACGTCGGACATCAGGATGCGTCTCCTTTTTTGTCAGTCTCGGAGTTTGGAATCGTCTCTTCACCCTCATTATTTTCGGGTTGCACATCGCTTTCTTCGAACAGAATACGATCTGCCTCGCCCTCGAGATCATCGTACTGTCCACTGTTAACTGCCCAGAAGTATAACCAGACCGCCAGCGCACAAAAGATCAAAGAAACAGGTATGAGAAGATATAAACTTGCCATATAACAATAAATTACTTGATTTTTATAAAAATAACATTAAGTGTGTTGTGGCATTTCAGCCGACACCACAGACTCTGATTTAGCCGTGCGACCCAGTCGCAAGGCATTGACCACCACAATCAAAGAGCTCAACGACATACCAATAGCTGCCGCCCACGGTGGAATATACCCACAAGCCGCCAATGGCAGTGCCAACAGATTATAGATTAACGCCCAGCCCAGATTCTGACGTATCACACCACGGGTTCGCCGTGCCAGTCGAATGGCCAACGGCAGAGTCTCAAGGTTACCTGAAAGCAGAATACTATCTGCATGGATGCGCGCAAAATCACTGGCGTCTCCCAGAGCGACCGATGCATCAGCGCCACTTAGTACCGGAACATCATTAATACCGTCCCCCACCATCAACACTCGGTGGCCCTGCTGCTGACACTCATTCACCCAGGCCAGTTTTTGTTGGGGCTGCATTTCGCCCCGATAGGCATTCACCGACAGATTTTTTGCCATCTCCGAAACGGCCTGTTGGCGATCACCACTGAGCAGCGTTACCCCAACATTTAACTGCTGTAATTGCGAGATAGCTTCTCGCGCCCCGGTACGCATCTGATCCTGCAGTAGAATCCACCCCAGTGGGCGACCCTCTTCACCCAACAACAGTGGAATCTGACCGGAGCATGTTTCAGTCAGCTTCGGGACAGCAAACCCCAGCTTTTCAGCGACAAATTGCGGCTGTCCAATAGCGTAACTGACCCCCTGAATGGCAGCGGCAACCCCCGCACCCACCTGCTGGGAGACCTCGCTGACGTCAGGAATGGTATCAATGCCAGTAAAAGCCCTGGCAATCGGGTGCCTGGAGCCCTGCTCTAGCGTGGCTGCCAGGGTCAGTAATTTGGATTCGGGTTGATCCGCCAGTGTTACAACCCCTGCGATACTCATATTGCCCAGCGTCAATGTACCCGTTTTATCAAACACCAGTTCATCGGCGGTTGAGAGCACTTCCAACACTTGTCCACGACTCACCAGAAAGCCTTGGCGGCGCAATTCGCCCGTGGCAACAGCAATAGCGGCGGGGGTCGCCAGGGACAACGCACAGGGGCAAGTCACAACCAGCACAGAAAGGACAACCCACAAAGCCTGCTCAGGCTGATGCTGCCACCACCAGGCACCAACGCCCACCGCAATCAGCAATACAGCACCGACAAAGTAACCGGCCACCCGGTCTGCCAACGCTACCTGCACCGGTTTTTCACTGCGAGCCTTCTCTACCAGCCTGAGAATGGCGGACAAACGCGTGCGATGGCCAACTGCCGCCACCCGCACTACCAGTGGATTTTCACTGTTGATGGTGCCTGCACTAACGCTATCGCCAACAGCCTTGGAAACAGGCATTTGTTCCCCGGTCAGTACCGCTTCAACCACACTGCTGACACCGGTCTCAATGTCGCCATCACAGGGGATAGTGTCCCCGGCAGCCACTCGAATAAGGTCACCAACCTGTAGCGCCTTAACCGGCACCACGCTATCCGAGCCATCAGGGTCTATGCGACAGGTCGTCACCGGTAGCAGCTGTCCCAGTGCCTCTGCCTGCATATCGTTGCGATGCCTTACCCGCATCTCCAGGTATCGGCCCAGCAACAGAAAAAACGTAAACATGGCCACCGAGTCAAAATACACTTCGCCGCTGCGACTGATGGTAGCCCAGCAACTGGCGCTGAAAGCCAGCACAATTGCCAGTGAAACCGGCACATCCATGGTGAGATGCCATTGGCGGATACTGCGCCAGGCCGCCTGATAAAATGGAACCGCTGAAAACCCGGCAACAGGCAGGGTAATGATCAGGCTGACCCAGCGCAGGTAATTTTCCCAGACTGGATCCATATCCTGGAAAGCGCCGGCATAAAGTCCCACGGCAATCATGCCTACCTGCATCATGGCCAGACCGGCAATACCCAACCGTTGCAGAAAACGCCGGTTTTCCTGTTGGCGCAAAGCCTTGACCGCCTCATCGGTCACTGGGCGCGGGTCGTAGCCAATATCCACCAGCGCTCCCAGCAACTGACTCAGCTTCAACTGCGCAGGGTCCCAACTCACCATGGCGCGGTGACTGGTGACATTCACCTGAACATCAGAGATACCAGAAAGTTTCTTGAGGTGCTTTTCAATCAACCATGCGCAAGCGCTGCAGCTGATACCGCCCACCAGCAACTGTATTTGACGATCGCCATTTTCCAGGATTTCCAGATAGTCGCACTGCACATCAGGTAGGTCGTAAGCAGCCAGCAGATCTGTGCGGACTTCTTCAGGACGGCTGACGTTACTGGTTCTGTATTGATAAAACCGCGCCAGCCCACCATCGCAGATGGCCGTCGCCACAGCCAGACAACCAGGACAACACATTGGGCGTGCCTGGCCCTGAATCTCCAGAGTGAAATCTGTCCCCTCGGGGACGGGCAGACCGCAGTGATAACAGGGTATTGCCGTCATTGAGCCTTCAATGTCAGCTGATGGGATTCAGAAAAGTCGAGCTCGCCCGCCAGCCGCCATTCCCGCCCGGGTTCCGGAAGCAAGCGGATGTAGTAACGGTGCAGCAGTTGTTGATCCAAATCTGTTCGGTACTGACCAGCAGTAATCGCCGACATCAACAACTCGCGATCATTATCCTCACTGGTTGGGTGAAGCAGCAGCAGAGTCATCTCCTTTGGCGGCGTTTCGGCACCCAACAGCTTGACAAATAGCTCACCACTTTCGGGGTCCAGACGCACTTCGGCTGTGAGTCCCAACTGGGCCGCCAACCGGTCCTGCTCAAGGACCTGGTTGATAGCCAGGCCTTTGCGGTAATAGCTGTCGACAACCAACGGATCCTGGTGCTTGAAGGCAATGTAAACCGTGATCAGACTTGCTACCACCACGGTAGCGGGCAGTGCTATTAGAAACCAGGGCCAAAACTGGCGGTGCCAGGGTTGCTTATCCAAGCCGTCGTTCTGGGAAAGAGGAGATTGGCGCAAAGTATTACCTCATCAGGTGAATTCAGTTCGGCAGGCATGTGATGCCCGACAGGAGCGGCTCAGAGAATACACCTTTTGCAATGGGAAACAACGCTGACCACATGGTCATAAACCATCTGCTTGGCTTAAGCCTGGCCAAACAGACTGCCGATCAACGTCGTAGTCGCGGCCCGATAAAGCGGTTTTCCTCTATCGCATGAATGGCGGGATTATCCACCGATTCAACAATAAAGGTGACGTCAGCATTAGGATTTTTCATCACCCCGGGATCGAGCTCAACCCTCACCGGCATGCTCAACACCTCGCCTTCCGCCACCGAAACCTCCGTAGCGCCAAGGTAATTAAAGGGGTATTCACCCTCGACACGAATACTGTAGCGGTGGCCCTGCGTATCCATATTGTTGATCTTCAGGGTATAGATGTTTTCCGCCAGACCCTGTGTATTTTCCCGGTAGAGAACATTTCGATCACGAATAACATCCACACCCAGAGGCATACGGGTGAGAATGGTATAACCGAACGCGCTGATCATAATCGTTAGCACCAGTGCATAACCAATAAATCGAGGTCGTAAGATATGTGTTTCACCATGCTCCATGGCATGTTCAGTGGTAAATCGGATCAGGCCCGGGTCATAGCCCATTTTGTCCATCACCGTGTTACAGGCATCAATGCACAAGCCACAATCGATACATTCGTATTGCAAACCATTACGGATATCAATGCCTGTGGGGCATACCTGTACACATAGCGAACAGTCGACGCAATCACCCTTGCCGTCGGCACGGTGGTCCACACCCTTTTTACGTGCACCGCGAGGTTCACCGCGCTCCGCATCGTAGGAGACAATCAGGGTGTCCCTATCGAACATGACGGACTGAAAACGGGCATAGGGGCACATGTATTTACACACCTGCTCCCGCAGAAATCCCGCATTCATGAATGTCATAACGGTGAAGAAAAGTGTCCAGAACACCGCCGCCGGATGGGCGGTAAAGCTGAACATTTCCGGCACCAGATCGCGAATCGGGTTGTAGTAACCGACGAACGTGAGGCCAGTGACAAATCCCACCAACCCCCACAGCAGAAACTTGCCGCCGCGACGCAGGATCTTGTTGCCGTCCCAGGGAGATTTATCCAGCTTGATACGCTGGTTACGGTCGCCCTCACAGCAGTCCTCGATATACATGAAGATCATGGTCCAGACGGTTTGCGGGCAGGAAAAGCCGCACCAGACGCGACCGACAAGCACCGTCACAGTAAAGAGAGCGAAGGCAGAAATGATCAGCGCCCAGGCCAGCAACATAAAATCCTGGGGCCAGAAAGTGATCCAAAAGATGTGGAATTTTCGGGCTGGCAGATCAAACCAGACTGCCTGCCGCCCATCCATATTGATCCAGGGCACCAGGAAATAAGCAGCGATCATGGGCATCCACGTCCAGCGCTGCAAACTCCTGAAAAAACCGGGAAGCTGACGGGTCTGGATTTTTTCCCGTGTCTGGTAAAGATCCAGAACCTTGATGACTTCTTCGTGAGACTCATCCCGGGAATCCATCTCGGGCCTGTCTTGCTCAGTCATGTCAGCTTCTCACTCCTCTAAGAGAAAACCTCGTCAATTACTGGTTTTTGGACAGGTTGTACACGTAGGCGGTCAGCAGATGAATTTTCTCCGCTTTCAGCTTGTCAGCCTGAGCCGGCATATTGCCATTTCTTCCGTTGCGAATGGAATGACGCACCAGTGAAGGTGAACCGCCATACAACCAGACACCATCAGTCAGGTTCGGTGCTCCCATTGCCGCCACGCCTTTGCCCTCTGCTCCGTGACAGGCCGCGCAGTATGTGGCATAGGTCTGTGCACCGACATTCGCCTTGGCTTCATCGTGTTCTCGACCACTAAGTTTGAAAACATACTCAGCAACCTGATCAACACCTTCTTCGCCGATGACAGCGCCCCAGGCAGGCATCATACCCTTACGCCCCTGAGTGATGGATGTCTTGATATTGTCGGCACTGCCGCCATACAGCCAATCGCTATCCGCCAGGTTGGGAAAACCATAGCTGCCACGACCATCAGAACCATGACAAACCGAGCAGTTGTTATTGAATAGACGACGGCTCATTTTCATGGCGTCCGGGTTGGCAATCAGCTCTTCTACGGGCATATCCGCGTACTGTGCATACACCGGGGCGTATTTGGCTTCAGCTTCAGCCACCTCTTCCTGCCACTGCCCCACTTGGGTCCATCCCAGGACTCCGGCGTAACTACCCAATCCGGGATACAGAATCAGATAGCCAATACCAAAGATAACCGTGCCCACAAACATTTTGAACCACCAGCCAGGAAGCGGATTGTCATACTCTTCAATCCCATCGTAAACATGGCCGGTTTTTGGCGCCTCGCCTTCCTTGAGGTCCTCGCGAACTTCTACTTTGCGATTGGCAAACAGCAGCCACGTACAGCCCGCGATCGTGATCAGGGTGATGACGATAATCCAGATACTCCAGAAGGTACTCATATCAGGTCCTACCTCTCGTTGTCTTTTGTCTGAGAGTCTTCACGTTCGTTTTGCTCATCGGCAAACGGTAGTTGAGACGCCTCATCAAAGTCTTTCTTTTTACGGCCGCTATATGCCCACCAGCAAATACCCAGGAAGGCGATCATGGTCAGGATGGTACCGATACCCTGTAATGTGCCCTGATCCATTAGCGTTTCTGCGTCAAAAGTGTGCCCAGCTGCTGCAGGTAAACCACCAGCGCATCGATTTCTTTGACTTCACCGCTGGCAAATGGCTTAGCCGCATTGGCAATGTCTTCATCGGTGTAGGGCACGCCAACCATCCGCAGTGCCTTCATCTTCGCCGCGGTATCCTTGCCGGTTACCGTATTCTCAAACAACCAGGGGAACGCTGGCATGTTGGATTCCGGTACCACATCGCGAGGGTTATAAAGGTGAGCACGGTGCCAGTCATCACTGTAACGCGCCCCAACCCTAGCGAGGTCTGGGCCGGTACGCTTGGAGCCCCAAAGAAAGGGGTGCTCGTAGACGTGCTCACCGGCAACCGAGTAGTGACCGTAACGCTCAGTTTCCGCACGGAATGGACGAACCATCTGGGTATGACAGACATTACAGCCTTCCCGGATATAGATGTCGCGACCTTCCAAAGCCATGGCTCCGAGAGGCTTGAGCCCATCAAGAGGTTCCGTGGTATCCGCCTGCCAGAACAGGGGGATAATCTGGGCCAGGCCACCGAAGCTGATCGCAACCACGATCAGCACGATCATCAGGCCAATATTCTTTTCAACAATTTCATGTTTCACTGTCGCTCTCCCTATCACGCAGTCTGTACTTGAGCAGCAACATCTTCCTGCTCCTGCTCGTCACCGCGAATCGTCCGCCACACGTTGTATGCCATGATCAGCATACCGCCGAGGAAGATGACACCACCTAGCAGTCGCACGTAGTAACCCGGGTAGCTGGCCTCAATTGCTTCGGCAAAGCTGTAGGTCAAAGTGCCGTCGGTGTTTAATGCGCGCCACATCAGACCCTGTGCAATACCGTTCACCCACATGGAAGCGATGTAAAGTACAGTGCCAATGGTAGACATCCAGAAGTGCAGGTTGATCAGGCTGATGCTGTACATCCGGTTGCGCTTGTAGAGCACTGGAATCAAGTTGTAAAGCATACCAATGGACACCATCGCTACCCAGCCCAGAGCACCAGAGTGCACGTGACCGATGGTCCAGTCGGTGTTATGGGAAAGTGCATTCACTGTCTTGATAGACATCATCGGGCCTTCAAAAGTGGACATACCGTAGAAGGACAGAGAAACCACCAGGAAGCGGAGTGTCGGGTCGTTGCGCAGTTTGTGCCAAGCACCGGACAGGGTCATCATGCCGTTGATCATGCCACCCCATGAAGGTGCCAACAGAATCAGAGACATCACCATACCCAGGCTCTGAGCCCAGTCGGGCAGCGCGGAGTACATCAGGTGGTGGGGACCCGCCCAGATGTAGACGGCAATCAGCGCCCAGAAGTGAACAATGGACAAACGGTAGGAATAAACCGGACGACCTGCCTGTTTCGGTACAAAGTAGTACATCATGCCCAGGAACCCGGCGGTCAGGAAGAAGCCCACCGCGTTGTGCCCGTACCACCACTGCACCATCGCATCAATGGTACCGGCGTAGGCAGAGTAGGATTTGGTAGCAGTCACCGGGATCGCAGCACTGTTGCCCAGGTGCAATACGGCAATGGTGAGGATAAAGGCACCAAAGAACCAGTTCGCCACATAGATGTGCTTGGTTGTGCGCTTCATGATGGTGCCAAAGAACACCACTGCAAACGCTACCCATACCACCGTAATGGCAATATCAATCGGCCATTCCAGCTCGGCATATTCCTTGGAAGATGTCATCCCCAAGGGCAGAGTAATCGCCGCAGCGACGATAATGGCCTGCCAACCCCAGAAAGTGAACGCTGCCAGTGGGCCACCAAACAAGGTGGTCTGACAGGTTCTCTGTACCACGTGGTACACAGAAGTAAACAGAGCGCAGCCGCCAAAGGCAAAAATCACTGCGTTGGTGTGAAGTGGTCTCAAGCGCCCAAAGTGAAACCAGGGCAGATTGAAGTTAATGTCGGGCCAAACCAGTTCGGCGGCGATAATGACGCCCACCAGCATACCGACAATACCCCAAACCACAGTCATGATGGCAAATTGCTTCACCACCTTGGTGTTGTAGACCGGCTGATCACCGGCAGTCGTGACATTGCTACTCATTAGACTTTCTCGTAGTTCGTCCATTTAAAAGGAACTGCGGAGTAAAGATGTTCTCCCCACTTCTACTCCACGCCTATTGTTCCCCAAGTGTCAGATGCCGGTATTGATTTGCGTCAAGTCTGACTGGCCAGCATTAACCCAACTTGCGGTTTTTGTTGGCGGCAATTCTCAGGCGCAATGCATTGAGCTTAATAAAGCCTTCTGCATCTTTCTGATCATAGGCTCCTGCATCATCTTCAAAAGTGGCGATCTTTTCGTCAAACAAACTGTCATCAGATTGACGGCCCGCAACAATGACATTGCCTTTGTACAACTTCACCCGCACCTTGCCATTTACGACTTCTTGCGACTCATCAATCATGGTCTGCATCATCTTACGCTCGGGTGACCACCAGTAACCGTTATAGACCATTTCTGCATATTTTGGCATTAATGAATCTTTCAGGTGGGCGACTTCCCGGTCCAGAGTCAAAGACTCAATGGCACGGTGGGCTTTCAACATGATGGTGCCGCCGGGCGTTTCATAGCAACCACGGGACTTCATGCCTACATAACGGTTTTCTACCAGGTCGAGTCGACCGATGCCGTTTTCACCACCGACTTTATTCAGATGCGCCAGCACTGTTGCCGGCGACATAGCCTGACCATCGATAGCGACGATATCGCCTTTCTCATAAGTCAGTTCAATATAGGTGGGCTGATCAGGTGCTGCTTCCGGAGAGACGCTCCAGCGCCACATGTCTTCTTCCGCCTCCCACCAAGGGTCTTCAAGATTTCCGCCTTCATAGGAGATATGAAGCAGGTTGGCGTCCATGGAATACGGGGATTTTTTCTTCTTGTTGGAAAAATCCACGGGGATATTGTGCTCTTCACAATAGGCCATCAGTTTTTCTCGGGAGTTGAGATCCCACTCACGCCAGGGAGCAATCACCTTGATGCCCGGCTTCAGCGCGTAGGCGCCCAGCTCGAAGCGCACCTGATCATTACCCTTACCGGTGGCACCGTGGGAAATGGCATCAGCACCGGTTTCGTTGGCAATCTCAATCAGGCGCTTGGCAATCAGCGGCCGGGCGATGGAAGTGCCCAGCAGGTATTCGCCTTCGTAGACAGTGTTGGCACGGAACATCGGGAACACAAAGTCACGCACGAACTCTTCGCGCAGATCGTCCACGTAAATTTCCTTAACACCGAGTCCGGCAGCCTTGGCCCGCGCCGGTTCCACTTCCTCACCCTGACCAATATCTGCGGTAAAGGTCACCACTTCACACTGATAGGTTTCCTGCAGCCAGCGAACAATCACTGAGGTATCAAGCCCTCCGGAATAGGCGAGCACTACTTTTTTGATGTCGGACACCACTTGTCTCCTGATTGGAAAAATTGAGGTAAAAACTGGGCGGATATTCTAATGGCTCGGGCGCCAGTTTCACAGTAAACCGCCTCCACGAATATCTGTTATAGATCTCGAACCCAGCCGCGACTATCAAGCGAGCAGTGTTTCCGGTAGCATTTACCTACCAATTGATGCCGATAGTTCCCCATGATCCAACTCACCATAACCCGCCCTGACGACTGGCATGTGCACCTGCGTGACGGCGATGCCCTGCCATTTACAGTTCCCGATGCCGCCCGCTATTTTGGTCGCGCTATTGTGATGCCCAACCTGGTTCCCCCGGTGCTCAACACACAGCAGGCCCTGGACTACCGGGAGCGCATTATTCAACATCGTCCCGCACAGAGCACATGGGAGCCCCTCATGGCGCTCTACCTGACGGACAACACAACATCCGAAGAGATTGTCCAAGCCAGAGACTCCGGCATGGTATTCGCCTGCAAGTACTACCCGGCCGGCGCGACCACCAATTCGGACTCTGGCGTAACGGATCTCAACAACATTTATCCGGTGCTGGAAACCATGGAAAAAGTGGGGCTTCCCCTGCTACTGCACGGTGAGGTCACCGACGGCGATGTGGACATCTTCGACCGTGAGGCGGTGTTTATTGATCGTCACCTCGGCAAACTGACAACGGCCTTTCCCGGCCTGAAAATTGTGCTGGAGCACATTACCACCAGCGAAGGTGCCCAGTTTGTCGGTGAGGCCTCCGCCAATGTGGCAGCCACCATCACCCCGCAACACCTGCTGTTTAATCGTAACCAGATGCTGGCTGGCGGTATTAAGCCTCACTATTACTGCCTGCCGATCCTAAAACGCCAGCAACACCAGCAATCGTTGCTGGCCGCAGCAACCAGCGGCAGCTCCAAGTTCTTTCTGGGCACAGACTCAGCACCCCACGCCACCCACCGCAAGGAAAACGCCTGTGGTTGTGCTGGTTGCTACTCCAATCACGCCGCGCTGGAGTTGTACGCTGAAGCTTTTGAGCAGGCGGGAGCGCTGGACAAGCTGGAAGCCTTTGCCAGCCATTTCGGGGCTGACTTCTACGGACTGCCCCGCAATACCGACACCATCACGCTGGAAAAATCTCCCTGGCAAAGCCCCGCCTATCTTCCTTTTGGCGGCGACACACTGACACCGCTTGGCGGTGGCGAATATCGCCAGTGGCGAGTTATCTAATGGACCATCCACCCATTTCCTACCGCTTTCGCGGATTCCTACCCGTGGTCATTGACGTGGAGACTGGCGGCTTCAACTCAGGTACAGATGCATTGCTTGAAGTTGCCGCCGTGACTCTCACCATGGACGATGATGGTCAACTCATGCCCTTTGAAACAATCTGCCATTCGGTACTGCCCTTTGAAGGAGCCAATATCGAGCAGGCTGCATTGGATATTACCGGGATAGATCTCAATGATCCCTACAGAATGGCACTAGAGGAAGACGAAGCGTTGCGACAAATATTTTTGCCCATTCGCAACGCGGTCAAGGAATCTCACTGCAGCCGGGCCGTGATGGTGGCCCACAACGCTCATTTTGACCTTGGCTTTATTAATGCCGCCGTAGAACGCACCGGCATTAAACGCAACCCATTCCATCCATTCTCCTGTTTTGACACTGCCACCCTTGGCGGACTGGCTTATGGGCAGACCGTGCTAGCCAAAGCCTGTGAAGCGGCAGAGATCGAGTTTTCCAACAGCCAGGCCCACTCGGCAGCCTATGATGCTGAAAAGACGGCAGAATTATTCTGTGGTATCGTCAATCGATGGAAAGACTTGGGCGGCTGGCGCTGACACAACCAGGCAACCCACCAGCTGTCCGAGCAACACCTACATAGCAATAGGAGAAGCAGCATGAGCGGCAAAGGTAAGGCGATTCTCGCCCACATTACCCTGATCGGCTGGATTATCGCGTTAATTCTGAACCTGCAAAAACGTGACAGTTTTGCCTCCTACTACATTCGACAGTACCTTGGCATCATGGTGGTCGGATTTATCGGTAACATTCTCTTCATGGCCATCCACAATGCGCTCGCCAGCGTCTGGATGATTATTATCCTGGTCGCCTGGCTCATCAGCCTCGTTGGGGCCTGTACCGACAAGAAAAACGAAGTGCCCTATATAGGGCGATATTTTCAGGAATGGTTTAAGGGGCTCTAGAACAAGAGGTTCAGATTTAAGAGATTTTAAATAAGAGCTTCAGGATTAAGGAGCTGGCTAATAGCCAGCTCGAGACACTCTACAAATTGCAGAGCAACACCCATCAATATTGAGAAACTGGTAACCTGACGACTAGGCCATCCAACTCGTCCGTCACTTTTATCTGGCAGCTCAAGCGGCTGGTCGGTTCAGGTGCAACGACCATTTCCAGCATCATTTTTTCAGCGCCTTCGGGTTCTCCGACTTTGTCGTACCAGGCTTCATCCACATAACAATGGCAGGTGGCGCAACTGCACACCCCTCCACACTCTGCAAGAATACCGTCGATCATGTTGTCCACAGCACCCTGCATCACGGTATTACCGACGGGCACATCAACTTCGTACTCGCCTCCGTTAGCTTCCACGTAATGAATAATTGGCATTGAAAAACCCTTATGACTACCTGTAATAATTTTTTAACTGATCAGGCCTTTTAGATCGAAGTTTTCATCCGCCAAATGTGCGGGATCGATGCCTATACCACTGACCAGCAACTGCCTAGCCACCATAAACTCTTTGGGACGATTGATGCAATCTGCAGCCAACAACTGATTGCCGCGAAGATACCAGGCAACAAAACTTCTGCCCTGCTCTGGATTACCGCGTAACACCAGGTTATCGAAGCCATCATGAAGCCCGGCGATCTGTAACTTTAAGTCGTATTGGTCAGACCAGAACCACGGGTAACCGTCGTAACAGAGCCGATTTCCACAAATGCTTGCGGCCGCCGACTTTGCCTGCTCCATCGCATTGGGAACGGACTCCAGTCGCAGACGCCTGCCCAGTAGCCTACTGGGGTGATTGGCACAATCTCCCGCCGCAAAAATTCTGGAATCTTCCGTGGCTGCATATCCATCCACCCAAATGCCATTATCCACTTTCAAACCGCAGCCTGAAGCCAGCTCCGTATTGGGGATCACACCAATACCGACAATCACCAAATCTGCGGGTAGTCTTCGCCCGTCGGTACTGACTACACCGGCGACTTGACCATCCCCTTCAATAGCGGCAACTGCCCAGTCAGTGAGAACAACCACTCCCTCTTCCGTGTGGACCCGTCGGTAAAAAGCAGACACTTCCGGCGCAGTGACCCTGGCGAGCAGCCGTGGCTGCACCTCAAGCACGGTCACACTGACGCCCAGTCTTCGCAATGCCGCTGCCGATTCCAGGCCGATGTAACCACCACCCACAATGACCACCCGAGTAGCTGACTGCAGCTGCCCCCGTATGCCATCGACATCATCCAAGGTTCTCAGGTAATGAACTCCCTGTAGGTTGGCACCAGGAACCTGAAGCTGCCTGACCCTGGCACCTGTGCAAAGCGCCAGCTTGTCGTAACCATAACGCTCGCCATTTTCAAGTAAGACAGAACGGGAAGCTCGATCGATCGACACAACTCGACCCTTCAGCAATTTGATGCCATGTTTTTCATACACAGCCGGTGGGCGGATTTGCAGAGACTCCCTGCCCCGTTCACCGGACAGATAATCTTTGGACAACGGCGGACGCTGGTACGGGACGGCGGAATCATCACCGATAATCCAAATATCGCCAGTCCAGCCCTCCTGCCGCAGGCTCGGAGCAAGCTGGGCCGCCGCATGGCTCGCCCCGACAATAATCACCCGCCCAGTCATTAACTGCACCTGCTCCACAAAAGGGCACATTATCAGGACAGCCGTTGAAGGAAGGCAAGCCGCGGTCTCCGCAGCATCGCCATCCCACTCACAATCAACGTCGAAAACATGCTTAATTGTAGAAAAACTAGCTAAGACTTCAGTTGGCGATAATTATTTTACTTTATGTAATATATAGAGAAATTATTTTATCCAGGAAGCGGCGTCACTAAAACCAACAAAGAATACCACTTGAAATATCTAGAAATTGTAACTAGACTACAGCGCCCTCAAACCGAGCGTTGCAACCTCATACACATGGAATTCGCCACATCATTGGCGTTAGAATAGCCGCCCTGCCCTGCAGGCCAGCAAACCAATTAACCGAGATAACAATGGCTGATTCATTTAAAGAAAGTGCCCTCCACTACCATACCCATCCAGTTCCCGGAAAACTTGAGATCCGTCCGACAAAACCACTGGCCAACAAGCGCGACCTGTCACAGGCGTACTCGCCTGGCGTAGCCTATGCCTGCGGCGCCATTGT
Source organism: Porticoccus sp. (assembly GCA_023261185.1). Classification (GTDB taxonomy): domain Bacteria; phylum Pseudomonadota; class Gammaproteobacteria; order Pseudomonadales; family Porticoccaceae; genus Porticoccus; species Porticoccus litoralis. Next base: position 14,967 of record JALRJN010000098.1, read on the forward strand.
CAAAAACCCAACGGAAGTTGCCAACGTAACTGCCCGGGGCAATCTGGTAGCTGTTATCTCAAACGGCACAGCAGTACTTGGCTTGGGTGATATCGGCCCACTGGCTGCCAAACCTGTCATGGAAGGCAAGGCAGTTCTGTTTAAAAAGTTTGCGAATATCGATGTTTTTGATATTGAAATCGACGAGACCGATGTGGACAAACTCGTCGACACCATTGCCTCCCTGGAACCGACCTTTGGCGGCATTAACCTGGAAGACATCAAGGCGCCGGAATGTTTTCTGGTAGAGCGCAAACTGCGCGAAAGAATGAATATTCCCGTGTTCCATGACGACCAACATGGGACGGCCATTGTCTCGGCAGCAGCTGTCTATAACGGCCTACGCATCGTCGACAAGAAAATTGAAGATATCAAACTGGTGGTGACCGGTGCCGGTGCCGCCAGTATTGCCTGCGTGGATCTGCTGGTCAGCATGGGTCTGAAGAAAGCTAACGTCCGCATGATCGACCGCAATGGCGTTATATATAAAGGCAGAGAAGCCGGGATGAACCCCTGGAAAGAAAGTTATGCGGTGGAAACTGAAGACCGCACCCTGGACGATGCCATTGTCGATGCCGACCTGTTCCTTGGACTGTCAGGACCCGGAATTCTCAAAGATCACATGGTCAAGAAGATGGCTGACAAGCCTCTCATTCTCGCCATGTCGAACCCAACACCGGAAATTATGCCGGAAGTTGCCAAGGCCGCGCGTCCTGACGCCATCCTCGCCACCGGCCGCTCCGACTACCCGAACCAGGTCAACAACGTACTCTGTTTCCCGTTTATTTTCCGCGGCGCCCTGGACTGTGGCGCAACCGTGATCAACGACGCCATGAAACAGGCTTGCGTGAAAGCCATCGCCGACCTGGTTCATCGCGAAGCTTCCGAAGCCGTCGCCGAAGCCTATGCCGGTGAAGTCCTGAAATTTGGCCCCGAATACCTGATCCCGAAACCCTTCGATCCCAGGCTGATTGAGGAAGTCCCAGTTGCGGTTGTTAAAGCTGCCATGGAAAGTGGTGTTGCCACTCGACCCATTGAAGACCTGGAGGCCTACAGACAAAAACTGCACTCCTACGTCAGCCGCAGCCGGCTGTTTATGCAGCCGATGATTGAACAGGCACGTCGCAATCCATCCCGCATCGCCTATGCCGAAGGTGAAAACGATGATGTTCTGCGAGCCATGCAAGGCGTGGTTGATGAGAAAGTTGCTCACCCGATCCTGATTGGTCGCCCAGCGGTGATTAACCGTAAGATTGCCGAGATGGGCCTGCGCATTCAGCCTGGCATCGACATCGAGATCATCAACCCCGAGGAAGGGGATCACCACGAGAATTACTGGCAGTTCTATCACCAGCATGTGGGACGGTCCGGTGTATCGGTTGAAGCCGCTCAGAACGCCATTCACACCAACAACACCGTACTGGCAGCCATTATGGTCGCGCTGGGTGACGCCGACGGCCTGATCTGCGGAAAGGTCGGTCGCTTCGACAACCATCTCCGCGATATCCAGAGCATCCTCCCCCAGAGCGACACCACACAAATGTCTTCCGTGTGCGTACTGTTGATGGAAGATGGGCCACTGTTCCTCGCCGACCCATTCGTCAACGTAGACCCCACAGAAGAACAGGTAGTGGCAACGGCGCTCAACACCATTGGCTTTGTAAAAAGTTTTGGCATTGAACCGAAAGTGGCGCTGCTATCCCACTCCAATTTTGGCACCTACGATGACCCATCTGCCCACAAAATGAAACGGGCGGCAGAGCAGCTGCGCAATCAGTTCCCCGACCTTCAGATTGAAGGAGAAATGCATGCTATGTCAGCGATGAACGAAACCCTGAGAGAGCGTATTTATCAGAATGCCAATCTCAAGGGACGTGCCAATGTGCTAATCATGCCGAACATGGATGCTGCCAGCATTACACTTGGCCTGCTGAGATCCCTCACCAATGCACGACTTGTAGGGCCATTCCTGTTTGGCTGCGACAAACCTGCACACATTCTGATCCCGTCGGTATCCGGTCGCGGCATTCTCAATATGACTGCACTCATCGGTGCTGACATCACATCGAAATCTGATCAGTAATCAATTTTTCTTGAGCAAAAAAAACGCGGCATTAGCCGCGTTTTTTTGTATTGAAAATGAGCCCCGGTCAATAGTGCGGGGGCTTCTCATTACCACCCATCTCGTCAGGCAACTTCTCTGCCAGCTCGGTCACTTTTGTGCCCAACAGATCACAGCGCGCCACAAGGCGGTCGAGCAGCTCCTGTTGACGATAGAGCACATCACTCAAACGCTCAATGGCGTCTTCCTGGAAGGCCAACCGCGTCTCGATATCGATCAATCGATCTTCATCCATCCCCTATCTCCCAAAGAAAAAACTACTGACACAAAAAA
>JALRJN010000004.1 GCA_023261185.1 Porticoccus sp.
ATCCGATTGGCGCAATGCCTTCCTCGAAGTGGTAGAACGTCACCGCCAGCACATGCTCGAGTGCTAAGTTAATTTTTCCGGACGATGGTTAATAACCGGGTTCGGCTCTGTTACAATCTCGCTTTACTACATTCCCACCACTACTGGTAGACCTCATGTCTCTTTCTCTGTTTGAAATCGTTATCCTGCCCGATGGGGATATTGCCCTGCAGCGGACTGATGATGATTCCCCCCTGATCCGGATCAGCTTTTCTGATGATGCGGAAGTATTTCTGGAGAGCGCCAAGGTGGATGTGGCCAAGGTCATGATCGATGCCGGCATCGAAGTATTTGAAGAGCTCGGAGCAGAAAACATGAAGCTTGAATCGCCCCGTATCGATAAGGACCGCGTGCTCCACTGATCTTGAGCGGGCCACTAACTCCGTTTATAACCCCGCTCAGGTATGGGTTTTCGTCATTTGCAGTGATCAGGTCTGGGTGCGAATAACACCAACCCCCAAGCCCTCAATGGCAAAACTTTTCTCTCTCAGGTCCACGTGGATCGGTTCCAGGTCTTCGTTCTCCGGTTCCAGAATTATCTCGTAGCGCTTGCGGCTCTTTTTAAAGCGTTTGACCGTGACCTCTTCGTCGATTCTGGCGACAACAATCTGCCCATTGTCAGCGGTTTCGCATTTGTGTACGGCCAGAATGTCGCCATCCATAATACCGATGTTTTTCATGCTCATTCCCTGCACCCGGAGCAGATAATCCGCCTGGGGGTAGAAGAGGTTGGCTGCCACATCCAGGTAAGCTTCAATATTTTCAATCGCCAGCACCGGCTCACCTGCAGCGACACGACCCACCAGCGGTAGACCGGGTGGTGTTTCTTCAACGAGACGAATGCCCCGGGAGGCTCCGGAGGTCATTTCAATCACACCTTTGCGAGCCAAGGCCCGCAGGTGTTCCTCGGCGGCATTGGGGGATTTGAATCCAAGCTCAGAGGCAATCTCGGCACGGGTAGGGGGATAACCGCTCTCTTCGATGTGCTGCTTAACCAGGTCCAGAATCTGTTGCTGGCGTGCGGTCAAAGACGGGTTGCTCATGGCTGTCACCTCGGCTGCTGAATAAGAGGCAGGCTTGCTGCCAACAATATATAAAGTACTGTAAATTAATATAGCCTGTATTAAAACACAGTATTTGGCCGGGTGGCACCCTGTTATTTGTCGGACGACACTATACTTAGCAGAGGCTTTGGTAAACACAGGACTTGGTATAGTCACGTGTCTGGCCCAGCAAGTATTGATAGGAGCATTTATGGACGAAAATAAAATCCCTGAAGCCTGGCGAGTATTGAGAATCCAGGCGGAACTGGTGGACGGCATTGAGGCGCTGGCCAAGTTGGGCAGTGCGGTGACTATTTTTGGTGGTGCCCGTTTTAAGCCGGGCAGCCATTACTATGAAGAGGCGCAGCGCCTTGGCGGTTTGCTGGGTAAAGAGGGGATTCCCGTCATTACCGGCGGTGGCCCGGGAATTATGGAAGGAGCCAACCGGGGTTGTCACGCCAGTGCCAGTACCTCCGTGGGATTAAATATATCGCTGCCAACGGAACAGGACCCCAATTCCTACCTGGATTTGTCCCTCAAGTTTCGCTATTTCTTCGTGCGCAAGTTCATGTTTGTTAAACATGCGGTTGGGTTTGTCATCTTTCCGGGGGGCTATGGAACACTTGATGAACTGTTTGAAGCGTTAACGCTGGTACAAACCAGCAAGGTAAGACCATTTCCAATTATTCTAGTGGGCAGTGATTACTGGGGAGGTCTGGTAGATTGGATTCAAAACACCATGTTGGTAAATGGTTGTATTGCTGAGCGGGAGCTGCATTTGTTTACGGTGGTAGATGATGCTGAATCAGCGGCAAAAATTATCCTGCAGCATGCGCGCATGCTACAGGCTCAGGAAATTGCCGAATAACTGTTGGGAGAAAAGGTGATCAGCTCTGCTCAATAGTCATCCAGGCCGTAGATCGTATCTGAGTCAATATCCATCAAGGGATCATTCCAGTTCTCTGGCACGTACACATCGTCAGATGAGAGACTGTCTTCATTACTCAGTTCATAGGATACCCGCCAGTCTTCCGGCGGTTCTGCCGCTAACAGTAACAATTGTTGCCAGGTATCGAGATCAATCTCACTGACCTCTCCGCCGACATATTGCACCTCGATAGATCCGGCGTGTTCATCAACGGCTACGACTTCGAAAATTTCATCTTCAGCGGCATCCTGATACCAGGCACCAATGACAGGAACTTGTGAAGCCATGATTCACCCCCTTCCTTTTTTCTAGGACTGATCAAAGTATCACCAACGAACTTGCTCTGCACTATGCTGGCAAGCTGTTTTGGATAAGCGGACATTGACGGGATGCAGATTTCAAACAGGATAAATATGAGACCACTTTTAAAAAAGTGATGTAACTTCAGTGATGAAAAGCATTTAATTCTTATCCCGAAAATGGTTCTGTAATCTGTTAAGTTTCATCTGTCATAACGGGTTGTTTTCAAAATGAAAAATTTGTCTAATCTGTTACCCCGGTTTCTGGCCGGTAATGGCTTGCTTTTTCCCTGTCACCCGTTGTTTGAGGTTTTACTATGATTCCTGGCCCGTTGATGCTCGATCTGGAAGGTTTGGTGCTGACCCCGGATGAGGAGCACCTTCTGCGGCACCCGGGGGTTGGTGGCGTTATTTTCTTCTCACGTAATTTCTCCAGTCGAAAGCAAATGATGGAATTGGTGGCGCAGATACGTGACATCCGCCCCGAATTGTTGCTGTGCGTTGATCAGGAAGGTGGTCGCGTACAGCGCTTTCGTGAAGGTTTTACGCGGATACCACCCATGCAGATATTGGGTGACCTTCTCCCCGGAGGTGATGCTCTACAGTTGCTGCGGGATACCGGATGGCTGATGGCTTCCGAGTTGCTGGCATCGGGCATTGATTTCAGTTTTGCCCCGGTACTGGACGTGGACCGAGAGGGTTGTGAGGTCATCGCTGACCGCTCCTTTTCTGATGATCCCATTTGTCTCGTTCAGGCTGCCGGAGCCTTTATTGCCGGTATGCATGAGGCGGGTATGGCTGCCACTGGCAAACATTTTCCGGGGCATGGCGGGGTCAGGGCTGACAGCCATCTGGAAACTCCCTACGACCAGCGTTCCCTTCAGGCCCTGCGAGATAGGGATTTGAGGCCCTTTGTCGAACTGAGCAATACGCTGGATGCTGTGATGCCGGCACATATCGTATTTCCCAATATAGATGACAATGCCGTCGGATTTTCCCGGTTCTGGTTGCAGACTGTCCTGCGGGATGAATTGCAATTTGAGGGCGTTATTTTCAGTGATGACCTGTCCATGAAAGGGGCGGACATTGCCGGGAGCTATGCGCAGAAGGCTGACAGTGCCCTGCAGGCTGGCTGTGATATGGTACTGGTTTGTAACAGTCGGCCCGGCGCGCTGGAAGTGCTGGATTTCCTGGAAAGTGCAGACGTTAACCCATCCCCCAGGTTGCCAGACATGCTCGGGCGCCAACAACCGGACTGGACAACGCTGGTCGCTTCCCCGCGCTGGCAGTCAACCGTGGCCAAACTGGAAGAGCTGGTCGCTGCCAAGGCTAAATAATCGGAGTCAATGGAGTCAATAACGATGCAGATATTCGAGGACTGGTTGGTACGTTTTATCAGTGATGACTACCTGTGGATGGTAAAGATATTCCTGATTGTGCTTATTGCCCTGATGCTTGGTTATCTGGCGAACAAATTTATCAATTTTCTGGAAATCCATGCCGCACGTTCTACCAATGTTTGGGACGACGCTCTGATCGAAGCCTGTCGCCGGCCTGCTGTCTGGGCGATCTGGATACTCGGTGTCAACATGGCTGCAGCTGTGGCGGCAAGGGCGGCAGAGTCAGAATGGTATAGCCTGGTGGCACCGGTGAATCGGGTGGCGATTATTTTCCTGGCTGCATTGTTCCTGGTGAACCTGGTCAGGCGTGTGGAGCGTAACCTGGTACACCCGGAATACATGCAGGAGCCGATGGATGAAACCACGGTCAAGGCCATTGGCAAGCTGGTGCGTGCCTCGGTGATCATCACTGCAATCCTGATCGCCATGCAGGCTTTTGGTTACAGTATTTCCGGTGTGTTGGCATTCGGCGGTATCGGTGGTCTGGCGGTGGGTTTTGCCGCCAAGGATTTGCTGGCAAATTTTTTCGGGGGATTGATGATCTATCTGGATCGACCGTTCAAGGTCGGTGACTGGGTGCGTTCTCCCGATAAGGAAATTGAAGGCACCGTGGAGGATATTGGCTGGCGTTTGACCCGCATCCGGACCTTTGACAAGCGACCGCTGTATATCCCCAATGCCGTGTTTAACAATATTTCTGTTGAAAACCCTTCGAGGATGCTCAACCGCCGCATCTACGAGACCATTGGCATTCGCTACGACGATATCGGCAAGATGTCGGCGATCGTCGAAGACGTCAAAGCGATGCTACGCAGTCACCCGGAGATTGATCAAGAGCAGACAATGATCGTGAATTTCGTGTCTTTCGGTGCCTCCTCTATCAACTTTTTTATCTATACCTTCACCAAGACCACACAGTGGGTACTGTTCCATGAAATCAAGCAGGATGTGCTGTTGAAAATCAGTGACATCATTGCCGACCACGGGGCAGAAATCGCATTCCCCACCTCCACGATTCATGTGCCCGATGACATTAAACTGTTGGGTGCCCAGTTGGAGAATGCCAGATAACCCGCTGCATCCAGGGAGTGATATGACTTCATGAAAATTGGCATTATCGGAGGCAGCGGCTTATATGCCTTGGATGAGCTGGAGGTCACCCAACGTCAGGCTGTGGATACCCCCTGGGGCAAGCCTTCAGATCAGCTGGTATGCGGCAGTCTGAATGGCTGCGAGGTCACTTTTATTGCCCGCCATGGTGAAGCTCACCATATTCCGCCACACAGGGTGAATTACCGGGCCAACCTGGCGGCCTTGCAGGCCATGGGTGTTGACGCGGTGCTTGCCGTTAACGTGGTGGGTGGCATTAACGGTGAAATGTGTCCAGGTGATTTGGTGATTCCCGATCAGGTCATCGACTATACCTGGAACAGGGAGCACACCTATTCAGATGGTGCGGGGTCGGCCTTGCAGCATGTTGATTTTACCGAGCCCTATGACAAGCCCCTGCGTGAAACGCTGTTAAAGGCTGCCATTGCCAGTGGGTTGCCTGTCCATGGCGAAGGCGTCCACGGGGTCACCCAGGGACCTCGACTGGAAACCGCGGCGGAAATCAGGCGTATGGCGAATGATGGCTGTGACATCGTTGGCATGACGGGTATGCCGGAAGCTGCTCTGGCCCGTGAGCTGGGTCTTCCTTATGCGTGTTTGGCACTGGTGGTCAATATGGCGGCGGGTCTAGCCGCTGAACCGATTTCCATGGAGAAAATAGAGTCGATGATGGCCTTGCGTATGCCTGTTGTACGCCGTTTGCTGGCCTCGGCTTGCAGTGATTTGTCATGAGTGTCAGACCACTGACCTTGATACGAATCGCTATGATGTTACTGCTTTTGCTGGCTATCACTCCAGCAGGCGCCCAGGTGTTCAAATGTGTCGACAGCAGGGGCAAAACCACCTTCAGTGATCGCCCCTGTGAGAGCAGCAGTGCTGAGAAAGTGATTGAACAGCGATCCCGTGGGGAGTCGTCATCAGCCAACAAGTCGGCGGACAAGCGTTCAGGGTTGGGGCATTTTGTGGACAGAGCTGAGCAGATGTCGAAGAGGCCGGGTACCCGCAACGACGGAAAATAAATACCTTAGGGTGTGTTTTCCTCGGAATTCTCGTAACGGTTCACAAGCACCAGTACACCCAGATTAGGGTGGTCCAGATAGGTCAGCTCCCCAAGTTGAAGGCGCGTAGACTGGTTCAGCGTGACAAGCTCATTGATCGAAAATTTTGGCGTTTCAAATGTCCAGGCGGGAGTGTCAGCCTGATTGATGGACTCCGGGAAGTCTGTGCCCGATTGCGGTGCTTCGACAGTTTCCCGCCACGGCTGGCCAGGCAGGGCAGGCCAGGTAGGTGAAACTGCGTTATCGACAGTGCTCTGTTGATCATCGGTCACCAGATCAGGTTGTTCGATGGCGGCCTCTGTAACCGGCATTGCGGGCTGCGGCTGACCAAAGCGGGTGTGCCAGAGGTTGGCCTGAACATGCAAGTAGCGATTTAGCAAGATGCGCAGGCTGCCCTCCAGTTCGTGATGCTCGCCGTATTGCTCACCGCCGGCCAGCAGCACCCAGGGGCTATTGTCGATATCCAGTCCGGGTTGACGCCATGCCCAGTGCAACAGCACCCGATACCCCGGAGCCCTGCCCAAGGTGTAATTTTCAGGACCGAGTTCATAGTCTTTTTTATCGAGCAGCACAAAAGATTTTGCTTTGTCAGTTGATGACTCTGCTTTTGTTATTCCTTTAGGGCCAGAAGCGTCGAGACTGTCTGAAGAGATGTTGTCTGGAAGTTCTGTTGTAACCTCGGAGGATTCCAGCAGGGGTGCAGGAGGTATACTTAGCTCGGAACCTTCCAGTGTCAGCCAGTTTTGCGGGTAGCTCAGTTCGACGTCAGTGCGGTGTTTTTCGTCGCCGTAGAGATCCTGTTGTGTAAATACCAGAATTTCCACCTGATACCAGGGCAGTGTCTCTTCGGCCAGCGAAAGCGTTGGTAATAATAGAAACAGCAGGGCAAAAGTCTGGCGGAATGAGGGTTTCATTGACGTCCTGTTTCCTTTGGAGTGAGTCTTTCCAATAGTGCCTGTATCTGAACCAGTCTCTGCTCGGTTGTGCTGGTTGGTATGGCAAATTTCAGTGTGGCGGCGCCTTGCAAAGAGAAAATTTTGGGTTCTTTCTGCACCATTTGCACAATGGTTAGCGGTTCGACCACCGTATCACTGCCAAACTCGACTCGTCCACCGCTTGGCCCGGATTCTACCTTACAGATACCCAGTTGGCGCGCTTCAAGTTTCAGGGCTGTGACTCTGAACAGGTTTTTCAGGTGGTCGGGCAACAGGCCAAAACGATCAATCATTTCCACCTGTAGCTCTTTGAGCTCCTCATCGGATTGTGCGTTGGCAATGCGTTTGTACATGATCAATCGCATGTGTACATCGGGGAGGAAATCTTCGGGAATCAATGCCGGAATATTGAGATTGATTTCAATGTCTTCACTGAGGGGAATATCGAGTTCAATAGATTTTCCCTTGCGAATAGCATCTACCGCTCGGTCAAGCAATTCCATGTAGAGGGTAAAACCGATGGACTGGATATGGCCACTCTGATCTTCTCCCAGCAATTCGCCGGCACCGCGAATTTCCAGGTCGTGGGTTGCCAGCGTGAAGCCCGAGCCGAGATGATCGGCGGCACTGATAGCTTCTAGCCGTTTGACGGCATCGTCGGTCATGGCCTTGGGTTCCGGCGTTAGCAGGTAGGCATAGGCCTGGTGGTGTGAGCGGCCCACCCGGCCACGCAGTTGATGCAGTTGCGCGAGACCCAACTTGTCGGCGCGATCGATCAGAATAGTGTTGGCGCTGGGAATGTCGATACCGGTTTCAATAATCGTGGTGCACACGAGGACATTGAAGCGCTGGTGATAGAAGTCGGACATCACCTTTTCCAGTTCCCGCTCGCGCATCTGCCCATGGGCAATTTCCAGACGTGCTTCCGGGATCAGCTCCTGTAGTTCCTGGGCCGTTTTGGCGATGCTCTTGACCTCGTTGTGCAGAAAGTAGACCTGTCCGCCACGCAGAATTTCCCGTAGCACTGCCTCGCGAATGACCCTCGGATCACTCTGCCGTATAAAAGACTTTACCGACAATCTACGCGCCGGAGGTGTGGCGATAATCGAGAGATCGCGTACGCCGGACATGGATAAATTGAGTGTCCGGGGAATCGGGGTGGCGGTCAGGGTAAGAATATCCACTTCTGCGCGCAGCGCTTTAATCTTTTCTTTCTGTCGAACCCCGAAGCGATGTTCTTCATCAATAATAAGCAGGCCAAGGTTCTGATAATTGACCTTCGCATGTAGCAGTTTGTGTGTGCCGATGAGGATATCCACCTTGCCCACGGTTGCGCGTTCGAGCACTTGCTGCTGTTCTTTTTCCGTCCGGAAACGGGAAAGCTCTTCAATGGTTACAGGCCAGTTGGCGAAGCGGTCACGGAAGTTTTCCAGGTGCTGGTGAGCCAGCAGTGTGGTGGGCACCAGCATCACGACCTGTTTGCCGCTGGCGACTGCAATAAAGGCGGCACGCATCGCCACCTCGGTTTTGCCGAACCCCACATCGCCGCAAACCAGACGGTCCATAGGTTGTTCCGCCAGCATATCTTTCTTGACGGCTTCGATGGTTTCCAGTTGGTCCGGGGTTTCCTCAAAGGGAAAGTCAGCACAGAAAGCCCGGTATTCCGCTTCCGGGTCCCGGCAGGCAAAGCCCTTGCGCGCAGCCCGGGTTGCGTAGATGTCCAGCAGCTCTGTGGCGGTGTCGCGTATCTGTTTTAGCGCCTTATTTTTGGCTTTTTGCCATTGTTCACTACCGAGCCTGTGCAGTGGGGCGAGTTCTTCTTCTGAGCCGCTGTAACGGCTGATCATGTGCAGTGACGATACCGGGACGTAGAGTTTGGCGTCATCCGCGTATTGCAGGGTCAGAAATTCCTGGGTCTCCCCGGCGGCATCAATGGTCTGCAGACCCAGGTATCGACCAACACCATGATCCATATGGACTACCGGTGCGCCGACACGCAGTTCCGTAAGGTTTTTAATAACCTGGTCCGCGTCTTCCCGTTGTTTGCTGCGGCGCCGACGCTGCATTACCTGCTGGCCGAATAATTCTGTTTCCGAAATGACGGCCAGGGGAGGGGTCTCTAGACTGAAGCCCCGGATGAGTGGAAAGGTTGTGATGCTGAGGGTGTCGCAGCCTGCGACAAAACTTTGCCAGTCACTGAGATTCGTGGGCTTTATTTTGGCTTGGTGCAACAGCTCCAGCAGACTTTCGCGACGCCCCGCGGATTCGGCGCAGATCAGAACACGCTGTTCGGTGTTTTCCAAAAAGGTTGAGAACTTCTGGAGTGGGGCATCAGCTTTGGCGTCCACACTGACATCGGGCAATGCACATAAGCCCAACGACAGACTGGGCTTGCCCTCTGTGGTTTGGTCTCGCAGTGCAGTGCGCGGGTAGGTTTTCAGTGACGCGAATAGCTCTTCAACCGGGATAAAGACATCTTTTGGTGGCAGCAGTGGGCGGCAAGGGTCGACGTTGTATTCCTGGTAACGCTGGGTGGCATCCTGCCAGAATTTCTCTGCTGCCTGCTCTATGGGACCCGCAGAGAAGAGCTGGCAGTTTTCCGGAAGGTAGGAAAACAGGCTGACGCAATGCTCAAAAAATAGGGGTAGAAAATATTCAACACCTTGGGAAGGAATACCTTCGCTGACATCGCGAAACACCGGGCAGCGGCGCTCATCTACATCAAACCGCGACAGCCAGTTGTCCTGAAATCGTTTGATGGCGACCTTATCCAGCGGTACTTCCCGGGCCGGCAGCAGGCAGATGGTGTCGGACTGTTCCAGGGTACGCTGGGTTTCCGGATCAAATGTACGCAACGTTTCAATTTCGTCATCAAACAGGTCAATACGAAACGGCCGGTTCGCTCCCATGGGGAAAATGTCGATCAGGGCGCCGCGCACCGCAAACTCCCCATGTTCCACCACCGTATCCACGCAGTGGTAGCCCGCGGCTTCCAGTTGTCCGCGTAGTTCGTCCAGATTGACGTGATCCCCGGTAGAGTAGTCAAAGGCGCGCTGGCTGACGAACTCCCTGGGGGGCAGGCGGTGCATCAGTGTGCTGACAGGGACAACCACTACACCGGTGTTGGCCTGTGGCAACCTGAACAGGGTACGTAGCCGCTCCGAAATGATGTCCTGGTGCGGAGAGAACAGATCGTAGGGGAGGGTTTCCCAGTCAGGAAAGTGGAAAACCGGATAGTTGTCGTCCAGGAAAAAACGCAGTTCTATTTCCAGCTCCATCGCCGTTTTTGCTGTGTCGGTAATCACCAGGGTAAGCCCCTGGTGTTGTTGGCTGGCCTCTGCAATGGTGAGGGCGGTGCCAGCTCCGTAGACTCCCTGCCAAAGGCGTCTGTCGCCGGGAGCATTGAGTGGCGGAAGTGACAAAATCGACATGCTGGAAAAGTACTTTGTGGTCGGGGAATTGAGGTGTGGTATTTTAGCGAGACCGTTTGGAGATTGATATGTCTGCTAGGGAATTGTTGTGACGCTCACGCGCAAACTCATACTGTGCTGGATATGCCTGCTGCTGGTGGCCTGTGGAAGTTCTCCTTTCCAGGTGAAGAACCTGGCCAAGACGGATATCGACATGGTGTCCGACGCCCATTACCGGGAAGTGGAATCCTTGTTGAGACAGTTGACGGTAAAGCTCTATAAGCGCAACCCGAGAGAGCTTCACAAAGGCAGTGACCCTACGATTGAGCAGCGTGTCTCTCAGATTTTTGATGTCCCTGGCAGATTGCAGTTTGCCGAGCTGCCGGTGACGGGGACCCAGGCCATTGAGCTATCCGTTGATCCTGCCTATAAGGGTGATCGTGTGTTTGCGCTTGTCGTCGGTTTAACCGATATGATTCGAGAATCCTACGATTATCAATATGATTTCTACCTTTTCTCGGAACTTTACCATCAAAAGCTTTACCACAGCGCTCGCAATATCGAGATTGCCTTGTGGCGGATTGCACGTGGTGTTGATGCCGATAATAACCCTCTGATTGTCATGAACAGCTGGCGCGGGGAGCGGCGCAACCTGAGCTACGAAAGGCTGTTCGGCAAGCTGATCGCCTTGCAGGATATGATTGCCACAATCACGGCACAGAAAAATCAGCGGGTGATCAAGGCTGTGGCGCAGAATGTGGCAACCATGGCGTTTATTCCTCTCTAGGATGGTGCCAGTCGGCATCGAAAATTGGGCTTTGCTGACCCAAATCAATCATAGATGAACTGAAGTACCAGATATTCACCAGTCTTAGTTGCTCTGAAAACACTGAATACCGATAATAGCGCCCCTCGACGGACTGTGCTCCGCAAAGCTCCTTGAATCTAGCGAGAGGTTGACCAAGTGACTGAACAAAACCGCCCCGTTCCCGCCGATTTTTTTGCCGACTGGAAAGAGCGCGAAGCGCTGGCAGAAGCCATGATTCCATTGATTGGCAAGCTCTATCGTGAGAACAATGTGTCTCTCTATATGTACGGCCGGAATATGGTGAACCGCTCAGTGATCGAGCTGATGAAGGCACACCGTTTTGTCCGTCAAATCGAGCACAACGAGCTTTCCGAGTTTGAAACCTTTCCTCTGATCAAAGCGCTGGCCGAAATGGATTTGGGGCCTGCCCACATCGATATCGGCAAGCTCACCGTAAAGTACCAGGAATCTGGCAACGGTGAAGATGTGACCGCATTCCTGCAGCGCGAGGTGGGTGACGATATTGGCTGTATGCGCAAGCCGCTGCCGCAGCCCCAGGATATTGTGCTGTATGGTTTCGGTCGTATCGGTCGACTGCTTGCTCGCCTGTTGCTGGAAAAAACCGGCAGTGGTGACCTGCTTCGTTTGCGCGCCATCGTAGTGCGCAAGGGCAAAAGTGCAGACGATCTGGCCAAGCGTGCCAGTCTGCTGCGTAGGGATTCGGTTCATGGTGCATTTGATGGCACCATTCGTGTCCTGGAAGACAAAAATATCCTGGTGTGTAACGGCAACCCCATCCAAGTGATTTATGCCAATTCACCCGAAGAAGTGGATTACACCGAATACGGCATCAGTAATGCCATCGTGGTGGATAACACCGGTGTCTGGCGCGATGAAGATGGTCTGGGTCAACACCTGAAGTGCCCCGGCGCAGGCAAGGTAATTCTGACGGCGCCCGGTAAAGGTGATATTCCCAATATTGTTTACGGCATCAACCAGGGTGAGATCACTCCTGATTCCAAAATCATTTCTGCAGCGTCCTGCACCACCAACGCCATCGTGCCGGTTCTGAAGGCGCTGATGGATGACTATGGCATCGAGCGCGGCCATGTGGAAACCGTTCACTCCTACACAAACGATCAGAACCTGATTGATAACTATCACAAGGGTTCCCGTCGGGGCCGCAGCGCACCGCTGAATATGGTGATCACTGAAACCGGTGCAGCCAAAGCAGTGGCCAAGGCGTTGCCGGAATTGGGTGGCAAGCTCACCGGTAATGCGATTCGGGTGCCGACGCCAAATGTATCTATGGCAATTCTGAATTTGCAGTTGGGCCGTGAGACCACCAAAGAAGAGCTGAATGAATATATGCGCAAGGTGGCACTGTATTCACCTTTGCAGCAACAGATTGACTACACCATTTCCTCGGAAGCAGTGTCCACCGACTTTGTTGGTTCCAGACATGCCTGTATTTTTGATTCCGAGGCGACTATCGTTAGTGGTGACAGCGTCGTACTTTACTGCTGGTACGACAATGAGTTTGGGTACAGCTGTCAGGTAGTTCGCTGCCTGGAAAAACTGGCTGGGCTTTCCTGGGCCATGTACCCGAAATCCTGACAAAAATGAAGCCGCACTTTGTTGCGGCTTTTTTGTGGCCGGGCTGTCACTGGTGCGGAAATGCTGGTCTCAGGGCGAATAGCCCTACCTTTCGCACTGGTAATGGGTGGCGCTGACCTTTATAATCCCAGCGTTTTGTTGGTCAGCATTGTCGGCCAGACGTGGGCTGTTTTTGCTGCAGTCGGGTGACGGTTACCACCGTTGCCTTTTGTCGCAGGCAAGCGATAAAAAATGGGGGCTCTTTGATTAGAGCGAAAAATCATAAACCGCATCAGTAGGCACAACCTATGATCAAGATCCGTCGCGGAATGGACTTACCGATTTCGGGCTCACCCGAGCAAGTCATTCACGATGGGCCCAAAGTGAATTCCGTCGCAGTTGTAGGCTTTGACTATGTGGGCATGAAACCCACTATGGCTGTCAAAGAGGGCGACAGGGTAAAACTGGGCCAGTTACTTTTCACTGACAAGAAAACCGAAGGCGTGTGTTTCACTGCACCCGCGGCCGGTGTCATTTCCGCTATCAATCGCGGTGAGCGACGTGTGTTGCACTCCGTTGTGATTGATATCGATGGTGATGAACAGGAGACTTTCGCCCAGTACGGTGCTGCCGAGCTGGAGCAACTGGAGCGTTCAGCCGTCGTCGACAACCTCGTGAAATCTGGTTTGTGGACTGCGTTGCGTACTCGCCCACACTCCAAGATTCCTTCACCCGCCGCTGATGTCCCCAATTCCATTTTTGTGACCGCTATGGATACTAATCCGTTGGCGGCAGACCCGGCACTGATTATTGCCGAGCGCAGCGATGACTTTGCCAATGGCCTTAAAGTTCTTAAGCGACTTACCGATGGTGCCGTACACCTCTGCCACGCTGAAGGCAGCCAGGTCGCTGGCGGTGAAGTGGCTGGAGTTCAGGTCAATAGTTTTGCAGGGCCACACCCTGCAGGTCTGGCAGGCACCCATATCCATTTTGTCGATCCAGTCAGTGTGAAGAAAACTGTTTGGACCATTGGCTATCAGGACGTGATGGCAATTGGTGCGCTGTTTACCACCGGACAGTTGGATACCCGACGCGTGATTGCGCTCGCAGGTCCCCAAGTAGAGAAACCGCAACTGTTGCGCACACGTCTGGGTGCCAGCCTGAGCGATTTAACAGCGGGTCAACTGAAAGCGGGCGAGAACCGGGTGATTTCGGGTTCTGTGTTGTCTGGTCGCAATGCCGCAGGTGATTTTGCCTACCTGGGCCGTTACCACAGTCAAGTGTCTGTGTTATTGGAAGGCCGTATGCGGGAGTTTTTCCGCTATCTGTCTCTGGGTGGCAATCGTCACTCAGCAATGCCAATTTACCTCTCATCCCTGAATAAAGGTCAGACCTTTGATTTCACTACCAATACCAACGGCAGTGAGCGTGCCATGGTGCCGCTGAGTAACTACGAGAAGGTTATGCCATTGGATATCTTGCCGACACAGCTGCTGCGCTCCTTGATCGTGGGCGATACCGAGACAGCACAAAAGCTGGGCTGTCTGGAATTGGATGAAGAAGATCTCGCGCTTTGCACCTACGTGTGTGTGGGCAAGTACGAATACGGTCCGATTCTTCGCGATAATCTGACCCGTATTGAGAAGGAGGGCTGATAGTGAAAGCGTTGCGTAACTATCTCGACAAGATCGAGCCGCACTTCGAAGAAGGTGGCAAGTGGCATAAATGGTTTGCCCTCTATGAGGCCGCCGATACCATTTTTTATTCGCCGGGTTCGGTGACCAAAAACGGATCACATATTCGCGATGGCATTGACCTGAAGCGGGTTATGATCACCGTCTGGCTGGCGGCTTTCCCCGCCATGTTTTACGGCATGTACAACCTAGGCTTTCAGGCTAACACTATTCTTGCAGCCACCGGCACCACTGACGTCGCTGGCTGGCACGGTGCGCTGATTTCCCTGCTGGCGGGGCATGACCCTAATAGTATCTGGGATTGCATGTGGTACGGTGCGGTCTACTTTATACCGATCTACATGGTGACCTTTGTTGTCGGCGGCTTCTGGGAAGTACTGTTTGCCATGGTGCGCGGACACGAAGTTAACGAAGGGTTTTTTGTTACATCGATTCTCTTTGCTCTGATCTGCCCCCCCGATATGCCCCTGTGGCAGGTGGCACTGGGCATCAGTTTTGGTGTGGTGATTGGCAAAGAAGTATTTGGCGGAACCGGCAAGAACTTCCTCAACCCGGCACTGACCGGCAGGGCCTTCCTGTTCTTTGCTTACCCCGCTGAAATGTCCGGTGATGCGGTCTGGACTGCTGTCGATGGCTATACCGGAGCGACCGCGCTGTCCATGGCTGCACAACAGGGTATGGACGTGTTGCAGCAGCAGATGACCTGGATGGACGCGTTCTTCGGTAATATGCACGGTTCCATTGGTGAGACATCTACCCTGGCGATCTTTATTGGTGGTGCGCTGTTGTTGATAAACCGCATTGCTTCCTGGCGGATTATGGCCGGGGTAATGATCGGCATGATTGCACTGTCATCACTCTTTAATTTGATCGGCTCTGATACCAACCCGATGTTTAATGTGCCCTGGTACTGGCACCTTGTGATGGGTGGCTTTGCTTTTGGCATGGTATTTATGGCAACTGATCCGGTGTCTGCATCCATGACGGATACTGGCAAACTCTGGTTTGGTGGCCTGATTGGTGTCATGGTGGTGTTGATCCGTGTCGTTAACCCGGCGTTTCCGGAGGGTATGATGTTGGCTATCCTGTTCGCCAACCTGTTTGCACCATTGATTGACCACTTTGTGGTTGAAGCGAATATCAAGCGGAGGGTGGCACGTGGCTAGTAACGATTCGACTTCCAAAACTATTATCGTCGCGCTGGCGCTCTGTATCGTCTGTTCGGTTTTTGTTTCGACTGCGGCGGTCATGTTGCGACCTGCACAGCAGTTGAACAAGGACCTTGATCGGAAAACCAACATTCTGGCCGCGGCCGGTATGTTGAAACCCGGTGTCAGTGTGGATGAGCAGTTCGCCAATGTGACAACCCGTGCTGTCGACATGAAAACCGGTAAATTTACCGATGCTGTTGATGTCTCCAGCTATGACCAGCGCAAATCTGCGAAAGTGCCCTCCATGTCAACAGACCTGAGTGAGGACGAAGATATTGCGAAGATAGGTCGTCGCGCCGACTACGCCCTTGTCTACATTGTTGAAGGCGATTCCGGTATTGATAAAGTTATTCTGCCGATCAAGGGCTACGGCCTGTGGTCTACCCTGTATGGCTTTATCGCACTGGAGTCTGATCTCAATAAGGTTGCGGGGCTCGGCTTTTATGAGCACGCCGAAACCCCCGGGCTGGGTGGCGAGGTTGATAACCCCAGTTGGAAAGCGAAGTGGGTTGGTAAAGAAACCTACGGCGAAGACAACAAAGCGGTACTGACGGTTATCAAGGGTGCTGTTGACAACACCCGGCCCGAAGCATCCCATCAGGTTGATGGGCTGTCCGGGGCGACTCTAACCAGTCGTGGTGTCGATAACCTGATTAAATTTTGGATGGGCGATAACGGTTTTGCTCCATTCCTGGCTAACTTGCGCGCAGGGGAGGCCTGATCATGGCGACGAAAACAAAAGATGTTTTATTAAATCCAATTTTCGACAACAACCCGATTGCGTTGCAGATCCTTGGTATTTGTTCTGCGCTGGCGGTTACCTCCAGCCTCCAGGTCTCATTTGTGATGTGCGTTGCTCTGACGCTGGTGACAGCTTTCTCGAGCATGTTTGTGTCGATGATCCGCAATCACATTCCTTCCAGTATCCGCATTATTGTGCAGATGACCATTATTGCATCGCTGGTTATTGTGGTTGATCAGATCCTCAAGGCTGTGGCTTACGATATCAGCAAGCAGCTGTCGGTATTTGTGGGGCTGATCATTACCAACTGTATTGTGATGGGTCGCGCTGAAGCCTATGCCATGAAAAACCCGCCAATCCCCAGCTTCCTGGATGGCATCGGAAACGGCCTGGGATACAGTGTGATCCTGTTGGTACTGGCCTTTATTCGTGAGCTGTTTGGTTCCGGTAAACTGTTCGGTTTTGAGATTCTGCCACTGGCAAGTAACGATGGCTGGTATGTGCCTAATGGCTTGTTGTTGCTGCCACCGAGTGCTTTCTTCCTGATCGGTCTGTTTATCTGGGCACTGCGTTCCTGGAAAAAATCTCAGGTTGAAGCTCCTGAATACAAGATTGCTCCAAATACACCGAAAGGGGAGGTTGCCTGATGGAACATTTACTCGGCTTGTTTGTGCGCTCTGTTTTTATCGAAAACATGGCGCTGGCCTTTTTCCTGGGTATGTGTACATTCCTAGCGATCTCCAAAAAAGTACAGGCGGCTATCGGTTTGGGTATTGCGGTTATTGTGGTGCTGACCATTACGGTTCCTGCTAATAACCTGATCTATACCTATCTACTGTCCGAAGGGGCGTTGACCTGGACTGGTATAGAGGGCATGGAAAATGTTGACCTGAGTTTCCTAGGCCTGCTCAGCTACATCGGTGTGATCGCCGCGATCGTACAGATCATGGAAATGTTCCTAGATAAATATGTTCCGGCTCTCTATAACGCTCTGGGTGTATTCCTGCCGCTGATTACAGTGAACTGTGCCATTATGGGCGCATCCCTCTTTATGGTGGAGCGCGACTACGATCTGGCGGAGAGTACTGTCTTTGGCTTTGGCGCCGGTGTTGGCTGGGCGCTTGCGATCATTGCACTGGCAGGTGTACGCGAGAAATTGAAATACAGCGATGTTCCCGCTGGCCTGCAAGGTCTGGGCATAACCTTTATCACTGTCGGACTGATGTCGTTGGGCTTTATGTCTTTCGGCGGTATCGATCTGTAATCGGCGAGGAGAAGATAGATAATGAATCTGGAAATCATACTCGGCGTCGTGATGTTCACCGTAGTGGTGTTGGCGTTAGTGGCGTTTATTCTTGCCGCCCGTGCTCGCCTTGTGAGCTCAGGTGACGTCACCATTGATATTAATGGTGAGAAAACCATTACAGTACCTGCCGGTGATAAGTTGTTGCAGACACTGTCTTCTGCTGGCCTGTTTCTGCCCTCTGCTTGTGGTGGCGGTGGTAGCTGTGCCCAGTGCAAATGTATTGTGACTGACGGTGGTGGCGCCATGCTGCCCACAGAGGAAGCTCACTTTACGCGCCGTGAAGCCAATGAAGGTTGGCGCCTGTCTTGTCAGACCCCGGTCAAACAGGACATGAAAGTGGAAGTACCTGAAGAAGTCTTCGGTGTGAAGCAGTGGGAGTGCACGGTAGATAGCAACCCGAACGTTGCAACTTTCATCAAGGAGTTGACTCTGCGTCTTCCGGAAGGTGAGAACGTCGACTTCCGCGCTGGTGGTTATGTTCAGTTGGAATGTCCGCCCCATCACGTCAAATACAGCGACTTCGAAATCGAAGAGGAATACCGTGGCGACTGGGAGCGCTTCGGTTTCTTCAATCTCGAATCGATTGTGGATGAGGCGACCATTCGCGCCTACTCCATGGCTAACTACCCGGAAGAAAAAGGTGTGGTGAAATTCAACATTCGTTGTGCTACTCCCCCTCCCGGCTCACAGGGTATTCCTCCCGGCATCATGTCTTCCTGGGTGTTTAACCTGAAGCCCGGTGACAAGGTAAAAGTATATGGTCCGTTTGGTGAGTTTTTCGCCAAGGATACTGATAACGAAATGGTCTTTATCGGTGGTGGTGCCGGTATGGCGCCGATGCGCTCTCATATCTTTGACCAGCTGCGTCGTATCAAAACTGATCGAAAAATTTCTTTCTGGTACGGCGCCCGTTCATTGCGCGAGTGCTTCTACTCGGAAGAGTATGATGAACTGGCGGCAGAAAACGAAAACTTTGATTGGCACCTGGCTTTGTCAGACCCCCAGCCGGAAGACAACTGGGAGGGCCTGACGGGTTTCATCCACCAGGTGCTGTTTGAAAACTACCTTAAAGATCATCCGGCTCCGGAAGACTGTGAATACTACATGTGTGGGCCGCCAATGATGAATGCCGCTGTTATCAAGATGCTGGTCGACCTCGGTGTCGAACGAGATAATATCTTCCTTGATGACTTCGGTGGTTAATGATTACTTCTCTGATAACAAGAAAAACAAAAACGGGGCCAGAGGCCTCGTTTTTGTTTGTTCTGCTTACTTCATTGTTGCTTGTGGCATGCTCCGAGACACCGGAACAATATGTCTTCAGCGGGTTGACGATGGGGACTACCTATCAGGTCAAGGTGGTGCCCGGTGGAGTGCCAGTGCCGGACAACTTCGGGAAGACGATTCAGAGCACCCTTGAGAGTCTCGACAGCACCTTCAGTACTTACCAGACAGACTCCGAGCTGATGTCCTTAAACCGGACTCCAGTCGGTGAAACAATGTCGTTGTCACAACCGATGATGCGTGTATTAGGTATATCTGATCAGGTTTTCCAGTTGACGGGAGGTGCCTTCGACCCTACCGTCGGGCCATTGGTCAATCTGTGGGGATTTGGCCCCGATCCGTCTCAGGACAAGGTGCCGGAGCTGTCAAAAATTAAAACACAACTTGGTCGTATCGGTTTTGGGAAATTGGCAGTCGATCATGGCGCAGCAAGTGCCAGGCGCACCGCAGACATACAGTTGGATTTGTCGGCGGTAGCCAAGGGCTTTGCAGTAGATGTGGTTGCCGAGTTGCTGACCTCCCACGGCCTTGTGAACTACTTGGTTGAAGTGGGTGGAGAACTGCGAACCAACGGTCTTAAAGCGAATGGCCAACCTTGGCGCATCGCCATCGAAAGCCCTACATTGGAACGCCGGGAGGTGCAGCAGGCATTGACCCTCGGCAATGCAGCCATTGCGACTTCAGGGGATTACCGTAATTATTTCGAGCGGGGAGGGAGGCGCTATTCCCATACCATAGACCCCCGCACGGGTTTCCCGATCACACACCAATTGGCTTCAGTGACAGTGATTGCAGAGGACACGGCCTCTGCCGATGCGCTGGCGACTGGACTGATGGTAATGGGTCACACTGAATCACTGGCGTTAGCTGAAAAAAATGACCTTGCCATTTATCTATTGGTCAAAGAAGAGGCTGAGTTCAAGGCCTATTACTCGTCGGCCTTTGCCCCTTATCTGTCAGGAGAATAGTTGTGCTTGAAGTTTTTCTTGCTTTTGTCTTAGTGCTTTTAATCATCTGCGGTATGGCTATTGGCGTGATTATGGGTAAAAAACCTCTGAAAGGATCCTGTGGTGGTGTGGGTGCAGCATTGGGTGAGAAAGATTACGTTTGCGAAATCTGTGGGGATGATCCGGAGAAATGTGTTGAAACCGAGTCTGCTGATGAGGTTAAGGCAAAGACTGAACTGGGCTATGACGCCACCCGCTGACAGTAGCTTATATTCTCAGGACATCGACGAAGAGAGTTAATTGCTGCCCCGGTTTCAGCAGGTGTTTGGTATTCAGATTATTCCATTTCAGGATATCGTTGATGCTGAGGTCAAACTCCTGGGCGATCCGGTAAAACGAATCTCCCCGGCGTACCTTGTAACGGACTTTCTTTTGTTTGGTTGGCAGCGCCTCTCCCTCGGTATAGAGGCTCAAGACCTGATTTAGTCGCAACGGCTCGCGAATATTCAGGTTGTTCCACTTGGCCAGCTCTTTAACGCTGACCTTATTATCTCTGGCAATCTTCCACAGGCTGTCTCCCTGCTTAACCTGGTAGCTTCTTGAGTATCCTGCCAAGGGTGTATCCACGCCGGAACCAGGAATTTTAAGCCGTTGACCAATCCGCAACAGGTCGTTTTTAAGATGGTTCTGTTTGCGCAGTTGGTTCACAGTAACGCGATTTTTTCGGGCAATCTCCGAAAGAGTATCTCCGGACTTTACAATATGTTGTTTGATGGGTGCCCACTGTTCCCTTGGGGTGCTATTCAGGGCCAGCTTGAAGCTCTGGGTATGATCAATGGGTAACAGGATGCGGTGTGGTCCCTCTGGATGCGTGACGAGGCGACTATAGCCGGCATTCAGTTGTTGCAGTTCAGCTTCGTTCAAATTGGCTAATTCCGCCGCTTTCGCTAAATCCAGCTGGTCGGGGATATCCACAATATCGAAATAAGGTGCATTATCAATGTGGGGGAGGGCTATCTGGTGCGCTTCGGGTGTTAAAACCACCCGTGAGACAGCCAGAAGTTGTGGCACGTAGGCGCGTGTTTCCCGGGGCAGTTTAAGAGACCAGAAGTCTGTGGGCTTACCCGCTTTGCGGTTTCGTTTCATCGCGCGTCCAACATTGCCTTCACCACAGTTATAAGCGGCTAGAGCGAGAAGCCAGTCCTGATCAAAATAATTGTAAAGGTACTGGAGGTACTGAATGGCTGCTTCCGTTGCAGCGATGGGATCGCGACGTCCGTCGTACCACCAGTCACGGCGCAGGCCAAACCTGGTACCAGTATCCGGTATAAACTGCCACAGCCCCGACGCATGACTGTTTGAGTAGGCAAATGGGTCGTAGGCGCTTTCCACAACTGGTAGCAGCGCCAGTTCAAGGGGCATCCCCCGGCTTTCCAATTGTTCGACAATGTAATAGAGGTACATTTCGGCGCGGCCCATTACACGGTCGAAATAAGTCTGGTTATTGGAGTACCAGTCAACCTGTGGGGCAATGCCGGGATGCTCGAAATACTCCTGTAACACCATGCCATTGCGGATGCGTTGCCAAATATCCTCTTCTATTTCAATAGAGGCCGGTGTCTCATAGGAGGTAAATATTACCGGTTTTTTTGAAGGCTTTTGCTGGAGGGCTGGTCTGCTGGGGGATTGTGTCAGGACGGTTTGCTGTGGAACGGCGTTTGGCGAGGTGTTTTTGGCTTGCTCGACGGGTTGCTGTGCACAGCCAGCGAGAAGCGACAAAACTACTAGTACGGTCGTTCGGAAATATCGGGGCATGGAGTTTTCTTGTTAGCCAGCACGTTGGCCAAGAATTCTAACGGTGCGATCCCATGCCTGCAATCTTTGGGATCGAGTAGTTGTTGCCGCTGTGAGCAAAGTCTCGGTCAGTCGCCCTTCAGGTTGAAGTAGATCCCTTAACCTAAAAGTTATCTTTCCACTGTCGTATGACGCGAAATACCTCATCTGAGCTCTGAATTGTGTGACCTTCATGGGCTTCTGCTGCCAAGTGGACAGAAGCCTGTTCAGGCCTCAGAAAAGGGTTGGTCGCCACTTCCTCGGCCAGGGTTGATGGCACGGTTGCCATGCCAGCACGGCGCAAAGTCTCAACCTCATTTACTCTTATCGCCAAGGCCTTGTTTTCCGGTTCAACCGCTTGGGCAAAGCGCAGATTTGCCTGGGTGTATTCATGAGCACAGAAAATGCGGGTTGATGGGGGTAGAGCGATTAATTTTTGCAGGGACTGCCACATCTGTTTCGGTGTTCCCTCAAATAATCTGCCGCAACCTCCAGCAAACAGTGTGTCTCCGCAGAAAACAAGGGATTCCTCAGGGGCAAAAAATGCAATGTGGTCCAAGGTGTGCCCGGGAACGGCGATTACCTCAAACAGGGTGCCCTCGATGGTTAGGTGGTCTTGATCAGCTACCGGGTGCGTGATCTCTTCGATGCTGCCCGGGCCGTAGACGGGCACTGGATGATTTTGGAGTAATTCCCTGATGCCGCCGATATGGTCAGGGTGATGATGTGTTACCAGAATCCCATTCAGAGTCAGTCGGTGTTCTTTAAGTGCGGCTTCAACCGGTGCGGCATCGCCCGGATCCACCACACAGGCAAGCTGGCTGTCAGCCTGATGAAACAGCCAAAAATAGTTGTCGCTAAAGGCGGCAATACGCTCAATGATTAATGACATGGATTGATCCGGTAGTTTTCGGGCAACATATTACCCATAATAAACAACAGGGTCGAAAAGGTTAATCCGGGTTTCTGAATGCGATTACAGGAGTGGTTCAAGGGGATAGTTGAATATCTGGACCTTCGCCATGCTGTGTTGCCGCTGGCCGATTCGCAACAGGCGCTGGATAGCTGGTTCCATACCCGTCAGGGTGAATTGTTACTTCGTCGGGAACAGCAGGCACTCGAGCAATTAATGCCCTCCACTGAGGCCCACCGGATGCTCTACCTGGGTGCGGGAGCCTGTCGCCTGTTGGGTGATGATTATCACCATTTACATAGTTTCTGTATCAGTGCCTCACCCTCCGGTACTGGCAATGCTGGCGCCGTCGCTGATTTTGATGCGTTGCCGTTGCCTTCCGAGACCATTGATACGGTTCTGTTGCACCATGCACTGGAATTTTCGCAATATCCCCATGAGGTGTTGAGTGAGGTCGCCAGAGTACTGACTCCCGGCGGCCAAGTGATCTTGGTCGTGTTGAATCCGATCAGCCTGTTTGGAATCGCCAAGTGGCCGGCCAGACTCTTTTCAAACCACCTGGGCTGGCGACACCATAGCCTGCGCAACCGACGTCTGCTGGATTGGTTACGGCTACTCAATCTGCAACCTGAGAAAGCCGTATCCGGATGTTTCAGTTGGCCTCTGGGGTGTGGTGACAGTTGTCAGGAACCCGGTCCACTGGAGCGGGCCGGTCAGAGGCTTCGGCTGCCCTGGGGCGCTTTTTATATTGTGCGTGCAAGAAAATATACCGCGAGGCTGACACCGGCGGGCTCTCGACTGTGGCGCTCAATCAGTGCGCCGCTGGTGCCGGGTATTGAGAAGTCTGCTATGAGAAAGTCCCCACACAGGAAGAAAGTAGATTGAAAGAAGTAGAAGTTTTTACAGATGGCGCTTGTCGTGGAAATCCCGGCCCAGGCGGATGGGGTGCGTTGCTTCGCTACGGAGGGCATGAGAAGGAACTCTATGGTGGTGAGGCCATGACGACCAACAACCGTATGGAGCTGACGGCAGCCATAGAATCACTGGCAGCGCTGACTCAGCCCTGTAAGGTGAGCCTGACGACGGATTCCGAGTATGTACGGCAGGGCATAACCAGTTGGCTGGAGAACTGGAAAAAACGTGGCTGGAAAACCGCTGCCAAGAAACCGGTAAAAAATGTCGACTTGTGGCAAAAGCTTGACGAGGAAGTAGCCAGGCATGAGGTTGAATGGCACTGGGTCAAGGGACATAGCGGCCACCGTGAAAACGAACTGGCAGATCAACTGGCCAACCGGGGGATTGATGAACTCCCCGTTAATGGATAACAGCAAACACTACCCAAAGGTAATCATATGCGCCAGGTTGTTCTGGATACTGAAACTACCGGTCTGGAAACTACACAGGACCACCGCATTATCGAGATCGGCTGTGTCGAAGTAATCAATCGTCGTCTCACCGGCCGTCACTACCACCAGTATATCAACCCCCAACGGGAAGTCGATGATGGCGCGCTGGAAGTGCATGGCATCAGCAACGAGTTTCTCGCCGACAAACCCCTGTTTGAAGCCATCGCCGAAGACTTTCTGGCATTCATCGAGGGTGCCGAGCTGGTAATCCACAATGCGCCCTTTGATGTCGGTTTTATCGATCACGAATTTGCCAAGCTGAAAGGCTATGGTAAAACCCTCGATTACTGTTCCGTGGTCGATACCCTGGTGATGGCCCGCCAACGGCATCCCGGTCAGAAGAACAATCTGGACGCACTCTGCAAACGTTACGATGTGGACAACTCACAGCGGGATCTGCACGGCGCATTGTTAGATGCCGAGATTCTTGCTGACGTCTATCTGATGATGACCGGCGGTCAAGTGGATCTCGGGTTTGGAGGTCACGGTGCCCGTGGCGGTGTGTCAGGGGGAGAAGCGATCAGACGGTTGTCAGCTGATCGGAAGCCGCTCAAAGTGATCAAAGCCTCTGATGAGGAAATCGAAGCCCACAATGCACAACTGGCCCGCATTGAGCAGGCCAGTGGCGCGTGTCTTTGGTTGTCTAAGGACTAGCCTTATAACTTAAAGAATAAAAACAACACTGATAATGCCAACACCGGAAAGTACGATGGTGTAAGGCAGTGCCATAATTACCATGCGTCCGTATGACAAACGAATCAGTGGGGCCAGCGCTGAAGTTAACAGGAACAGAAATGCAGCCTGACCGTTCGGGGTGGCAACACTGGGCAGGTTTGTACCGGTGTTGATGGCAATAGCCAGCAGATCAAACTGTTCGCGACTGATTTTTCCTGCTTCAAATACAGCCTTCACTTCGTTGATGTATACCGTAGCTACAAACACGTTGTCACTGATCATGGATAGTACACCGTTGGCGATAAAGAACATCACCGGCTGAATGCTCTGGTCCATGGCGAGCACCGCGTTAATAATCGGTGAGAACAGATGCTGTTCATGAATCACTGCGACGACAGCAAAAAACACCACCAGTAGTGCGGTGAAGGGAAGCGCCTCTTCAAATGCGTGGCCAATCTGGTGTTCTTCTGTGACACCATTAAAGGCGGTTAGCAACACAATAACGGTCAGGCCGATCAGTCCCACGGCCGCCAAATGCAATGCCAGACCAACCACCAGAAAAATGGCCACCAGGGCTTGTACAATAAGGGTCGCACGGTGCCTGTTGGTCAGCTTTTTGGATTCCTCAACATTGAATTCCTCGAGAACGGTGCGGACGTTTGTTGGAATAACTGCGCCATAACCAAAAATGCCAGTTTTCTCCAGCAGCAAGCAAGTCAGTAACCCACAGACCAGAACTGGCATGGTGACTGGTGCCATGACGAGGAAAAAGTGGATAAAGCTCCAGCCGGCCTTTTCGGCAATCAGCAAATTCTGGGGTTCACCCACCAGGGTGCAGACACCACCCAGTGCCGTTCCCACCACACCGTGCATGATTAAGCTGCGCAAAAAAGAACGAAATCCTTCCAGGTCTTCCCGGTGATATTCCATCACGGATACGTCGCTGGAATGGTCGTGGTCATGGTGTACTTCCTTACCGGAAGCAACCTTGTGATAAACGGAATAGAAGCCAACGGCGACACTGATCAATACAGCGGTCACAGTCAATGCGTCGAGAAAAGCAGATAAAAAGGCGCCTGTGATACAGAAAAGCAGTGACAGAACAGCTTTGGATCGTACACCGATCAAAATTTTAGTGAAGGTAAACAGCAGCAGATCGCGCATGAAATAGATGCCTGCCACCATAAACATCAGAAGAAGGATAACTTCAAAATTTCCAATGGCTTCATGGTAAACGGTTTCAGGTTGGGCCAGTCCCAGGAAAATGGCTTCAATAGCGAGCAAGCCACCGGGCTGCAGCGGATAGCACTTAAGCGCCATTGCCAACGTAAAAATGAACTCGATAATCAGCAGCCAGCCGGTCACAAAAGGGCCAACGGTAAAAACCAGAACAGGGTTAATAGCCAGAAAGCCCAAAATGGTGTATTTGTACCAGTCTGGGGAATTGCCAAGAAAGTTTTTCGTGAATGCCTGGAACATGGATTGGGACATGAAGGGTTCCTTTTTATTTGTTTGGTCTATCTCGGGCTCAAACGCAGGGAGCTAATGGTGTTATTATCGGAGACCATCTGGTGACGAAAAAACTATCCCGGGCCTCGTGGTTTTGTAAACTTTCGGCCTGCAATTATAAAGGGTGAATGCGTTAATGTATCCAATAAATCCCCAAGTTATTGCGATGGTGCAGGAAGAGCTTGAAAAAGAAGTGCTCGCCCTGATGCAATTGCTTGAAGATGCCGCTGACCGCGTCGATTTGGAGAAGTTTAAGGGACACCTTACGGCTCTTTCAGGGGCTTTGAAAGTTCTGGAGTTGCCCAGCGCCACTGCTTTTATGCAGGCGGTTTCAGAGCTGGCGGATACCCCGGTTCAACTGGCATCTGGCTCCTATGAAGCCAAGGCTGTTTACGCTGCGTTGCAAAGCTTTTCTGCCTACCTGCAGCAACTGGCAAATCTCAAGCAGGACAACTTGATGTTGTTGCTTCCGGAGATCAACGAATTGCGTGCCGTGGCTGGTAAGCCAGTGATGGACGAAAGAGATGCAGTACGTGATTGCACACCGGAAAATTTACCACTGCTCAATGTTTCGCTGCGAACCGAGGATGAGCGGCAGGTCGTTGCTTCGGTAAGACGTCTGTTTCAGCAAGGTTTGGTACACGCCTTCCGGGGAGTAAATCGCAAGGCTGCTATCAAGGTTATGGCCCACGGCGTACACCGGTTGCGCAAGACACTCACTGAACCTGCCGAGCGCGATTATTGGTCCCTGTTGTTTGAAATTCTCAGTGCGATGCATCGTGGCACACTGGGTTTTGAGCAGAGCCTGCTCAAAACACTGATGAGTGTGGAAAAGCAGTTGCGTGTTATGGAAGAGAACCGTGATGCGAGCGCGTTTTATCCGCTGGATATCCAGCAAAGAGCGCTGGCTTTTTTCGCCCTGTCCGGATTGCAGAGTGACGGTGCCAAGAAACTGGCGAACAAGCTGGGTGTTACTTCGCCCGGCATAACCAGTCAGGAAATTGCGGAGAGCCGGAACAGCTTCACGGGGGATAGCGATAAGCCCCTCGGTGTATTGCTGGAGGCAATCGCCGAGCAAGTTGATCAGCTCCGGCAGCAACTTGATGAAGGTATGACGTCAGACGCGGATCCAGCGGAACGTTGTGAAGAGCTGGTAGCCGGGCTTAGTCTGCTGGGCGAGTTATGCGAACAGAGCCACCTGAAACTTGCCAGTCAACGATGCCAGGTTCATGTTGCCGGTATTGAAAGCCTGCAGGGCGGTCAATTGCCCATGCAGCTCTATGAGCAACTGGCCGATACGTTGCTGTACCTGGACTGTATCCTGACGGAGTTACAGTCCCAAGCGCCTTCGGAATCCCGCATTGCCAAGGTGAACACACGCAGCCTCAAACAGGTCGTGGAAAACAATATTGTTGAACATGCAGAGAGAAGGGCGCTTCAGGAAGCCAATGATCACCTGTCAGTGGTCATGCAGATGACAGCAGATTACTGTGATGGTATAGCCGGTGATGAAGTCGCCGAACCGCTGCTGGATAATTTCAAACTGATTCTCGGGCCGATGGGTATGCTGGAGCTCACCCGTGCCGAGAATGTTGCCCGGCGCTGCCTGGAGATTCTTAATCGCTGCGTTACTTCCGGCGGAACCGTGACGCTGGCCTCGACGATGGAAGTGTTTGCTGACGCCATTGTCAGCCTCGAGTATTACTTGCAAAACCGTCGCTGGAACCGCAATTTTGACGACGCAGTGCTCAGTGTGGCTGAAGAATGCTTGTTGACTCTGGAAGCAGCCTAACACCAGCGCTGATGGGTAATTCAGAACACCACTTTGTACCTTGTTCCTCTCTGCCTGAGGGTATCCATAAAACCCCGCTGCTAATTGCCGTTAATGGACAACAGGTTGCCTGCGCTACAGAGAGCTCAGGGGACGTTTTCCTCTCGGAGTTTCTCGCCCCATCACTCAACGGGACAAAACATTTACTGGGCGTGTTCGACGGGCAACCCTGTTATGTAGTGGATGCATCCACTGCCGAGCTGCCCTCCGGGATGTCTTTTGTTGCGCTTCGTTCTTTGCTGGGCGATCTGGATGAAACCCGTTTTCAATTGGCGGGTAGAGCTTGTCAGATCGTGCAGTGGGATAAGCAGCACCGTTATTGCGGTCGCTGCGGCCGGGCGACTACTGTTATTCCCGAAGATCGCTCCCGTTCCTGCGGTACCTGCGAGGAGCGCTTCTATCCGCGCTTGTCCCCCTGTGTCATTGTGGTGATCCGTCGTGGCGAGTATTGCCTGTTGGCGAGCAGTGCCCGCTGGGAAGGGCGCTATTACAGCGCGCTGGCCGGTTTCATTGAACCGGGGGAAACCGTCGAGCAGGCGTTGCATCGTGAAGTGATGGAAGAAGTCGGTATTCGGGTTTCCAACCTGACCTATTTTGCCAGCCAACCCTGGCCGTTTCCCGGACAATTAATGCTGGGCTTTCACGCCGACTACCTGCGCGGTGAGATTCAGGTAGATGGTGAAGAGATCGTCGCAGCGGACTGGTGGCATTACCGTGATTTGCCTCCTCACCCGGATGAAAATACGTTATCAGGCCAACTTATCCGCCATTTTGTCGCCACCTGTCGAGAAGCGGAGAGTTGATCATGTCACTTCCCATCTCGATCATTATGGTTGGTGCCATTCTGTTACTGTTGCTTGGGCTCAAGGCGTTGATCGGGCAGGGTATGCTGGCGGCTGTTCTGCGCTCCGCATTGGGCTTGCTACTGTTAGCGGGTAGCGCGGTATTATTTTTAGCTGGATATGACCTGCACAGCTATCGATCCCTGCTGGACGAGCAGGCTGTGGTCACCATGCAGTTTCAGAAGCTGCAGTCCCAGCGCTACCGTGTCATTCTGGTGGAAAGTAACGGGGAGCAATACCGCTATCACCTGAGCGGCGATCAGTGGCAGCTGGATGCGCGCATAGTGAAATGGCATCCGACTCTGGCCAGCCTTGGCTTCAAATCGCTGTATCGCCTCGATCGCTTAAGTGGCCGTTATGCCGATATCCGCCAACAGCTTGAGGAACCGGCCAGTGCACACCAGCTGGTTGAACCACCCACCGACTTTGACACATGGATGCTACTCAAAAAATTCCCGGGTCTGGGACGGTGGATTGACGCGCAATATGGCAGCGCCACCTTTTTGCCCATGGCCGATGGTGCTGTCTATGAAGTCAAACTGGCTTTTGGTGGCATGTTGGCTCGCCCCGTCAATCCCGAGGCGAAACAGGCCGTGTCGACATGGCGATAATCTGTCATCGCCTTTTTTCTAGAGAGAACAACCCGAAATCACGGCCTTTTTGAGGAGGTGGTTAGAATGCCACCTTCTCTTTACCTTTCAATTCAAGAATAGCTCGAGCCTCGTCTGGAGTTGCGACTTCCAGCCCCAGTCCTTCAATGGTTTTACGCACCTGATAGACCTGTTCGGCATTGGTTTTAGCCAATTCTCCACGACGTAACCACAGCGAGTCTTCAAGTCCTACCCGAACATTGCCCCCATGGAGGCTGCCATGGCTGCCACGCGCATTTGATTGGAACCGGCAGCCAACACTGACCAGCGGTAATGATCCCCAAAGAGACGATCCGCAGTTCGCTTCATATGCATGACATCCTCGGGATGTGCGCCAATGCCACCGAGCAAGCCAAAACAGGTTTGAATAAACAAGGGAGCCTTAACAATGCCTTCTTGATAGAAGTACTGGAGATTGTAGAGGTGGCTGGTGTCGTAACACTCGAATTCGTAGCGGGTTCCGGTTTTGTTAAGTGTATCCAGCGCGTAGCGAATATCTTTAAAGCTGTTACGAAATACCAGGTCGTGGGAGCCCTCGAGCATTTCCGGCTCCCAATCATGCTCAAACTCTTTGAAGCGTTTTAACATGGGAAATAGGGCAAAGTTCATCGACCCCATATTTAGACTGGCGACCTCTGGTTGCCAATGCTCAGCGGGTTTAACGCGGTATTCAACGGGCATGAAGGGGGATGCGCCGGTGGTTATGTTTACTACGACATCCGAGCGGCTTTTGATTGCCTTAAGAAACGGGGCGAAATCTTCAGGGGTATGTACCGGCCGTCCATCCACAGGGTCCCTGGCGTGCAGGTGAACGATAGCGGCGCCTGCTTCAGCGGCACCCAGGGCAGATTCAGCAATTTCCTCGGGTGTTACCGGCAGGTAGGGCGACATGGAAGGGGTATGTATGGAACCCGTGACTGCACAGGAAATAATTACTTTTGACATCGTCATCACCACTTTTTGAGATTGAACTTTTGATTTAAGTGCTCTCAATCAGGTTGGCTGATTGATGGAGATGGTCTTGCTCAAATGAATACCGCCCGCAATTTGGTTGATCATTCCGAAGTAATACAACAAACGGGTCTTCTGGTCGTGAAGCTGACGTTTATAGTCAGATAGCAAAACGCATCAGTAAAAGTCGAGCGTTAACGTCTCATGCGTCGAGGCGCTGGATGGATAGTGTGGGTGAGCTTTCGAGAGCACCACCTAAGGCTGTGACTATCCAGCCGGGAGAGCCATCCCGTACGGCATGAATAAAGGGGATGTGCGATAGGACTGCCAACAGATATAGGATATGGTTAACAGTCATAGGTAACATACAATAACTTTCTGGTGATGCCGTCAACTGTTTTGGTGGCCTGACCCAATGAGCTTTAATTGAAAAATTATGATGTAAGGGGAACTGACGTTGGATTATTTGCTGCAATATGGATTGTTTCTGGCGAAGGCCATTACTCTCATTATTTCCCTGGTTGTGGTGATAGGTATTGCCATCGGCCTGAGCAATCGCGCCCGCAAACATGCCGAGGGTGAGCTTGAGGTCGAGCAACTAAATGAGACGTATGAGCAGATGAGTAATGTAATACAGCTGGCTACCCTCCCGCCGGGAAAGCGTAAGTTGTGGCACAAGGAAAAAAAGAAATCGGACAAAGATAAAAAAACCAACTCGGAAATCAGAAGCAGGGTTTTTCTGCTGGATTTCAAGGGAGACATGCGTGCGTCGGCTGTGGCTAGTCTACGCCAGGAAATTACGGCCATTCTTACCCAGGCAAAACCGGAAGATGAGGTAGTTGTTCGCCTGGAAAGTGGTGGTGGCATGGTGCATAGCTATGGTCTTGCCGCCAGCCAGTTGGACAGGATTCGTCAGCAGAATATTCCGCTCACTGTATGTGTTGATAAGGTGGCGGCCAGCGGGGGTTATATGATGGCCTGTGTCGCCAACAAAATCCTTGCCGCGCCCTTTGCCATGATCGGCTCTATCGGCGTTGTGGCACAGCTACCAAATTTTAATCGCCTGTTGAAAAAACACGATGTCGATGTGGAGCTGCATACTGCTGGTGATTACAAACGCACCCTGACGATGTTCGGGGAAAATACAGAAGAGGGCCGGGATAAATTTATTGAGGACCTGGAAGAAATCCACAACATTTTTAAAGACTTTGTGAAAAATCACAGACAAGCTGTTGATATTAATGAAATCTCTACAGGGAAAGTATGGCTTGGCTGCCATGCCCTTGATAAATCACTGGTGGATGAACTCAAAACCAGCGATACCTATCTCGTCGAACGCTCAGCCGAGGCGGACATCTTCCAGGTCAAGTTCGTCTATCATAAAAGTCTGCCAGAAAAATTTGGCCTAGCGGCTGAGAGTCGCGCAGATAGTTTTTTAATGCGTTGGCTGGATAGGACCCGGAAACAGCAGTTTTTTTCCTGACGGACATTCGTTTATTTTGCGCAACGTCAATTTGCTGGGAGAGGACTGTGTGGAACAGCCTCTGCCAAAGAAGGCCGTTATCTGGTTAATATTAATCGTTGATAACGGCTGAAGAAGGCCGACCGCCACATGTTAGTTTCGCCGCAATCGTTCGCTGACTGCGATCGGATTCGGGAAGTTGAATATCACGATATAACTCGACAGCAGGAAGGTCAGAATCGCGGCAGCCTGTATCAGGTGAGATGCCTGAACACTGATCAGAGAGGCGTTGAAAGCCACATAGGCAATCAATAACGAAAATTCACTGATCTGTCCGAGGCGAAAGCCAATATCCCAGGCCAATACCTTCTTTTCGCTCTGCCGACCCAGCAGGAAACGGAAAATCGCCGGTTTCAGAATCAGCATCGTCCCGCCAAGTGCCACAGATGCCAAGGCAATTTCCGGTAACAGCCCAAGATTGAATCCCGCGCCCAGGGAAAAGAAAAACATGATCAGGAAAAAATCCCTGAGAGGTTTCAGTGTCAGGGCAATGTGTTGGGAGATTGGGCTGGAGGCGAGGGTGATGCCCGCGAGGAATGCGCCGATTTCTCGCGACAGTCCTACGACTTCAGCGAGCTCCGACAAACCCATACACCAGCCGATGGCGAGCAGAAAAATATATTCGCCCATCCGATCGAATTTGGCGATCAGTTTCAGTAAGACCCAGCGGACAAAGGCCCAGGCAAACAGGATCAGTAGCGGCAGCGCTAATAGGGTGAAGCCGATCTGCATGACATTAATCTGTCCACCTTCACCACTGAGCAGGACCAGTAATACAAAGATTGCCAGAAAATCCTGCATCAGCAGTAAGCCGATCATCATGTCACCGATATGACGGTGGTGAAGAATGGTGGTTGGTAGCAGCTTGATACCAATAATGGTGCTGGAAAACATCATTGCCGCACCGATAATCAGACATTCGGTAGAGTTGAAGCCAAACAGGTGGGCGATCAGATAACCGGCAGCAGCGAAGAGTGCGGAGCTAATCAGAGTCACTACGGTGACTTTTCTGAGCGCGGTCATCAGCGATTGAGGCTGAAGATCCAGGCCCAACAGAAATAGCAGAAAAATAATGCCGATTTCGGAGATTTCAGACAGCAGGTGGACATCCTGTACCCAACCAAGTCCGTAAGGACCGATCAGTGCACCCAGAGCGATGTAGGCTACAAGCAGGGGCTGCCGACCATAAATGGCCAAAGAGGCAATAATGGCAGCGCCGGTGAATATCAGGAAGAACGACTGAAAAACGGCTTCATTCATAGGGGTACTCCACAACCCCTATTGTGAGGTACGGGTGGAGGGGCAGCAAGTGCCGGTTGCAGTATGCAACCGGCTATTCACTTACTGATCGCGCCGGAAGTGAGGGTTAGGCTGGTCTGCAGCGTTTTGATAGGTGACGCTGAAATCCTTCAGCGACTCCAAAGCAGCTTCCAGGTCCGTATCTTCTGGCAAGACGAATGAATCAAAACCGCAGCGCTTCAGGTAGAAAAGCTGGTCGCGATTGGGGTTGCCTATGGCGCGCAATTGGCCATTGTAACCAAAGCGCTCTCTAAGCAGTCTGGCGGTAGAAAATCCGCGACCGTCAGTAAATGAGGGGAAATTTACAGCAATCAATGGGAATTGGTTGGCGTCTTCCCCTAGCGCTTCCACATCTTCATCACTGTCGATCCACAGCCCCAATACGGCTATTCGGATGGACTCCTTGTTTTCGAGCCAATACTTCATGGGTGCCAGGGACAATTGGTTCTCTGGCAGATTGCCGGAATAGTTTTTGGGCAAAACTACCCACTTGTCGTCAACAATTTTGTCTTTATTAATGATTTTTGGCATAGACGCTCTCCTTAAATGGGTCGAGGCCGATGCGGCGATAAGTGTCAATAAACAGCTCATCACCCAGGCGGTTATTGATATAGACATCAAGAATTCGACTGATGATGTCAGGCATTTCTTCGCGGCCAAATGAGGGTCCCAGAACGTTGCCGAGCGCGGCGTCATTCTCGGAGGAGCCGCCCAGTTGGACCTGATAGAACTCCTCACCCTTTTTGTCGACGCCCAGAATACCGATATTGCCGACATGGTGGTGTCCACAGGCGTTCATACAGCCGGAAATATTGAGACTCAGATCTCCGAGATCATAGACGTAATCCATGTCGTCGAAGCGGCGTTGAATGGCTTCTGCAACCGGGATGGATTTTGCATTCGCCAGGGAACAGAAATCACCGCCGGGGCAGCAGATCAGGTCAGTCAGTGTGCCGATATTGGGTGTGGCGAAACCGCCAGATTTGGCTTCCTGCCACAGGGCATGGAGGTCGGATTTTCTGACATCGGCCAACACCAGATTCTGGTTGTGGGTGGCGCGAATCTCACCGAAGGAATATTTGTCGGCGAGGTCGGCAATGGCTTCCAATTGGCTGTCGGTCACGTCACCAGGTGCAACGCCAGTCGGCTTCAGTGACAGGTGGACAATACTGTAACCGGCGACACGATGTTTCAGCGTGTTGCGTTCCAGCCATTTCGCGAAGGCTATGTTGTCGGCACTCAGGGCTTGCAGTGCTGCCTCTTCGGTGGCGTCATCCAGAACCTGGTAATCCGGGAGAGTGAAGTATTGTTTCACCCGGTCCACTTCTTCCTGTGTGAGTGTGCAGGGGCCATCCTTAATGTGAGACCACTCAGCTTCAACCTTTTCGGCAAAGACTTCGGGGGTCCAGGCGCGTACCAGAATCTTGATCCGCGCCTTGTATTTATTAGCACGATTACCATAGCGGTTATAGACACGCACGATGGCATCCAGGTAGCCAAGAATGTGCTGCCAGGGAAGGAATTCGCGAATGACACTACCGATTACCGGGGTACGGCCTAGACCACCACCGACATACACCTTGAAACCCAATTCGCCTTCATCGTTACGCAACAGCTGCAGGCCGATATCGTGAACAAGGATGGCTGCGCGGTCGCTTTCTGAGCCGCTCACGGCAATTTTGAACTTGCGCGGCAGGTACGCGAATTCCGGGTGGAAGGTTGACCACTGACGCAGAATTTCACACCAGGGGCGGGGATCTTCGATTTCATCCTCAGCCACACCGGCATACTGGTCGGAAGTTATATTGCGAATACAGTTACCGCTGGTCTGTACAGCATGCATCTGTACTTCCGCAAGCTCGGCCAGAATGTCCGGCACTTCTTCAAGCTGTGGCCAGTTGAACTGAATGTTCTGGCGGGTTGTGAAATGGCAGTAGCCCTTGTCGTAATGGCGGGCGACGTGCGCCAGTTTGCGAAATTGCCCGGCATTGAGTAGGCCATAGGGAACAGCAACCCTCAGCATGGGTGCCAGGCGCTGGATGTAAAGTCCATTTTGCAGGCGCAGTGGCAGGAACTCTTCGTCAGCCAATTCCCCAGACAGGTAGCGTGATGTTTGCCCCCGGAACTGGGCAACGCGCTCCTCGATAATTTTCTGATCGTGTTCAGTATAACGGTACATAGTGTCTGTAATTTCTCCTGTGCCAGGTGGCAGAAAGCCGCGAATTCTACAGGTTAACGCGCGGTCTGTCAGTCGGATGTGGATAATAGCGGCAGCGCCCACGGATTTGAAAAACTTTTTCTCTCTAACCAGGTTGCGTTGGGTAATAAAGGATTCACCACGATAATAGGGACATCGTTTAGTGATGTTGCTACAATGCGCCCGCCGTTCGTCCCAGCCTGGAGGTACAAGAACTATGAACAATCAAGTTGATGCAGTTATGGAAGCAGAAAAAAATGATGGCGACAGCTGTGCTGATGCCATTGCAGCTATTGCAACTGTCTGTTTATTTGTAGCGACAGTGATTTTCTGGTTGAGCAATCAGTAACTGCTGCATTAAAAAAGGCGGCCATTGGCCGCCTTTTTTTGTGTCTGATTTTTGCTACTGCCGCTTAACATCTTCTCCTGGACGCTTATTTTCGGTGTTTACATACCCCGACTACTCAACACCATCTTGACGACTGTAATCACGCAGAAAATAAATATCACGGTGAAAATTAACCCGGAGGCCACATAGGCGTATATGTTCCCGTGTTTAAAATCGCGCTCGCGGTTTTTATTGCTCTGAACACCGAAAAAGGCAGCCATTGTACTGAAAACAATTTGCCAAAAACCGGGTTTCTTCTCGTTGTCGGGGTCGGGTTTATTCATGTCAATCTTCCAAGATCGGACTAAGCCAGCGTTTCATCTGTTCCACGGAGACCTGTTTTCGCTCCGCCAAGCTTTCCAACTGATCCTTCTGTATTTTACCCGTATTGAAATATTTTGCCTGCGGGTGAGAGAAGTACAGTCCGCTCACCGAGGCAGCAGGCAGCATGGCAAAACTTTCTGTGAGGGAAATGGCGGTTTTGTCGGTGACTTCCAGTAACCGGAACAGCGTGTCTTTTTCACTGTGATCCGGGCAGGCGGGGTAACCGGGAGCAGGGCGTATACCCCGATAGTGTTCCCTAATTAGTGCCTCGGCATCCAGGTTTTCATCGGGGGCATAGCCCCAGAATTCCTTGCGTACCCGCTCGTGCAGATGTTCTGCAAACGCTTCTGCCAAGCGGTCTGCCAGGGCCTTGACCATGATGCTGCTGTAGTCATCACCTTGGGATTCGTATTCGTTAGCCAGCTCGTCAGCCCCGATACCAGCGGTGACGGCAAATGCACCGATATAATCCGCCACGCCACTTGCTTTCGGGGCAATGTAATCGGCCAGCGACAGTAATTCGTCCCCAGCACCGAGCTTGCGGACCTGCTGCCGGATCTGGTGCAGGGTGCCGAGCACCTCGGTTCGAGAATCGTCACTATAAATTTCAATATCATCGCCGTTTACTGTATTTGCTGGCCAGAGGGCAAAAACCCCCTGGGCTTTCAATCGATGCTCATCGAGCAACTTGGCGAGCATGGTTTGTGCGTCACTAAACAGGTTTCTGGCGGCTTCGCCCACTTTTTCATCATCAAGAATTTTCGGGTACTTGCCTGCTAGTCCCCAGGTGATAAAAAAGGGAGTCCAATCAATGACTTCAACTAGCTTTTCCAACGGATAATCATTCAGTATTTGCAGCCCCAAGACCGAAGGTTTTACAGGCGTGTAGCTTGCCCAATCTGTGGTGAGTCCTGCTTTGCGGGCTTCCGTATAGGGGAGTGTGGTTCCCTTGGGTTTGCGGTTGGCTGTTCGCTGGCGGACCTGCTCGTATTCAAGTTGGATATCGGTGACGAACGCATCCCGCAGGTCTTTACTCAGCAGCTTGCTGGCGACACCCACAGCGCGAGAGGCATCCGGGACGTAGATTGTCTGATTACGCTTGAACTTGGGGTCGATCTTGACAGCCGTATGCGCTTTGGAGGTTGTCGCCCCACCAATTAATAGCGGAAAGTCGAGTTGCTGCCGTTCCAGTTCACTGGCGATGTGTACCATCTCGTCCAGTGAGGGGGTAATCAGCCCGGAGAGGCCAATAATGTCAACGGCCTCTTCCTTTGCTGTTTGAATGATTTTTTCCGCGGGCACCATAACTCCGAGATCAATCACCTCGTAGTTATTGCAGCGCAGGACCACACCGACAATATTTTTACCAATATCGTGGACATCGCCTTTGACCGTCGCCATCAGGATTTTTCCATTGGCTTCAGCCCCTTCTTCCTTCTCCGCTTCAATATAGGGTTGCAGGTAAGCAACGGCCTGTTTCATGACCCGCGCGGATTTGACCACCTGGGGCAGGAACATTTTACCTTCCTGAAAGAGGTCGCCGACCACATTCATACCGTCCATCAGTGGACCTTCAATGACATGCAAAGGACGGTCAGCCTCCTGTCGTGCGGCTTCAGTATCCTCTTCGATAAAGCCGGTAATCCCTTTCACCAGAGCATGTTCCAGTCGTTTGGCAACTGGCCATGAACGCCATTCCAGGTCTTCTTTTTTCTCTTCGGTTCCATCACCCCGGTATTTCTCGGCGATATTAAGCAGGTTCTCGGTGGCATCGGTATGGCGGTTAAGGATGACGTCTTCAACTCTGTCGCGCAGTTCTGCAGGCAGGTCGCTGTACACGGCTAGCTGACCTGCATTCACGATTCCCATACGCAAACCGGCATGGATGGCGTGATACAGGAAGACAGAATGGATGGCTTCTCGCACGGGGTTGTTACCGCGGAACGAGAACGAGACATTACTGATTCCGCCGGAAATCAGAGCGCCAGGTAGGTTGGCGGTTATCCAGCGTGAGGCATCAATAAAGTCAACCGCATAATTGTTGTGTTCATCGATACCGGTGGCGACGGCGAACACATTGGGGTCAAAAATGATGTCGTTAGGTGCAAAGCCCACCTGGTTGACCAGAATGTCATAGCTTCTTTGGCAAATTTGCTGACGTCTGGCCAGGTTGTCCGCCTGGCCCTCTTCATCAAAGGCCATGACCACTACCGCAGCACCATAGCGCAGACAGAGTTTTGCCTGCTCAATGAACGATGCTTCGCCTTCCTTGAGGCTGATGGAGTTGACTACACACTTGCCCTGGGCCCACTTCAGGCCAGCCTCAATCACATGCCACTTGGAGGAGTCGATCATCAGGGGGATGCGAGAAATATCCGGCTCGGTGGCAACCAGTTTGAGAAAGGTTGTCATCGCCTCGATGGCATCCAGCATGCCTTCGTCCATGTTGATATCAATGATCTGGGCACCATCCTCCACCTGCTGGCGAGCGACATCGAGGGCAGTATTGTAATCACCCTCGAGTACCAACCGTTTAAAGCGGGCAGAGCCGGTCACATTGCAGCGCTCGCCCACGTTCACAAACAGTGAGTCAGCGGTGATGTTGAATGGTTCGAGGCCTGAGAGCCGGCAGGCGGGGGCAATTTGGGGGATGTCGCGAACCGGGAATTTGGCGACGGACTCAGCGATCGCTCGGATATGTGCAGGAGTGGTTCCACAGCAGCCACCAATAATGTTAACCAGACCACTCTGGGCAAATTCGGTCACAATGGCCGCCATTTCCTCGGCGCTTTCATCGTATTCGCCGAACTCATTAGGCAACCCGGCATTGGGGTGAGCACTGACGAGTGTGTCGGCAACCCGTGATAACTCTTCAATGTGGGGGCGCAGTTCTTTAGCACCCAGCGCACAATTCAGGCCAATGGAAAAAGGTTTTGCGTGTGACAAAGAATTCCAGAAGGCTTCCGGAGTTTGCCCCGACAGAGTGCGCCCGCTGGCATCGGTTATCGTGCCGGAGATCATAACCGGGAGGGTCACGCCCAGTTTTTCGAAGGTTCCCTGAACGGCAAAAATGGCGGCTTTGGCATTCAGTGTGTCAAAAATGGTTTCAATCAGGATGAGATCAGCACCACCTGCAATCAGCCCCTCTGTGGCCTCGTTATAGGTTTCCACCAGTTCGTCAAAGCTGGTGTTTCGTGCGCCGGGATCATTGACGTCCGGAGAAATAGATAACGTGCGGCTGGTGGGGCCGAGTACGCCGGCAACCCAACGGGGTCGATCCGAGGTGGCGATGCTATCACAGGCCTGTCTTGCGACACGTGCTCCCGCTTCGTTGAGTTCGCGAACCAGCGATTCCATACCGTAATCGGCCATGGATACTGTCGTGGAGTTGAACGTGTTGGTCTCCACAATATCAGCGCCAGCATCCAGATAGGCGCGGTGAATGGCCTCAATCGCATCTGGCTGTGTCAGTGATAACAGGTCATTGTTGCCCGCTACATCCTGATGCCAGTCTGCAAAACGCTCGCCGCGATAATCGGCCTCACTGAAACGATGAGACTGAATCATGGTACCCATGCCGCCATCCAGAATCAGGATTCGTTGACGAGCGGCTTCGTAGAGGGCATCAATGCGGGTCTGTCGATTATTCAAGGCGTTTTCCATCTGACATCTGGTAAAGAAAGGGGCGCATTCTAACAGAGTTTCAACGTGTTGCTGAGGGAAGAGTCGGCTCTTCAGCAGGATAAAACCCGTTTGAATGATTGTGGTGCATACTCAACACTGCTAGAATACATGACTAAATTAGTCGGGTATATCAATCAGGTTGTTTTCATGCTCAATATCACTATTACCGAATCCGCTCAGCAGTATCTTGGTGGCCTTCTTGCCAAGCAGGATTGCGAAGGTATTGGGATTCGTATGTTCGTTACTGACCCTGGCACGCCGAAGGCAGAAACCTGTATTGCCTACTGCCGTCCAGGCGAGGAAAAAGAGGACGATGAGGTGATGGAACTGACAAGTTTCAAAGTCTACTTTGAGCATCGCAGTCTGCCTTTTCTGGTGGATGCCAAGGTGGATTATGCCGATGACAAATTTGGTGGCCAGTTGACCATTCGTGCTCCGAACTCCCGTATGCCGCAAGTGAATGACGATAGCCCGGTTGAAGACAAGATCAACTACCTGCTTTACGATGAAATCAACCCGGGATTGGCCGCTCACGGTGGCATGATCACCCTGGAAGAGGTGGTGGACGATATTGCCATACTGCGTTTTGGCGGTGGCTGTCAGGGGTGTGGCATGGTAGATGTGACATTGAAAGAAGGTGTCGAGAAAACCATGTTGGAGAAAATTCCCGAGCTGAAAGGGGTTAGAGACGTAACCGACCATTCTGACCGCAGTCAGTCGTATATCTGAGATATTAGACAGCCGCCTGACGAGGGGTATACACTCAGCAACTGTCTGCAAATAATAAAAAAACCGTCTAAACCGCCGGGAGAACAGATGCCGCGTCAACCCGAGTTTGATAGAAACCAGGTACTGGACAGGGCCCTTGACCTGTTCTGGTCCCATGGTTACGAATCCAGCTCCATTAGCAAACTGCTCGATGCTATGGAAATGAACCGTGGCAGTCTGTACGCCGCTTTTGGCGGTAAAAGCAACTTGTACATTGAAGTTCTTGACCACTACATGGATATGCTGCGCCGTGAACTCTTCAGTTGTTCTCTGGCAAAGCAAGATGATCCCAAGGGCGCTATTACAGGTTTTTATCAGAAAGTTTTCATAGAATATGAAGATAAGGAT
The DNA here is from genome assembly GCA_023261185.1 of Porticoccus sp. Lineage (GTDB taxonomy): Bacteria > Pseudomonadota > Gammaproteobacteria > Pseudomonadales > Porticoccaceae > Porticoccus > Porticoccus litoralis. The sequence goes on from JALRJN010000004.1 coordinate 40,951, forward strand.
CAGCTGGCCAATGGCTGCCTGTTTTTTAATACTATCAATGAACTCAACAAGACGGAGCCCAAGTTAGCGAACAAGGCAGTTGAAGCGATTGAATGGATTAAACAGCTGTTCGTTGCCCGATTGACTGAGGCGCAGCAGGCCGGGTTCATCAAGCGGGAGAAGAGTGCGGAATCCCTGGCGGACTACCTGATTGGTTTGACCGCAGGTCTTCGCTCCTTGTGTAAATCCGGCGCGTCTCCGGAAGTGTTGCAGCAAGTGATCGATACCGGACTTTCTCCGGTGTTTGGTGATTGATCGAAGAGCTAACATTGAAAGTAATCAGACATATAAAAAAAGGGCCGTAAGGCCCTTTTTTTATACTTTCAACACTCAGCGGTTGGGGAGTACATCCCTCAATTTCTCATTCATTTCCTTCAGTGACTGCTCGGTAGCCTCCCAACCAATGCAGGCATCGGTGATCGATACCCCATATTCCAGCTCTTTAAGATCGGCTGGAATCTTCTGATTGCCTGGCTTCAGGTTGCTTTCGATCATCAGGCCAATAATAGACTTGTTGCCTTCGATAATCTGATTAGTGACATTTTCCATCACCAGCGGTTGTAGCTCGTGGTTTTTGTTGGAGTTGGCGTGGCTGCAGTCCACCATGATGTTGACGGGGATACCGGTTTTTTCAAGTTCCTGCTCAGCCAGACTGACACTGACCGAATCGTAATTGGGTTTGCCGTCACCGCCACGAAGCACCACGTGAGCGTATGGGTTGCCCGCCGTGGTAATAATTGCCACTGAACCTTCAGAGTTGATTCCCAAAAACCGGTGCGGGCTAGCCACAGATTTCAGCGCATTCATGGCGACAGTGAGGCTGCCATCGGTGCCGTTTTTGAAGCCGACTGCAGAAGACAAGCCAGATGCCATTTCACGGTGTGTCTGGGATTCCGTGGTGCGGGCGCCAATGGCTGACCAGGAGATCAGATCCTGCATGTACTGAGGAGAGATGGGGTCCAGTGCTTCTGTGGCAGTGGGCAGACCGATTTCAGCAATATCCAGCAACAGCTGACGTCCCACGTGAAGGCCTTCAGAGATTTTGAAGGAGTCGTTCAGGTAGGGGTCGTTAATCAAACCTTTCCAACCGGTGGTGGTACGGGGTTTCTCGAAATAGACACGCATGACGATAAATAGCGTCTCACTGACTTCATCTGCCAGTTTCTTCAAACGGTTTGCATAATCTTTGGCAGCGTCCACATCGTGGATGGAGCAGGGACCAACTACCACCAGAAGACGAGGGTCCTTGCGATCCAGAATGTTCTGAATGGTGAGGCGTCCTTCGGTAATGGTTTTGCGCGCCGCGTCCGAAATAGGCAGTTCCTTTTTCAGGTCGCGGGGTGTGATCAACACGTCCTGGGACAGGATGTTGATATTTTCAACAGCTTTAGTCATTGGGTTACCAGATAAATCGTTTTGTTCCAGTTCGGCCGGGCATTCTACATGAATTTGCCTGAATCGTGGCAGTGGACAGCGATTTTGCCTTTATTGACAGAATCATGCTATCCCGGACAGATGTGTAGTTTTTGTATCAGGGGGAAATACAGGGCGCATTGAATGGGAAAATCATCGCTCCCCTCTAATAACTGGGCATAGCGGCTTAGCTGTTCCCCGTATTGTTCTTGCTGGTGTTGTAGAAATTCTGCTTCGGTTTGTCCTTCATGCGGTTGCGCTGTTTTGTAGTCGATAATCCAGCGTGATCCCTTGCGGATAAAGGTTCTGTCGATAACGGCAGTGCGAAAATTCCCCTTATGGTCCTGATAACCGAGGGCGTACTCGCAGGCGCTTTGTGGATGGCTGTGATCGAATATCCAGTGCGAGTTCTTATCTTCGATGCAATTAATGACGGCCCGCTGGAGAATAGACAGCGCACTTCGGGTATCGCACAGTCCCAATTGTCGCAGCTGGATATCCCAGAACGGCTGCCTTTCTGCCACAGTTTGTGCAGACCAGCGTTCGATACCTTCCAGCGTGATTTGGTGAAGTATTCGATGGAGCACTGTTCCCGTGTGTCGAGCGGTGTGATCATTTTTCACCTGCGAGGCGGAACTCGTCAGTGACGCTGATGGGGTATCACCGTGTAGATTATCCCCTTGAGGAAGAGTGGGAATCGGTGGAGTCCAGCTGGGAGGAAGGCGTTTAAGCGTGGTCAGTTTTAATGCCAGCGGCTTTCTGGCGTCGTTGTCTCCTTGGTACTGATACCACCGCATAGACTCGGACCGAGACGTAAAGTCGTCCGCTATCGCTGGCCAGAGGCTGCCTAACAGGCTGTTTTTAACCGGCTCGTCGTTTGTTTTCATGGTGCATAACAGGTGCAGGCGCTTGATGGCACGTGTCATACCCACATAAAGCACACGAGCGATCTCCTGTCGGGTTTTGAGTTTGCGTTCCCGGTCGAGATGAAGATAGAGGCTATCTTTATCCTGCCCAATTTCCGCCGTTGGGGCGATTAGCAACTGACTGCCACCCTGTTTGCTGACCCGTTCCTGCCACAGCAGCAGCTGAGGGTCCTCATTGCGGGGCTTGCGATTGAGTCCGGGAATAATCACGGTGTCGAACTCAAGCCCTTTGGCCTTGTGAATGGTCATGACATGCAGGTGCGGATCCGCATTCTCGTCTGGTGTGGCGTATAACGCCTGAACATCCCGTTCAAAGGTCTGCCAGTCCGGCACGGTGCCGGCATGGTCGTGGGTTTCCAGAAGGTCCAGATATTGTTGGCATTGCTCCAGCTCTGTGACCGAGCTGAGTGCGACGGGACCACCCAAGGCCTCCCAGGTCCCTTCAATCCAGCAGCGTAGGGGTTTGCGTTGCCGTTGGTGCCAGGCTTCTACAAGCACAGGTGCCACACGTTGCATGATGGTTCTGCCAGCCGTCGACAATTGCTCCAGAACTGCGCTCGATTGCAGTTGGGATAACAGCAAGGGAAAGCCTTTCTGTTCTGACCGCCCTTTGATGGTGGTGGCCAGATGGAGCAGATCATGGTGATCGAGGCCACACCAGGGCGCGCGCAGTATGGAAAGCCATGCGATGCGATCAGCCGGTGATAACAGCGCTCGTGTCAGTGACATCAAGTCAATAACCGGCATGCAGCTGGCCAGGGGATCAATGTCCGAAGTCTGCCAGCTATGGCCAGCTTGGCGCAGTGCACTGAGAATTTCCGGGAGGTGAGTGCGGTTGCGTACCAGTATGGCGATGGAACCATCGGGGTTTTCACCCTTGGCTTCGGTCACCAGTTCGACCACACGTTGTGCTTCCGCCTCGCGGTCCGGGTAGTCCAGAAAGGCTTCCAGGGTCACGGCAGACCCTGACATCGCCTCGTGAAACGCAGTGGCTGGACTGTAGGGGACAGCACCGCGAGCGATATTTTCTTCCGCGGGAAATACCGCGGGAAAGTGCTCGTTGATCCATTGGATAATGCCCGCCTGTGAGCGAAAGTTGACAGTGAGATCCAATGGTTCGAGTTGGATTTGCCCGATGGGCTGGGTGCGGGCCTCCAGAAACAGCCCTACATTGGCATTGCGAAAACCATACAGGGATTGCATGGCATCACCGACGATGAACAAGCTGTGCCCATCATTGGACTGCCAGCCTGCGGTCAACTGTTTAAGTATCTCAAACTGGGCGGTGGAGGTGTCCTGAAATTCGTCGGTCAGGATATGCTTAATCTGGTAATCAAGCCTGAGAGCCAGCTGCGAGGGATCGTCTTCACTGCCTAACGCTCTTAATGCCGCCAGTGTGATTTCAGTGAAATCACAGGCTTTGATTTGTTGAAAGTGCAGGCTTAATGCCGCAGCCAGGGTCGGAAGCAGCTGGCACAGGGCATCGAGAGCCTGCCACTGGTTATCAGGGTAGGTGTGATAGGGCAGGAAACGCACGTCCTCAAGGGTGTCCTGCAGGCCGGGGATCTCCCTTAATTCCGATAGCAAAGCCTTCATGCGATCCTTACGGGCTTTTGCCAGTGATTTATCGCCGTCAACATCTGTCGGAAAGCCTACGTTCTTATTCAGGCTAAGACGCCACTGATTACTGGTGGTCAGCAGTAATTCACAGAGACCAAGCCACTGCTCAAGACGATCCCCATTGCCTTCGGGAAGGGCTGTCATACCCAGGCATGAGGCAATTTTTGACTGCTGCTTTTCCTTTGGTAGTTGTGAGGCCGCGAAATCCGCCAACGAGGCCAATTCACTGCCAAAAGGGACGAGCTTTCTGTGCGCGCTGGACAAAACTTCGTAGATGGCGACTTGCAGATTCTGTTCCAGATAGGCCTTCGCATCCCTGGCACTCAGCAACGGGCTGATCCATTGTTCACGTTTTTGCAACAGCTCTACCAAGAGCTGCTCCAGTTTATTGAGATCGTTGTCCAGATGACGCAGCAGCGTGCCTACGGCGGTTCCCAGCAGGGACTGTTGTTCCAGCGCCGGTAACAGCAGCTCAGCGATAACCTGCCGATAGTGGGGAAGGGGGTTGTCCAACGGTTCCACCTGGTCGCCAAAGCCACTGTCGGCAGGAAGCTGTCTCGCGAGATTGAGGCAGAAACCGTCGATGGTGAGAATTCTCAGCCTGTTCGGAGTCTGTAAGAGCTGCCAACCCAGTGCCTTATCCCTATCCAGAGCCGTGCGGGCCAGTTCGAGCGTGACACGCTGATGTTCACTGGTGTCCGTTACCTGCTGGTCCGCCTGCTGGAGGGCTCGAATGATTCTCTGACGCATTTCCCCTGCAGCTTTGCGGGTAAATGTCATACATAAAATTTCTTCCGGGGCATCAACGGTGGATAACAGGCGAAGCACGCGCTGGGTGAGCAGTTCTGTTTTACCCGAACCGGCCGGAGCAGCTACCGCAAAGGAGCGGTTAGGGTCTAACGCAATTCGGCGCTGTTCGGCGTCAGATATCGTCATTCGTCGTTTTCCCCATCACTAGACGTCGTCATTTCTGCAGCGCGATTTAGTGGTTCGAGAGCAGCCGAAAACTGTCGGCTTTGAGGATGGTGAAACTCCACGGCGGCGTAACCCTGTTTGAACTCTTCACCCAGTTGATTGAGCGACTGTTGCCACTGTTCAAGTAGTTGCTCCCAGCTGTCAGGCTCGCTATTTTTTCCCCTGGGGGGAATGACACCAGGTAACAGACCTTCACTGTTGGTATAACCCAGGAACTTCTGCTCACTGCTGTTGATTTGGGCAAAGCACACTGCGGCGACAGGTGTTTCACTGCATAACAGGTAAAGGGGAAGTTGAGGTTCTTCCGGGCGCTCACCAAGCCAGCGCCGAGTGGAAGCTGAGCCGGTTTTATAATCGATAATAATTCGTTCTCCAGAATCCAGCGTATCGATACGATCGATGGTCATTCTCAGGGGTAAGCCGGCGAATTCTGTATCCATACGTTTTTCCATGCCAGCCACTGCAAATGGCTGACGGGTTTTTTCCACATCTAGCCATGACAGTAATAACTTACGCAGTCGTTGCTGTTCCAACGTTGTAAATACCGGGCCAAACAAGTCCCGTTGGTTCTTTTGGAATTCCCGAACGGCAGACTGGGTTACCTCGTCCACAAGCTGATGAAGCGCTTGCTCATCCATAGCCACTAGCCGGGCCTGATTCTCCAGTCTGGCCCAGAGCAGCTCGAGACACCCATGAACCAGGTTGCCCCGTTCCATGGCGGACAGGCCTGGAGAAGGATCCGGTGGTTGTCTGGCACCAAGGCGGTGGATGGCAAATGCATTGAAGGGGCAGCTGGCCTGCTGCTTGAAAATACCGGTACCACCACGGATAAGCTCCTGTGCCGTGTCCAATGGTGGAGCATATTCGCAGGACAGGGTTTCAAGGGCCACAGA
>JALRJN010000041.1 GCA_023261185.1 Porticoccus sp.
CAATACGGTAGACAGGCTCTTCTGGCCGCGGTTCGCACAGGTAACGGCGTCTGCGAGCAGAAATACGGTAACGTTAGCACCTTCGGTACCCAGTGCCTTTGCCAGGCGCAAGCCGTTGTAGCTACGCTCGGTGCCGTAGGGGGCTCGTTGAGAATCAGTAGCGCCTTCATACCATTTCACTCCTGTTTCAATTGAACGTCTTCGACAGGCCAGCCATGGTCGAGCCACGCCGTCATACCGCCGCGCACCACATGCACATCGGAAAAGCCGGCTTTGGCCAGCATGGCGGCGGCCTTGGCGGATCGCCGGTCGGTACGGCATACCAGCATCACGGTCTGCTCCAGCCAGGGCTCCAGCTCATCCACACGCTGGCGCAACTCTTCCAGCGGCAGGTTACGGGCGGCAGCCAGGTGCCCCTGCTCACCAACGAAATCGGCGGCGGTACGCACATCCAGCACCAGCAGGTTTTCATCGGTGTCTAGTCGTCGCTTGAGATCGTTCACTTCCAACATGGGACGCTCTCGCAACTTGGCGATCAAACGCGGCAGGAAGGCCACTACCGCCAACAGCGCCAGGGCCAGCAGCCCCTTTTGAATCATTCCTTCACCACCAGTGATCGCCTCGCGTCCTGCGTATCCCAGGTAGGTGTAGGCAAGCGCACCGGGCAGCATGCAGAGGTAGGAGGCGATTACGTAGTGCGACAGGGAGATACGCGTCAGCCCTAGGGCATAGTTGAGAACATTGAAGGGGAACAGCGGTACCAAGCGGACAAAGGCAACGAAACGCCAGCCCTCAGTCTCTACGCCGTTTTTCAGTTGCTTGATGCGGCCGCCGCTCTTCTGTTCTACCCAGTCGCCGGCGAGATAACGGGCGATCAGGAAGGCCAGCGTGGCGCCCAGGGTCGCGCCGGTCAGGTTATAGAGTGTGCCCCATACCGGGCCGAACAGGGCCCCACCTGCCAGGGTGATGACCGAACCCGGCAGAAATAACACGGTTCCGACCGCATAAATCAGCATAAAGACCAGTGGGCCCGCAGCACCGAAGTCAGCCACCCAGTGCTCCAGGGCCTCGGCACTCAGTGCATCCCGATAAATCACCGCGGCGGCGATGCCCGCCACGACAAGGCCTAGTATGAAAATGCGCAACAAGGTCTTATGCATCGTTGCCATCCCCCCACTGGCGGCGGTTAATTGCGTAGTCAGAGATCTTTCCGCGGAAAGGCAGCAGGAGCATCCCGGGCAACCAAGACACATCCTTGGTCTCACGGTATTTGCGGATGCCAAGTGTCATGGCCTCATGGCCTACGCGCGGTTGATCTCGGTAGGTACCGAAAAGGCGGTCCCACCAGGGCAGGCTGAACCCAAAATTGCTGTTGGCCTCATCGTCCTCCACCGAGTGGTGCACCCGGTGCATATCCGGCGTCACTAGGAACCAGCGCAGCACTCGATCCACGCCTTGTGGCAAACGGACGTTGCTGTGATTGAACATAGCAGAGGCATTTAGCAACACCTCAAAAATTACCACGGCAATCACCGGCGGACCCAACAGGAAAATAGTGGCGAACTTGATGCCCATCGACAGAAAGATTTCGATGGGGTGGAAGCGCGCGCCAGTGGTCAGGTCATAGTCCAGGTCGGCGTGATGCATACGATGCAGGCGCCATAGCAGCGGCACTGCATGAACCATCACGTGCTGTAGCCAGATGATGAAGTCCATCACCACCACCGAGGCGACCGCAGCCAGCCAGAAAGGGACCTCGTAGTAATTGAACAGACCCCAGCCCTGCTCGGCGGCGAAGGCTGCCACACCCACCGCTGCTGCCGGGAAGGCCAGGCGAAGCAGAAAACTGTTGAAGAAGACCAGGCCCAGGTTATTGGCCCAACGCAGGGCTTTTGAGACAGTCAGCGCACGGCGAGGCGCGAGCACTTCCCATAACCCCATCAGCACCAGCATCCCGAAAAAGAAACCCATGCGGATGGTGGTTTCGTTGTTCATTACTAACTCATTGATATCCATCGCTTCTCCTCTGGATCAGGCGAGCACATTGCTCATCTCCACCGTGCCTTCTATACTTGATTATCAAATACCATATTAATCAAGCAATTAATTGAATACTAGAATAGTGGGTAGGCACAACATGTCAAGCGGCAACTTCAAACATGACCTTTTTGCCCAATTTGCCCGTCTCGGCAAAGCGCTGAGCAACGGCAACCGATTGGAGTTATTGGAATTCATCGCCCAGGCGGAACGCAGCGTCGATGAACTGGCCCAGGTCTCCGGCCTTAGCATGGCGAACACATCCCAGCATTTGCGGCATCTGAAGCAGGCGGGCTTGGTCACCTGTCGCAAAGAGGGTCAGAAGGTGTATTACCAACTGAGTGGGGATGATGTGCTGGACCTGCTCGACGCTTTGCGGACCTCTGCAGAGCGACATATATCCGAGGTAAAGCAGTTGGTGCATACCTATCTGCACAGTCGGGACGACCTGGAGCCTGTCGCCCAGTCGGTATTGCTGGAGCGCGCTCGCGATGGTCTTGTCACCGTCCTGGATGTGCGCCCAAACGAAGAATACGAGGCCGGTCACGTGCCAGGTGCAATTAACGTCCCCCTGAAAGATCTCGAATCACACTTGCAGGATCTGGATCCTGACCACGAGGTTGTCGCCTACTGCCGGGGTCCCCACTGCATCCTGGCGTTCGAAGCCGTGGCGAAACTGCGTAAAAAGGGATTCAAGGCGGCACGTCTTGAGGACGGCTTCCCGGAATGGAAACTGGCTGGTTTACCTGTCGAAATGACGCATTAGTACCCTTTGGTCCAGCCAAAATCTGATACACACCGACTAACAAGAAACATATAAGAAGAGTTTCACTAGATGAAGATGTTGATATTGCTGATCGCCGCCCTGGCACTTTTTTCAGGCAAAAAAAACCCACCGAAGCGAAGCAGCAGCTTGGTGGGTCAATCCATCTCAACAAAAGGGAGTCTGTTGAAGTCGGTTTTCTGCGAAGAGAAAAAGGACCCTAAAAGGGTAGTCTTTTTTTCTAGGAAATATGATAAAAGTTTTTATCCCTACTATTAGTAATGGTATAAGGTGCTACTAAAGACTCAATAAGCCCAGATCGCATTAATAAGAAGTAAGCAATATCGCAATCGTAGTACGTGTAGTAGGAGACAAGACCGATCTGAGGGGATTCGGTCTTTTTTTTTGTCAAACAAAGCCCCGTTAACAGGGGGTTTGTTTGAACAGCTTGGGTTAATTGGTGCGTTGGATAAAGACTGGCTGATCTGAGCCTTG
>JALRJN010000012.1 GCA_023261185.1 Porticoccus sp.
GCCAGACTTTGCGGAGGACTATAAAAACTGATGGCACTGTCAATCACGTCATCGCGGATGTTACTGATGATGTCGGCAATATCGTCAGCCGCCAGCAATTCGTTACGCTGTTGATAAATCACCTGACGCTGATCGTTGGCAACATCATCAAACTCAAGCAGGTGTTTACGAATATCAAAGTTGCGCCCTTCCACCTTGCGCTGGGCTTTTTCAATGGCGTTGGTGACCATGCGGTGTTCAATGGCTTCACCATTCTCCATACCCAGAGCACGCATCATGTTCTTCACACGATCCGAAGCAAACAGGCGCATCAGCTGATCTTCCAACGACAGGTAAAAGCGGGATACCCCTGGATCGCCCTGACGTCCGGCACGACCCCGCAGCTGGTTGTCGATGCGGCGGGATTCATGGCGCTCTGTACCCAGAATGTGCAATCCTCCTGCCGCAATGACTTGATCATGGCGTTTTTGCCAGGCTTCCTTGACCTGCTTCACCTGCTCATCGGTCGGATTGTCCATTGCAGCAACTTCAACTTCCCAGTTACCACCAAGCACGATGTCGGTTCCGCGACCGGCCATATTGGTAGCAATGGTCACAGCACCAGGCTGGCCCGCCTGGGCAATGATCTGTGCCTCTTTTTCATGGAATTTGGCATTGAGCACTTCATGGGGGATTTTCGCAGCAAGCAAGCGCTGAGACATCGCTTCAGAGGTCTCAATCGATGCAGTACCCACCAGCAAAGGCGCACCTTTTTCCACGCAAGCACGCACATCTTCAATCACCGCATTATATTTTTCGTCGGTTGTCAGGTAGATAAGGTCATTCAGGTCGGTTCTGGAAATGGGCTTATTGGTGGGTATGACCACCACGGCCAATCCATATATCTGGTGAAATTCGTAGGCTTCAGTGTCGGCGGTACCGGTCATGCCTGCCAGCTTTTCGTAAAGCCTGAAATAATTCTGGAAGGTGGTCGAGGCTAACGTCTGGCTTTCGCTGTGGATACTCACCCCTTCCTTGGCTTCAATTGCCTGATGCAGTCCCTCAGAGAGTCGACGGCCCACCATGGTACGGCCGGTGTGCTCATCAATCAGGACAACCTGTCCTTCCTGGATAATGTATTCCACATCTTTGTGGAAAAGATGGTGCGCCCTGAGTGCCGATTGCACATGGTGTAGTAGTCCCAGGTTACTGGCGTTATACAGACTATCACCCTGCTGAAGTAAGCCTTCACTTTCAAGAAGAGACTCTATTTTAGAATGTCCCTCTTCCGTTAATTCAATTTGTCGCGTTTTTTCGTCAACGATGAAATCACCGGGAACATCATCACTGTGGGGTTTGAGCAACGGCATCAGGCCATTCATACGCTTGTAGAGCGCCGAACTGTCCTGAGCGGCACCGGATATAATTAGCGGGGTACGGGCCTCGTCAATCAGGATCGAGTCGACCTCATCGACGATAGCAAACACCTGACCACGCTGGGTTTTTTCTTCCAGACGCAGCACCATGTTGTCACGGAGGTAATCAAACCCGAATTCATTATTGGTTCCATAGGTAATATCGGCTTGGTATGCCTGGTGTTTTTCCTCCAACCCCTGCTGGGAAAAAATTGTCCCTACCTGCAGACCCAAAAACTCATACACAGGTGCCATCCACTGGGCATCCCGCTTGGCCAGATAGTCGTTCACGGTAACAATGTGCACACCGGTGGCCGGGATGGCATTTAGGTAAGCCGCCAGCGTCGCCACCAACGTTTTACCCTCACCGGTACGCATCTCAGCAATGCGCCCTTCGTGCAGGGTAATACCGCCTATCAACTGCACATCAAAATGGCGCATGCCCAAGGTGCGCTGAGCAGCTTCCCGCACCGCGGCAAATGCCTCCGGCAAAAGTGCGTCAAGGCTCTCACCGCTACTGTAACGTTGTCGAAATTCGTCTGTTTTCGCTTTTAACTGTTCATCGGAAAGCGCGGTGATTGTTTCTTCCAGAGCATTGATCTGTTTGACCAGTTTTGACATCCGCTTGATTTCGCGGTCATTTTTAGTGCCAAACAACGTCTTTAAGAGTTTCATTATCTAATCCACATCAATAGGTGTGCATCTGCGCAGAATGTTTTCGAACCAGGGAGGAGATAGAGAGGAGTGTTAGCGGATGGTACGGCGAATATAGCTGGCGGGGTCGACGGCCCGACCATTTTTATACACTTCAAAATGCACGTGGGGACCGGTGGAGCGGCCACTGCTACCCATCAAGGCGACCACTTCACCTTTCTTGACGACATCGCCCACTTTGACCAGGTTTTCGCTGTTGTGAGCATAGCGGGTGGCATAGCCTTCACCGTGATCAAGCTCTACCATCTGGCCATAACCATTGCGCTCACCTGACCATGTCACGACGCCCGCAGCAACTGCGATAATTTCCGACCCGGCTTTGCCTGCAAAATCGACACCGTTGTGCCAGGCTCGGTGACCAGTAAAAGGATCCGTGCGGCGACCAAAACGGGATGACAACCAACCCTTTTTAATGGGACGGCCAGTGACCGCACTCTGGCGTTGCACATTGCGATCCATCATCAGGGATTCGAGAATACCCAATTGACTTTCGCGACTGTCCAGTTGCTCTTCAAGCTGCTGGAAAAGGGCTTCCAGTTCAGAGTGCTGATAGGACTGCAGAGAATCCTGTTCTGGACCACCCACGGCGGGCTGCTGGCCAAAATCAAACTCACCATCTTCCAGGCCAGCCACTTCAGAGAGGCGCTCACCGAGTGCATCCAGCCTCACCAAGCGTGCCTGAAACTCCGCCAGCTTAAGGGTGATGGCTTTGACCTTTTGCTGTGCATCCTCACGCCCGAGATCCAGTTCGGACTGCTGCTGTTCCAGTTCCTGACGCATGGAGTTGATAAGGGTGATATCAATGGGATGGTTGCCGCTAGCGAGCAACGAGCCAATCAATATGCCGCCCGAAATGGGGAGGCCCAGCAAACACAGGGACAACAGCGCCTTGGCCCAGTTGCTGAGCACCATGGAGCGGGTCGTCCCCTTGCGATTACTGATAAATATAATTTTCACAGTCTATTGGCATCATCTACTGATCGCTGTTAGCCAGACTATACGGTAAGCAGCGGTTTCATATATGAGATCGGCGCCTCATCTTCATCATTTTCAAAGGTGACCACTTCCCAAGCATCTTTCTGGGCAATCAGCTCCCGCAACGAAGCATTATTCAACCCATGACCTGATTTATGGGCAACGAACTCGCCAATCAGACTATTGCCAAGCAAATACAGATCGCCGATAGCATCAAGGATCTTGTGCTTCACAAATTCGTCTTCGTAGCGAAGACCGTCCTCATTTAACACCTGATACTCGTCAACAACAATAGCATTGTCCATACTGCCTCCACGGGCCAGGCCCATGGAGCGCAAATATTCAATCTCGTGCATAAAACCAAACGTACGGGCACGGCTGACTTCTTTAACAAAAGAAGTAGTACAAAAATCCACCTCAGCTTTCAGGGTACGGTTATGAAAAACCGGATGGTCGAAGTCAATGGAAAAGCTGACCTTGAAACCATTGAACGGCCGAAAGGATGCGGTCTTGTCGCCATCGGTCACGGTCACCGGGCGCTTGATGCGAATAAACTGTTTCGGTTCTTCCTGCTCGCGGATGCCCGCAGACTGTAACAGGAAGACAAAAGGTCCGGCGCTGCCGTCCATGATTGGCACTTCGGGCGCAGTCACATCGATAATGGCATTATCGATGCCCAGTCCCGCCATGGCGGAAAGCAGGTGTTCAACCGTAGAAACTTTGACGTCGCCGTTGACCAGTGTGGTGGACAGGGTGGTTTCACCCACATTCTCTGCCTTGGCAAAGATTTCGACCACAGGATCGAGGTCGGTGCGGCGGAAAATAATACCGGTATTAACGGGGGCGGGATGTAAAGTCAGGTACACTTTTTCGCCAGTGTGCAAGCCAACACCCGTGGCGCGAATCATATTATTCAGGGTACGCTGTCGAATCATGCCTTACCAATACCTGCAAGAAAAGCAGTGGAAATGAAAAACTGGCCGCAATACTAACAGATGTCTCCCCATAGCTCCATAAACGAACTGCCAGCAGGTTCGAGGGGTAGCTGGCAGCTCGTCTTTTACGGAAGCCTGATACAGCCTGGCAATCAGTCCGCCTGGCGACGCAGGAACGCAGGGATATCCAGGTAGTCCATGTCTGCATCAGCACGGACATCCATTTTCCGCGCCACTGCTTCTCCACCACTGGGTCCGCGACGAATCACAGTCGGCTTGTCCAGCACGTCGTAATCAGGCTCACCGGTAGTGGCTTTCCTGACATTGGGGGTCGGTGCCGGCCCATTATCCACAACCTTGGTTGGCTGCTTGCGCTCAATGCCCTGCCCCAGGCCAGTGGCCACCACGGTAACGCGCAGTTTGTCGCCCATTTCAGGATCGATAACGGTGCCGACCACAACAGTCGCATTATCAGACGCAAATGCCTCGACCGTATCGCCCACATCGGAAAATTCGCCAAGTGAGAGATCTGGACCAGCGGTAATATTCACCAGAATGCCTCGGGCACCCTGCAGGTTGATATCTTCCAGCAGCGGGCTATGGATCGCGGTTTCCGCGGCGATACGGGCACGATCTTCGCCCGTAGCTTCGCCTGTACCCATCATGGCCTGCCCCATCTCGGACATCACTGTACGCACATCGGCAAAGTCGACGTTAATCATGCCGGGGCGGATAATCAGATCAGCAATACCCTGTACAGCACCTAACAGTACATCGTTGGCCGCTTTGAAGGCTTCCAGCAGGCTGGTTGTTTTACCCAGTACCTGCAGGAGTTTTTCGTTGGGAACGGTGATCAGAGAGTCCACCTTATCCTTCAACTCCACCAGCCCCTCTTCGGCAATCGCCATGCGCTTGCGACCTTCGAATACAAACGGACGGGTGACCACCGCAACGGTCAGAATACCGAGCTCCTTGGCCACATCGGCAACGATGGGCGCCGCACCTGTACCCGTGCCACCACCCATACCGGCGGTAATGAACACCATATTGGCGCCATTGAGTGCCGCGCGAATTTCTTCGCGTGCCAACTCGGCTGCCGCACGGCCTTGGTCTGGCTTGGCACCGGCACCTAAACCGGTACGGCCCAGGCGAATCTGGACAGGCGCATTCGTTGCAGCCAATGCTTGCGCATCAGTATTGCAGCAAATGAAATCCACGCCCTGAACACCAGAACGAATCATATGCGAGACGGCATTGCCACCCGCTCCACCTACACCGACCACTTTAATGACGGTGCCTTTGTTGGCGTTATCTAACATTTCAAACATCATGATGGACTC
>JALRJN010000038.1 GCA_023261185.1 Porticoccus sp.
ATCAGCTGGAGGATGAAGCGCCGTTAATGCGGGCAATCCGGGAGGCCTGTGTCGCTCAACGGTTGCCGGTAGATACACTGATAGCCGAAGCTGCACCCTCTCAGTATGAGGTCAATCTCTACCACGGCAATGATGCGCTGCTGGCGGCAGATCACGGTCTGATGTTGCAGCGTCTGATCAAAGGTGTGGCCCGTGAGCAAGGCAAACTGGCCACGTTTATGGCCAAGCCATTTGGCGAGTTGGCGGGTAGCGGTATGCATGTGCACTGCAGTATCCTCGACCAGCAGGGCAGAAATGTTTTTAACAATGGCGAAGAGCAGGGCAGCGAATTACTGGCCCAGTCCGTGGCGGGTTGCCTGATTTCTATGGCTGATGCCATGGCTATTTTTGCCCCCAACATCAATGCCTGTCGTCGCTTTCAGCCCGGCAGTCATGCACCCTTGACGGCCAGCTGGGGTTATGAAAATCGCACCACGGCGTTGCGGATTCCCACCGGTAACCTGGCGGACCGCCGCATTGAACACCGGGTGGCCGGTGCCGATGCCAACCCGTATCTGGTGGTCGCGGTGATTCTGGCGGGAATGCTCCATGGCATTGAACAACAACTGGTACCACCCCCGGCCATAGAGGGCGATGCTTATGCTCAGCCGGGTGCAGAGTTGCCTCGTTACTTGCCTGATTCCCTACAGCGTCTGGAGCAGTCGGCATTTATCAGCGAGTATTTTGGTGCTGAATTTCAGCGGGTGTTTCTGGCGGCTAAACAGCAGGAGTTGGCGGAATTTGACCGAAGGGTGTCTATCCTGGAATACGACGCTTATCTCTGAATATCCCTCATCCTGATGTGTCTCTGCGTGCCCACGATATTTTATAACCCGGCTTCATGTTTTCGATTCGAGATACCCCTCCAGTGGGTCACCACCAAATGGCGGCCGCATACTCGAAAGGGCATCGATGAACAGGTAGAACAGCTCTGATTGGGACGTAACGTCCAGCTTGGCGTAGCTGTGCTTGCGATGCAGTTTTACCGTTTCCGGCGAAATAGACAGTTTCTGAGCGATGGATTTGGTGGAATGGCCGTGGAGGAAGAGCTGAATGATCTGTGTCTCTCTTTCGGTGAGTACCGACCTACCAAAATGGCTCAGTGCCGAAGATAAATGCCGGTGCAGGTCATCGTGTTGGTGTTGGCTGTGATCGGTGGTTTGCCAATGCTGTTGGCACAGAGATTGGAGCAGCGGTGCAATATCCCGCAGCAAGCGCTGTTGAGACAAGCTGAAACGATGATGGTGTTCACCCCGGCCTAGGGAAATGTTCAGCCAATCTCCTGGCGCCTGTGCGTTTAACCGAAACAGGTAACCGCACTCATCGATCAGTCCGGTGTGGCGAAAATAGTTTTTGTAGTATTCGCTCTTCCGAAAACCCACCGGGGCCAATCCGTCCAGTCGATAAAACCCCTCATGCCCGTCCTGGGCCGCCCGGTAACAGGGGTCCAGTAGGTAGGCGCCTCTCAGGAATAAATCAATATGGGTTGGGCGGTTGGCCGGCGGCAGGTCGTTGTAGCTCAACGTTGGTTGTTGTTGGTGATAGGAGAGAATGACTGCGTTATCAATGGGTGTCAGTTTTTTCAGAAAAGCCATCAGCTGATTAAAAAAACTACTTTGGCCAATGCTGGACACAACTGGTATCAGTCGGTTGGAGTATTCCGCGATGCTGAAGGCCATCAAACCCGCTCCCATTCCCCTCAGAACAGTCTAGCGAGAATGGGGGAGGGTTGAAATATCGCGGCGGAATGCCGGGGAAATTAAAAGCGGATGGCCTTGGCCAGGGTCCGGTTGGTACGCCAGTCCGGTTCCGCCTGGATACCGTTGTGATCTTCAGCGACAAATTGTCGCAGACATGCTATTTGGGGGTTGGTTTGCCGCGAGTGTCGCCGTTATGTGACTCACATTTCCCGGCTGTGCCTTGCAGGAATTAAAGAACGGGTTATGATGCCAAAACACGGATGTTGGCCCCGTTCCTGTGCCGCCGACCAAAGTTGAGTGTCTACGGGACGATAGTTATAAAGTTGAGGTTGAGTGACGCTGGTATCCGGGTATCTGAGTTTTCCTCT
>JALRJN010000009.1 GCA_023261185.1 Porticoccus sp.
CACCTTGAGATATGAGGACCCCGAGATCCACCAGTTCTTTGTCTGGAGGACAGGACTTTGAGAACTTCCGCGGAAGACCAATTACCTCGTCCATTACCTGGCACACTAGTTGGTGCCCTTGTTCTACCAGACCGACTCCTTCTGATCGCCGCGGTCGCCGCCGAACGGGTCGCCGAACTGGTGGTGTCACGACGTAATCTAGCGTGGAGCCGCGCGCGCGGGGGAGTCGAGATCGGCGCCGGCCACGAGGAAAGCGCCGGGGGGCAATACGGCAATCAGAAAACCATAACCTTCGCCAAACAGGTGTAGTGTCCAGTTTTCGGCGATGGGCCCGAACAGCAAGTGCATGTCGGCAAACAGGGTGCCGCTGCCGAGAATTTCACGAATGGCGCCAATCGACAGCAGGACGAGGCCAAATCCACCGCCCATCATCAGGCCGTCAAACAGCGAAATGGCTACAGGGTTTTTGCAGGCAAAGGCTTCTGCGCGGCCCAGGATCATACAGTTGGTGACGATCAATGGAATGAAAATCCCTAGAATGGTGTAAAGCTCGTAGGTAAATGCCTGCATCAGCAGTTCGGTGCAGGTGGTGAACGTGGCAATGATCATCACAAAGGCGGGGATTTTGACTGCCTCGGAAACATGGTTGCGAATCATTGAAACCACGGTGTTGGAGCCAGCCAGAACCAGCATGGTAGCCAGGCCTAGTCCCAGTGCATTCACCACCGATCCGGTAACAGCCAGCAGGGGACACAACCCCAGCAGTTGAACCAGTGCCGGGTTGTTCTTCCATAATCCGTTATGGGCGACTTCACGTGAGCTGGTACTAGCCATTATTGGCTTCCTCGCTGGTCTGATGGGTAACTGCCGGTTTTTTTCGGGCAGCTTTCAGTAGCCGTTCTTGGTCTTCATTGTAGTATTTGAGGGTTTTGTAGACCTGTTTGACCACGGCGCGAGGCGTGATGGTGGCGCCGGTAAACTGATCAAAGTCTCCCTTATCTTTTTTCACTTTCCACTGGGAGGGTGGCGGGTTGGTCAGGGACTTGCCGTTAAAACCCAGAATCCAGTCACTCTTTTTCAGGTCGATCTTGTCGCCTAGCCCCGGTGTTTCATGGTGGGAGATAGTGCGGACCCCGGCTAGTGTGCCATCGATATTGATGCCGACAATCAGCTGAATATCACCGTTGTAGCCATCGGGCGCCACGGCGGGAACAATAACCGCAATCGGCTCATCTCCCTCGCGGGCGATATTGATGTCGCCGCCCTCATCATCCAGGCCCAGCGTGTGCAGAAAATTTGCGGGCACAGGTAACGTGTCCATTAGCAGGTCATTGCTGTGCTGTTCCAGCGGAATAATTTCCAGCAGTGCCCGCTTTGCCACTTCCCGTTTGGCATCGGCAATACGGTCTTTGGTGCCCAGATAAGTGCCGGCCAGCAGAGACGCGGTGATCAGGGCAAAGATGCCGAGCACTACACTGTTAAAACTGATGGATTTCCCCAGGGTAGCCATGGCTATTCCTTCTTCTTCGTGGCGCGACGGGATTTGGTATGGCCGTAGGTGCGCGGCAGCGTGTAATTATCGATAAGGGGCGCGGCAAAATTCATCAGTAGCACGGCAAATGCTACGGCATCCGGGTAACTACCCCAGCTGCGGATAATGAAAATCAGCACGCCAATCAGGGCGCCGTAGATCAGTCGTCCGCGATTGCTGGTCGCCGAGGTCACCGGGTCGGTGACAATAAAGAATGCCCCCAGCATGGTGCCCCCGGACAGTAAGTGCATCAGCGGTGAGCCGTGGCTGGCAGAGCTGCCACTGTCGTAAAACAAGGCGGCACAAAGCGCCAGGCTACTGAGCATGGCGACTGGAGCATGCCAGGTGAAGACGCGGCGGGCCAGCAGCAAAATTCCGCCAGCCAGAAACCCGAGGTTTACCCATTCCCAGCCGAGACCGGCCCAGTGGGCCTGACTGAACAGCGGGGTTTTTTCATACAGTTGCGTCACCAGCAGACTGCTGTTGTGTTTGAACGTATCCAGCGGTGTGGCGGCGGTGACGGCATCGATATTTCCCGGGCTGAGTACCGGAAAAACAATTTGCAGCGATTCCCAGAAGCTCGGTGCTGACAAACCTTCTGGGTAGAGCGGCAGGGGCGTGGCCCAGGCCGTCATCTGTACCGGAAAGGAGATCAGGAGGACGACATACCCGACCATGGCTGGGTTGAAAGGGTTGTAACCTAGGCCACCATAGAGATGCTTGGCTATGAGGATGGCGAATCCTGTACCAATTACCACCACCCACCAGGGAGCCAGTGGCGGCAGGGCCAGCCCCAGCAAAACTGCGGTGACCAAGGCGCTGCAATCTCGCAGGTAGAACATCACCGGGCGCTTGCGCAAGCGCATGACCAAAGCCTCACAACAGACGGCGACGGTGCCGGCGATCAGAATGTTGATCAGTGATCCCCAGCCAAAGAACACCGTCAGCGCCAGCAGACCGGGAATTGTCGCCAGCAGCACCAGGCGCATGACAGCCCCGGTATTCTGGGCAGCATGTGCATGGGGTGAGGTGAGTTTCAGCAAGGCCATGGGCGTTATCCGTCAGGCGTTGTATTCAGCCAGCTGCTGTTCGGCAGCGGCCAGTTTGGCTTCAAGTTTTTCTGAGGCGGTGCGCAGAGCTTCCACATGTTCTGAGCCTTCGGCTTCCGCCTGACGCAATTTCTGGCGGGACTTTTCCAGTCTCCCCTTCAGGGAATTTACGGCTTCTCGCAGTTTGTCCTGTTCGGACATGTTGGCCAGCTCCACGGCACGCGCCTGGGCGCGGGCAATGGCGACAGAGGCCGCATCCTGAGGCTGCTCTTCGGAGCCTATAGTTTGGCCGGTCAGGGCAAAGTATTTCTCGCGGTTGTCCAGCAGCTTCTGCTGCAGTTTGTTGAGACCGGTCTGCAGGGCATCTACGTGTTCGGATTCACTGGCCCGGGCTTCATCGAGTTTGGCCTGTGCCTTCTCGATACGGCCCTCCAGTGACATGATGGACTCACGGAGCTTGTCTTCTTCAGACAGGTTGCCCATTGCTGCTGCACGGGCCTGGGCTTTGGCAATCGCCGCGGCAGCGGCATCGGTGGTGCCTGCCGGTGTCAACACAGCGTCACCAGCAGGGGTTTCAGCCAACTGTTTTTCAGCCTCTTTCAGCTTGCCGATCTGCTTGTCCAGACCGTTTTGTAGTGCTGTTTCCAGTGCTTCGTCGTCGGCCTCGGCAATTTTCTGCTCAGTGATCGCAATACGCTCCCTGAGGCTGGCAATCTTTTTCTGCAGGGCCTCGTTGGGGCTGGCCTGTAGCCGTTCCATGACCTTGTTTTCAGTACTGGCTCCTTCAGTTTCCAGAGCCTGTAGTTTGGCGAGGGCATCATCGAGGCGCAGGCGTGCATCAGCTACTGCAGCTCTAGCCTGTTCCACCTGTTGTTCATTGCCATCCTGTTCAGCCGCCAGCAATCGTTGCTCCACGGTTTGCAGGTGGTTTTCTGCTCGGGCTACGCCACGCTCCAGTTTGGCTTTCTGTGCTTCCGGCGAGGCCTGCTTTTCTGCTGCCCGAGCCATGGCGGCTTGCACGATATCGCTTTGCGAGTCAGTGGTGGCGGCCGGATCGCCGCTCTTGGCCCGTGCTTCGGCTGCAGCTTTTTTACGCGCTTCGCGTTTGGCAGATTTTTCCGCTTCCTCTTTGGCTTTGCGGGCCTGTTGGAATTCAAAGCGTGCCCGGGCACGATCAGATTTGATTTTTTCCTGGGCCTGCTTGCGAATTTCGCCTTTGGCAGCGCGGTAGTACTGCACCAATGGAATATTGCTGGGGCAGACATAGGAGCAGGCACCGCATTCTATGCAGTCGAACAGGTTGTGAGCTTCCAGGCGCTCGTAGTTCTGAGACTGTGCATACCAGAATAGCTGTTGTGGCAACAGGCTGGCGGGGCACGCCTCGGCACACATTCCGCAGCGTATACAGGCTTGTGCGGGAGGTGGGGTGGGCAGCTCTTCTTTTGAGGGCGCCAGAATACAGTTGGTGGTCTTGATGACGGGTACGTCCATATCCGTCAGGGTAAAGCCCATCATCGGGCCGCCCATGATCAGGCGGGCACAGTGGTGGTGATCATAACCGTTATGCTTCAGCAAGTGACTGATGGGGGTGCCGATCAGAGTTTGATAATTGCGGTTCAGCGTACAGGCCCGACCGGTGACCGTAGTGACCCTGGAGATCAGAGGTTCCCCGTGGCGGATCGCCCGCTGGATGGCATAGGTAGTGCCGATGTTCTGGCAGACAATACCGATATCTGCCGGCATGCCGCCACTGGGTACTTCCTTGCCGGTCAGGATCTGGATCAGCTGCTTTTCGCCGCCTGAAGGGTAGCGGGTGGGGAATTCCACCAGTTCGATATTGGTATCGGCGAGATAGGGCTGCAGGGCTTCATAGGCTTCGGGTTTGTTGTCCTCAATGCCGATCAGGACTTCTTCGGGGTCGCCCAGGATGTAGGCGAGAATACGTATGCCCTCAACGATATCCTCGGCACGTTCGCGGATCAGCATGTCATCGGCAGTGATGTACGGCTCACACTCGGTGGCGTTGATAATCAGGGTGCTGACCGGTTTGCGCGCTGACAGTTTTACTGCAGCCGGGAAGCCCGCGCCACCGAGTCCGGCGATTCCGGCTTCGCGAATCAGTTCCAGCAACTTGGCCGGGCTGCAGGCCCTGAAGTCGTCCAAGCCCGCGTGTTCAATCCAGCGATCATAGTTGTCTGGAATGAGGGTAATACAACGGGCCGACATGCCAGATGGATGAGGAATCGGATAATCGCTGATATCGCTGATGACGCCGGAGGTTGGTGCATGTACACCGACACTGACCATGCCATTGGGCTCTGCCAGTACCTGCCCCTTCAAGACTTCATCGCCAATATTGACGACCAGCTTTGGCGGCGCACCAATGTGCTGGTTGAGGGGGATGACCAGTTTTTCAGGCAGGGGCAGGCGGCCAATGGGCTGTTGCACCGACTGGTGTTTGTTCTCGGGGGGGTGAACGCCGCCGACCAGATCCCAGATTTTTCTCATGCAGCCCGGTCCCCGCGATCAGTGGCGATGATATTGCCGGGGCGCAGGGCTTTGACCTGCTCGGCACTGGAGGCGGGCATCTCCCATTTCCAGTCCGCCAGTCCCTGTGGAACCGGTAACATGTCGATGCAATCTACCGGGCAGGGTTCGACACAGAGATCACAGCCGGTGCATTCGCTGGCGATCACTGTATGCATCTGCTTGGCAGCACCGAGGATGGCGTCCACCGGACATGCCTGGATACATTTGGTGCAACCGATGCATTCATCCTCACGGATAAAGGCGACCTTCTTGATATCGCTTTCCTGTCCGTGTTCCGCATCCAGGGTGGGAGCGTCAACATCCAGCAGAGCTGCCAGCGCATTGATCGTGGTTTGCCCGCCGGGTGGGCATTTGTTGATGGCATCGCCGTCGGCGATGGCTTGGGCATAAGGTCGACAGCCGGGGTATCCGCATTGGCCACACTGTGTCTGGGGCAGAAGCTTGTCGATCTGCTCAACAATGGGGTCACCTTCAACACGGAACTTGATGGCGGCAAAACCCAGTACCGCGCCAAAAATCACGGCGAGCCCCACTAAGGCCACCAGTGCCGCGATCAACGGGTGTTGAATCATCAGGTCGTACACAGAAGAATGCCCCTAGACCAGCCCACTAAAGCCCATGAAGGCCAGAGACATCAGGCCAGCGGTAATCATGCCAATGGCCGCACCCTTGAATGGTGTCGGTACATCGGCAACGGCAAGTCGCTCACGCATGGCGGCAAACAAAATTAATACCAGTGAAAAGCCCACCGCAGCACCGAAACCGTAGAGTGTGGACTCCAGCAGGCTGTGAGCCTTGGCGGTATTCTGCAAGGCTACGCCCAGCACAGCACAGTTGGTGGTGATCAGTGGCAGGAACACACCGAGTACCCGATATAGCAGCGGACTGCTCTTTTCGATAAACATCTTGGTGAACTGCACCACCACTGCAATTACCAGGATAAAAGAAATGGTTTTCAGGTACTCCAGGTTGAGGGGTACCAGAATCCAGCTGTTCACCATGTAACTGGACAAGGCAGCGAGGGTAAGTACGAAGGTGGTGGCACCGGCCATGCCGATAGCCGTTTCCAGTTTATTTGAGACCCCCATGAACGGGCACAGGCCAAGGAACTGGACGAGAACAAAATTGTTCACCAGTATGGCGCTGATCAGAATGATGGCAAATTCCTGCATATCGTCGGTCTCATTGGGTCAGCCATTATAGCGGCTGGTCAACCCTGCTATTAAGTATAAAACTGGAGCCTTTTAGTTTATTTGACCATAAGGCATAGCATTAAGTGATAAAAACCCAGCTGAGGACTCAGGTAATGCGCTGGCCAGGTTGGGCGCCACTGTCGGGGGAGAGTAGATAAATGCCCTTGTCGTCTCCCGCGGCCAGGACCATACCCTCGGATACCCCGAAGCGCATTTTCCGTGGTGCCAGGTTAGCCACCAGCACCGTGAGGCGGCCTTCCAGGTCCTCGGCGTTGTAGGCGGATTTGATGCCGGAAAAGACATTGCGGGTCTCACCGCCAATATCCAGGGTCAGCTGTAACAGCTTGTCCGCACCTTCCACCGGCTGCGCCTTGACGATCAAGGCCACCCTCAGGTCCACCTTGATAAAGTCGTCAAAGCCGATTTCTGCTGCCAGGGGTTCATCCACCAATGGGCCGGTGAGGGGTTTACTGCTGGCGGCTGCCAGGGCTTCTTTGCTGGCTTCCAGCATGGCGTCCACTTTTTCTTTCTCCACCCGCTGCATCAGCGGCTTGAAGTTGTCGATACGGTGACCCAACAGGGGTTGGGGTTCACCCTGCCAGTTCAATTCATCGTTGAGAAAAGCCTCTGATGCCTCTGCCATGGCCGGCAGAATAGGTTTCAGGCATAGCATCAACACCCGGAACAGGTTGATGCCCAGGGAGCAGATATCCTGCACTTCCTGTTCGCGCCCGGCTTCTTTGGCCAGCTTCCAGGGTTCTTTTCCCGCGATGTATTCGTTGGCGGCATCGGCCAGCGCCATGATGTCGCGAACGGCCTTGCCAAATTCTCGGTTCTCATAGTGATCGGCGATACCGTTGGCAGCACCGGCTGCCCGCTGCCACAGCACCGGGTCGGCAATCGTATTGGACAGCACGCCATCATTGCCCTTGCTGATAAATTTCGCACAGCGGCTGGCGATGTTGACCACCTTGCCCACCAGATCACTGTTGACCCGCTGGATAAAGTCATCGAGATTCAGGTCCAGATCGTCCACGCTGGCGGAAAGCTTGGCGGCAAAATAGTAGCGCAGGTATTCCGGGTTGAGATGGTCCAGGTAGCTGCGGGCATTAATAAAGGTGCCGCGGGACTTGGACATCTTCTTGCCATTCACCGTCAGGAAGCCATGCACGCAGACTTCGGACGGGGTGCGGAAATCGGCGTTAGCCAGCATGGCGGGCCAGAACAGGGCGTGGAAATTGACGATGTCCTTGCCGATAAAGTGGTACAACTCGGTGTTCGAATGTGGTCCCCAGAACTCGTCAAAATCGAGCCCGAGTTTGTCGCACAGGTTCTTGAAGCTGGCCATGTAGTCGATGGGGGCATCCAGCCAGACGTAAAAATACTTGCCCGGGGCGTCGGGGATTTCAAAGCCGAAGTAGGGGGCATCGCGACTGATGTCCCATTCCTGCAATCCCGCGTCCAGCCATTCACCGAGTTTATTGGCCACTTCCGGTTGCACGTGGCCGGCACGGGTCCAGGCTTTCAGAAAGTCAGCGAAATCAGGCAGCTTGAAGAAATAGTGGGTGGAGGCTTTTTCCACCGGCGTGGCACCGGAAATGGCCGACACCGGGTTGATCAGATCGGTGGGGGCATAGGTGGCGCCACAGGCTTCACAGTTGTCCCCGTACTGATCGTCGGTTTTGCATTTCGGGCAGGTGCCCTTGATGTAGCGGTCCGCCAGGAACAGGTTCTTTTCAGGGTCATAGGCCTGGGTAATTTCCCGGGTGGCGATATGACCCTTGTCCCGCAGTCGGGTATAAATCAGCGACGCGAAGTAGCGGTTCTCTTCCGAATGGGTGGTGTGGTAATTATCGAAATTGATCAGGAAATCACTGAAATCCTGCTGGTGTTCGGCGCGTACCTGGTCGATCAGGGCCTCGGGTGTAATACCCAGCTGCTCCGCCTTCAACATAATGGCAGTGCCGTGGGCATCATCGGCGCAGACGTAGTAACATTCATGGCCGCGCAATTTCTGGAAGCGCACCCAGATATCGGTCTGGATGTATTCCACCAGGTGCCCCATATGGATAGAACCATTGGCGTAGGGCAGGGCGCTGGTCACAAGAATTTTTCTGCGTTCAGTCATGGCTACAACTACTGTCGTCAAAGTTGGGATTGGGCGTTGATAAAGGGGCGCAACTATACCGGTTTTCAACCGGTTTTTCATCTGTTGTCAAGAGGATAGACCATGGCAGAAGCCGCACTTCCAAACGTATTGGAGCACGTTCATCAGATTATCGCCGTGGCTTCCGGCAAGGGCGGTGTGGGGAAGTCCACCACGTCGGTGAATCTGGCCCTGGCGCTGGCTGCCGAAGGTTATCGTGTGGGCATTATCGACGCCGATATTTACGGTCCCAGTATCCCAACCATGCTGGGTGTGCCTGAAGGTACCCGGCCGGAAACCATCGGGGGTAAATTGCTGGTGCCTGTGGAGGCCCATGGCATCAAATCCATGTCAATGGGCTACCTGGTGACCGAGCAGACACCGATGGTGTGGCGTGGTCCCATGGCCACCGGCGCGCTGTTGCAACTGCTCAACCAGACCCTCTGGGAATCCCTGGATTACCTGATTGTTGATATGCCACCGGGGACGGGTGATATCCAGTTAACCCTGGCCCAGAATGCCCGGCTGGCCGGTGCGGTGATTGTTACCACTCCCCAGGACATCGCGTTGCTAGATGCCCGCAAGGCCATCGAAATGTTTCACAAGGTGAAAATCCCGGTACTGGGTATTGTTGAGAACATGGCGATGCACCAGTGCAGTCAGTGCGGCCAAGTGGAGCATATCTTCGGCGAAGGCGGGGGCGAGCGGGTAGCCAGTGAATACCAGACCGAATTGCTGGGTTCGCTGCCACTGGAAATGGGCATTCGTCAGGGGGTTGATGGCGGTGCTCCCAGCGTGATGTCCGATCCCGAGGGAGCTGCGGCAAAAAGTTATCGCGAGATTGCCCGCAAGGTGGCGGCCATGTTGCCTCCGGAAGCCACCAGCAGCGTTCCTGAAATTGTGATCGAATAATCGGCCCGGCAGCTATTGGTACAGGGCGTTGACCGACCGGTGCAAACCGGTATTATTGCCCTCTTTCATTCGCAGGCCCCCAGGCCGTCAATTCTGAGTAAAAACTATGAGCATCAAATCCGATAAGTGGATTACCCGCATGTCACAGCAACACGGCATGATTGAGCCGTTTCAGGAAAGACAGGTTCGTCAGCCTGATCCGAACGGCCAGAAAGTGATCTCCTACGGGGTGTCCAGTTATGGCTACGACGTACGCTGTGCGGATGAATTCAAGATTTTCACCAACATCCATTCCAAGACCGTCGACCCGAAAAACTTCGATAACGATGCCTTCATCGATGTGAAGGGCGACTACTGCATCATCCCGCCCAACTCTTTTGCCCTGGCGCGCACCATTGAGTATTTCCGCATTCCCCGCAATGTGCTGACAGTTTGCCTCGGTAAGTCCACCTATGCCCGTTGCGGCATTATCGTCAACGTCACGCCGCTGGAGCCAGAATGGGAAGGGCACGTTACCCTGGAATTTTCCAACACCACCAGCCTGCCAGCAAAAATCTACGCCAACGAGGGTGTGGCGCAGATGCTCTTCTTTGAATCCGATGAGGTATGCGAAGTGTCCTACGCCGACCGCGGCGGTAAGTACCAGGGCCAGACCGGCGTTACTCTGCCCAAAGCCTGATTTCCCGGTCCCTGCTGTTTTACGACAGGAATTTCACAGTAGATAGTAGTTGTCGGAACAACTGTTGTGATTGTTCCGAGTGTGGCAGTGCTTCATAAAGGGCAAAAACAAATAGTCTTCTCCCAGGGGCATCCAAAACCACGGCACCCTCCATAACTATGGTCGGCCCTGGCGCGCGATGAATAGTGAATTCCGCACACATTGCACGGCGGTTGGCAACATAGGTGGGGTGCCACTTCACATCAGTGCCTTCATGTAGCTGTATGGCACTTTGTAGGGGCGCCTTAAGTTCATCGTTGGTGATTTCGTCCGGGTCATCCGGCAGGCCGGGTACCTGATCCAACAGCGTCATGGTAATGGTGATATTGCCGCGAAAGCCTGTTTTTATGATGTCCTCGGTCATGGGCGTCATGTACATGCCGATATGCTGCTCCGGGTGTTGACTCCAGGTTCTCGGCTTGGCGAAACCCAGACCAAAATCCCGCGACACCATCAATTCAAAGCCCTTGGGGCATTCGAGTTCGGGCTGCTCACCTGAGCGAAGCTTTTCCAGTTCCTCGCGCAGTGTCTCGATTTCCCGTGCCTGATTGTTCTGGGAGTTGTCCAGATGTTGGCGCTGTAGGGAGAAAAAATTCGTTTCGCGATCAGCAGAATAATTACAAAGCCAGCCGCGGCGCCGCCCAATTCCATGCCTTCGCTTTCAAAGACCCCGGTGGACTTCAGTCCGCCATACAGCACGGCTGCACCAATTAGGCTGGTGCCAAAGATAATCAGATAAGCAAATACTGGGTTGGTGGCATCGGTTGGCGCTGTATCTCTCGGCATGTGCTGGTCTCCCTGTCCATTTTCCTTTCAGAAAGTACAGGACATTTTTCCCGGAGATGCAAGGCAGTTTACTTCGTTACACAGGCCAGGGAGAGTGTGTGATGGCCACGGCAAAAATATAGCAGAACGTTGCCACTGACAGCAGGCTGAAGAACATCCGGCTGCCTGCGGTCTTGCCACGTTTGATGGCAAAGGTTCCCAACCCGATATAGGCAAACAATGCCAACAGCTTGGCGGTCAGCCAGTTTTCGGCAAAGGGGTACTGGCTGAGGGTGATCATCAGGTAAATCGCGCAGGCCAGCAGTAGTGTGTCGATGACATGGGGGGCAATTTTCACCCATTTCTGCTGCAGTTTTGGCGACTCCATCACCGACCAGGTGGCGCGTAGCAAAAACAGGGCAATGCTGATCAGTGCAAAGGTAATGTGGGCATTTTTGATAATGGGATACATAGTTTATTTCTTGTTGTGATTGAGTGACGGAAGCATCTTAGCGGTTTGTCCTCAAGTAACCTAGTCACCCTGAACATCTCTGCTCTCAATCCGGCTTTATGTGTCAGTCAACTAATCTCCGCCACAGCCTCCACCACAACCGCTGGAGTCCCCGCCGCATCCATCAGAAAAACCGCTGGAGCTTGAAGGGGCTCCAGAATCACCTGCACATCCAGAGGCACAGCCAATGTGGCCTGCACAGTAGCCATCACCGTAGAACGGTGACGATTTATCTTTGCAATCTAAAGAATATTTGAAGCCATCCTCTATGCCGAGCAGGGAGTCAATTGAAAAAAGTAATGGCAAGCGTGTTGGCGTGGACGGGTTAATGTTGCTTTTGGCTCATGCCAGTCTCCAGGCACGCTTGATGCCGTCTTGTGCCAGCGTCGGCGTCCGCATGGCTTCGGTTGGAGTATGGTGAAGAAACCTGCCAAGGGCCTTTTTGCAAAAGGCCTGGTATGGCCGTGTGAAAAGAATAAATTCATGCCAGGCGACATCAACAACCTGAGATGGCATTGCAACCATTCGTCGCTTTGCCTTGTTGCAAATATAGAAATAATCCCGGAGCCCTTTGATGACCAGGTCAATTTGATCTTGAGTCAGGAGGGGATATTTTTTCTGGACCTTTTTGCCGATAGATGAGCTGAAACGGTAGTTTTCAATAAATGCGAGTTGTGCCTTCTTCTTGTTCCAATAGAAAAAGTAGGCAATCAGCGTGAGGATTAATAAAAAAATGATTCCGTCAAAACTCATGGGATATCTATCAAAGTGGGGAACTACAATGCCGAGTGCAGCGTCTTGTTAAATTTATTTTTCAATAACGAAAAATTCCGACTCAGAAATACTTAGTGTAAATCTAGTATTTCTATCGGCTAGTTTGTTATCGCCCATTGTTGGGTGTGTGCAGTCTAGCCAAGATATGTCCGTAACCCCTTTCTCTATAGCGTAGCGCTCACCTGTGTTTTTAAGATCAATAATGGATTCAGACTCCATTATTTTTAGTGAATATTTTTTATTTCCAGATTCATCAATAATGGTTTTTAGTAACTTCATTTCGTTAACCCCATAAACGTAGCGGTTAAACAGGCAGCAGAGCGACATAACACTTTGCATATCTGTGCCATGTATACCGAAATTGGTCTTCTGGAGTGGTGTGGGGGAACATCCTGTTCCATAAGACTTTACTCCCTGTCTTGTTGTTTGATACTGCCGAGAAAGGCGGTATTGGTGATGTTCTAACCGTACAAGCCTTGAAAAGGCTGGTTGCCGGTGCGCCGGGGTTTGTCCCAGTGTTGGGCAGTACTGGCTACTTTAAGAGTGCTTCTCTGATTTCTTTGGCTTTGTCCTGCACGCGTTTGGTGTTTGTCGGCCCCATGCGCACCAGTTGTTTCTGCAGGGGCGATAGGGCTTCCAGCGACGGGTCGGCGAATTTGTAGTTCACGGACTCCTGGGTCAGGTATACCGGTTGCAGCGGGAATGGGGCGGCCAGTATCTGGTCGAGTGCTGCGATAAAGGCTTTGTCCACTTTCTCTGGTGGATAACCCAGCTCGCCGTAGGCTTGTTCCAGCAGTGGACGCAGGAAGTGAAACAGTCCCACGATGCTATCAGTATCCAGGGCTTCAAGGGTTTCCACCAGGTAGTTGTAGCGCTGGTAGTTAGCGGAGTCGATGGAAATTTTGGCACCATCCTTGAGGACGGCAAATTTGCCTTCCGGTGCGGGTGCGTTGAGCATTTTGCGCAACACGATACCCCGTGACAGACCATCCACCAGGGTAGTGCCGCGACGGAGAATAAAGTCGCCAGGCAGCCACAGTTCCAGTTTGCCGTCGGGAGTCAGTTCGGCGAGTTTTTCCCGTGCCAGCTTGTCACTCTCGTCGAGGCTGGGCAGGGGCACCTTTTTTACTTCGGGCGGTGGTGCCTGCGGGGGGATTTCTTCTTTCACTTCCGGTAACGGTGCCGGTGTTGCCGGGGGGGCAGGTAATGGTTCTGGCTCAAATTCTACGGCAGCAGTGGGTTCTTCTTCGGGCGCGTTATCTCCGCTCAGCAGGTAATAAGCGCCACCACCGATTAGTGCGGCAGCAATCACCAGGGCAATCCATACACCGGCTTTGCTGCGGGGTTGTTCTCTTTCGGGCCTTTCGTCGGGCCTGATTTCCATGGGTTACTCCTGAATAATGTTCGCGTGTGAACCGTCGCACAGCGGTGCGTTGGCGGTTCGCTTGCAGGTGCAGAAGGCGACTTTTCCTGTTCTCGGGGCCTGCCAGGATCGGGGCGTAAATTCCGTGCCACTGTGGGAGCCATCGCAGAGCGGCTGCGAAGCGCTTCGACCACAGGCACACCACCAGTAGGTTTCACCTTGGATAACATCGGTGATGATGGGCTGTGTCCCGCCTATTTCCGGTGTTGCCACGAATCTGCTCTCCTAGGAGTGATCGCCGCCATTGACTATGGGTTGACGGTTGATTGTCCCCGATTTAATCACCAGTTTGTGATCATCGCCATCTTCTTCTTTCTGCCACAGTTGTACCAGCAGGTAGTTCAGCTCCGGGGCAAACCACATAATGGTTTGCCGGTCGTCATCCTCGCGCACTCGTTTCACCTTGATGGTCTTGAACGGGCCGAGAGGGGTGTCGAGGGTTTCTTCACCCAGTATTTCAAAGTTGTAGTCTTTCAGTCGGCCCCTTGCAATCACCTGGTATTGCAATGTGGTTTGTCCGTTGCTGAGGTCGCGCTGTAATTGCACTTGGTAGGAGAGGCGGTTCAGGTAGTTGCCATCCAGCTTGACCTGGCGCTTTTTCTTTTTAGCTTCGTAATTGGCAACACCGGCAGTGCGGTCATAGGACAGCTCTTCGGTTTTTTTCATGCCGATGATATTGCGCTCGTATTCGTAACCGTGGTCCACGATCACGCCCTGCTCATCCAGGCTGAAGGTGCCTTCCTCGGTAATGCTGCCCAGCAGGTTTTTGGCGCTGGTGATGATTTCGTAGCGGTTGCCGTTGACGCGCAATTCCCGCTTGGCATCGATATCCATGCCGTTAAGGGTTGCCGCATAAGCCAGCTGATAGGGAACCAGTGCAGCTTCGCTCTCGGCCAAGGCGGTTGGACTCTGGGCGAACAGTAATGCCAGCACGCCCATCAGGGCGGCGGGTAAGGTCTGGCGCAAGGCTTGGCGCATGGCGTTCGGTGTTTCCTGTAAGAATGACATTCAGGGTTTAGAGGGCCATTTGCCGTTATCGTTCACGGGGAACGGTACTAAATGGGTGGCCTCTTGGGGGTAACGGGCGGCCGAACATGAAGGCGCGGCCATTGCTCAGGCCGATACGACCCTGGCAATACCAGCGAACCGCCATGGGGTAGATCAGGTGCTCCTGCTCGAAAACCCGCTCGGCCAGGGTCTCGGCGGTATCGTCTTCCATAACGGGCACTTCTGCATGAATAATGGCCGGGCCGCCATCCAGTTCGCTGGTGACAAAATGTACGGTGGCACCTGCTACGGTATCCCCGGCATCCAGCGCGCGCTGATGGGTATGTAATCCTGGGTATTTGGGCAGCAGGGACGGGTGGATATTCATCATGCGGCCTTCGAATTTGGCAACAAATTCCGGGGTGAGAATACGCATGAAACCGCACAGCAGCACCAGGTTGGGTTGGTATTGCTCTACCACTTCGGCCAGTGAGGCGTCGAAGCTTTCCCTATCGGGAAATTCCCGGTGGTTCACCACATGGGTGGGAATACCTGCTTTCTCTGCCTTTTTCAGGCCCGGTGCATCGGGGTTGTTGCTGATAACAGCGACAATTTCGCCGTCGACAACACGCATCTGAACCGCGTCGATCATTGATTGCAGGTTGCTGCCCTTGCCAGAGAGCAGCACCACGATACGGGGTTGATGGGTTTTTTGCATAACTTATAAACCTTTGAGTTCTACGCGTTCATCGCCGGGTTCCGCGTGGGCGATGTGACCAATAATGAAGGCATCTTCACCCGCGGCATGCAGGGTGTCGAGGGCTGTCTGGGCTGCATTTTCTGGCACACAGACCACCATGCCAACCCCACAGTTGAAGGTGCGGTGCATTTCCAGGGGATCGACGTTGCCCTGTTGTTGCAGCCATTGGAAGATCACAGGTTTCTGCCAGCTTTGGATATCAATGACGGCCTTGGCGCTGTCCGGCAATACCCGGGGAATATTCTCCAGCAAACCACCGCCGGTAATGTGCGAGATGGCGTGCACCGGTACGTGGGCGTGCTCAACCAGGCCAAGGATGGATTTCACATAAATGCGTGTCGGCGTGAGCAGTAGCTCACCGAGGGGCTTTCCGTCGAGCTTTTCTGAGCGGGCATCGGTGCCGGACACTTCGAGAATCTTGCGGATCAGCGAATAGCCGTTGGAGTGGGGGCCGGAGGAGGCGATGCCGATCAGGGCATCACCCACATGTACATTGCTGCCGTCAATCAATCCGTCTTTTTCGACAATGCCCACGCAGAAGCCAGCCAGATCGTAATCTTCGCCTTCATACATGCCGGGCATTTCAGCAGTTTCACCACCTACCAGGGAGCAGCCGGCCTGGCTGCAGCCCTCACCAATACCGGTGACGACTGCCGCGGCTGTTTCCACATTCAGTTTGCCGGTTGCGTAGTAGTCGAGGAAGAACAGGGGTTCTGCACCGCAGACTACGAGGTCATTGACACACATGGCCACCAGATCGATACCGATGGTGTCGTGAATGCCCAGATCCATGGCCAGCTTCAGCTTGGTGCCGACTCCATCTGTTCCGGATACCAGCACCGGCTCCTTGTAACCGCTGGGTAAACTGAACAGTGCGCCAAAGCCTCCCAAACCTGCCAGCACTTCCGGTCGGCGGGTACGTTTGGCTACCTGCTTGATGCGTTCGACCAGCGCGTTGCCAGCGTCGATATCGACACCTGCGTCCTTGTAGCTGAGGGAGGGTTGTTTGGGATTGCTCATAGGAGGTGCCTTGGTTGTGAGACGGATTTAACAAAGGTCGGCTATTTTATATGAAAAGGCGAAATCTGGCAGTTCGAGAATGTGTCTATTTGTCGCTGGCTGTTACAATCGGCCCCATGAAACAAACCCGACAGTTAATCCTTTCCTTTTTCCTGGTAGCCCTGAACCTGATGTTCAGCTCCATGGCCAGTGCGGTGCAAATGACTGAGCTGTATCAGGCGCAGGTTCCTGTGGCCGATCAGGGCGAGGCTGAACGTGCACGGGCCATTCGTTCCGGCCTGGGACAGGTGCTGGTGAAGGTCACGGGAAACAGCCAGGTGTTGTCTAATCCGGAGATTGTCCAATCCCTGTCCCGCGCGGAAAGCATGATTACAGAATACGGGTATGTGAGCTATAACCCCGCAAATTCCCAGGATCAGCCAGGCTTGGCCCTGAATATTCACTATGCTCAGGCGGCAGTAGATCGGCTGGCACGCAGTCAGAAACTGCAGATCTGGCCCTCAGACCGACCCGAATTGCTGGTATGGATGGTGGTCGACACGCTGGAGCAGGGGCGTCAGTTTATCTCGGTTGATGAGCAGCCGGAGCTGCTGTCACTCCTTGGCAGCGCCATGAAGGTAAGGGCCGCGCCGTTGATGGTGCCATTGCTGGATCTCGCCGACCGTTCGCAGCTGACAGAAGAGGATGTCTGGAACTTCAGCGCGGGCCAGTTGGCAGATGTGGCCCAACGTTACAAGACCGATAACTGGATGGCCGTCAGGCTTTACCAGAGTTCAAATGGTCAGTGGCGCGGTGCGCGGCTGCTGAAAACGCCTGATGGTGAAGATCTCAGTAGTGGGGTGGCAGACTCGGCAGCTCAGTTAATCAATCAGTTGGTGGATGAGGCGGTGGACCGCATTGCCGGTAGGTATGCGTTTATTCCCCAAACCAATGCCCAGCAATTGACTCTGAACGTTGATCAGGTTACCAATTTTCAGTCGTTCAGCGATGTGACCGGCTATCTGGAATCTCTGGAGCTGGTGAGCAAGTTGATTGTCGATTCTGTAGAAGGGGATCGGTTGGGTCTGCGTCTGGATGTGGAGGGCGACTTCTCCCTGCTGCTGGATACCCTGCGTCGCGACAGCCGTCTCGTTGAACAGACCACCGCTGACTTTCCCGGTGCAGGCCCCAATGAGTACCTGTTCCGCTGGCACGGGCGTTAGGGATAGAGGCTAGAGACAAAAAGTGCCTCAACAGCTTAGCCTGCAAATCAAACTCAACGATGACGCCACCTTTGAGAATTTTCTGGTTCCCGCCGGTGACAGCAAGCATTTGCTGTTAACCCTGCTGCGTGATTCATGGCCCCAGAGTGATGAACCCTCTGTGTACCTCTGGGGTAGGCCAGGCAGTGGTGTCTCCCACCTGCTACAGGCCAGCTGTCATCGGGCTGCCTCCAGCGGTCTTCCGGTGCAGTATCTGCCCTTGAGGGAGTTGATGGAGTACCCTCCGGAAGCGGTTCTCGCCGAGCTGGAACGTCTGCCACTGGTGGCCATTGATGACATTCAGGCAATTGCCGACAGGGATGACTGGCAGGAGGCGTTGTTCAACTTGTTTAACCGTGTTCGGGATGTAGGCGGTCACCTGCTTATGGGGGGGGATGCCGCTCCTCGGGAGCTGCCCCTGGCACTGTCGGACCTGCGGTCACGTATTGGCTGGGGCCCGGTGTTTCAGCTGGAGGCGCCCAATGATGTGCAGCGGGAGGAAATCCTGAAATTTCGTGCCGCCCGTCGTGGCATGACACTGGAAGATGAAGTGGCCCGCTACCTGGTGAATCGCGCAGCGCGGGATCTGCACGGGTTGATGGACTGTCTCGATACACTGGAGAAAACTTCCCTGGAAGCCAAGAGGAAGTTGAGCATTCCCTTCGTGAAACAGGTCTTCAGCTGGTAGCAAAAACAGAGCTCAAGTCAGCCGTTAATGGCTTTGATTTCCAGATAATCCTCAAACCCGTATTCACCCCACTCGCGGCCATTGCCAGATTGCTTGTAACCACCAAAGGGTGCGTTGTAGCCGTGGGAAGCACCGTTGATCCTGACCATGCCTGCACGCAACCGCCGGGCAATGCGCTGACCCCGTTGCGGGTCGCCGGTCTGAATGTAGGCAGCCAGTCCGTAGGGGGTGTCGTTCGCGATGTCGATGGCTTCGGCTTCATCGCGGTAGGGAATCATCACCAGCACCGGTCCGAAGACCTCCTCACGGGCGATAGTCATACGGTTGTTGACGTCAGCAAATACCGTGGGCCGTACAAAGTGACCAGTGGTAAATCCTTCTGGCTTACCGAGTCCCCCGGCCACCACTCGCGCGCCCTCTTTGATTGCAATCTCAATCAGATGCTGCACCTTGTCAAATTGGGCTCGACTGGAGAGTGGGCCGATATGTGAGCCCTCTTCATGGGGCAAGCCGACAGTAACAGCCGCTGCCGCTTTGGCGGCAATGGCCACGGCTTGCTCGTAGTGTTGTTCGGGCACCAGCATGCGAGTGGGTGCATTGCAGGACTGGCCGGTATTTTCCATGCACCACGCGACGCCACGGGTAACGGCCTGTTCCATATCGGCATCGTCCAGCAACAGGTTGGGAGATTTCCCCCCCAGTTCCTGAGCCACGCCTTTGACACTGTCGGCGGCGGCTTTGGCAACCGCAACGCCCGCCCTTGTGGAGCCGGTAAAAGACACCATGTCGATATCCGGGTGTTCCGCCAGCCCCTGACCAATCACCGGGCCAGCACCATCGACCAGGTTAAAGACCCCCGGGGGAAATCCCGCCTCGTGAATCATTTCTGCAAACAGGTGGGCGCTCAACGGAGCAATCTCGCTGGGTTTCAATATCATGGTGCAGCCGGTGGCCAGCGCCGGGGCGACCTTGCAGGCGATCTGATTGATGGGCCAGTTCCAGGGCGTGATCAGCCCGCACACACCGATAGCTTCCCGCACCACCAGTGTCTTGCCCAGTGATTGCTCAAAGGGGTAATCCCGCAATGCCCGCAGGGCGCTTTTCAGGTGTCCGCGGCCACAATCGGCCTGATCGCTGCGGGCAAAACTGATGGGGGCGCCCATCTCCATCGAAATAGCACATGCCATTTCTTCGTAACGGGCCTCGTAAACAGCCAGCAGAGCTTCCAGCAGGGCAATGCGTTGCTCCCTGGTGGTTTGGGAATACTCCTGAAATGCCTTTTTAGCAGCGGCAACCGCGCGGTTGAGATCATCCCGGGTACCCTGAGAAATTACGGCAATGGTCTGTTCGGTGGCAGGGTTTTCCACTGCCAGGTCATCTGCGCTCTGCGGTGCCACCCATTGGCCGTTGATATAGAACTGGCGGCAATCTTTCATGTCATTGTTCCTGTGGACTGACTGACAGCTGCTTGAGCACGGCCTCAAGTTTCTCCTCGTTCTGGGGGCCGAGCAGTACCTGCCGGAATTGGCCGTTGCGATCAATGACCAGAGTTTCCGGCAGCACACCACTGGGTTTGACCCCAAACTGCTGTCTCGGGTCTTCGGCGAGAACCGGAAATTCAATGCCCAGTGCTGTGGCCTGCTGTTTTAGTCTGTCGCCGGTGACGCCGTCAAAGTTGACGGCCAGTAGCAGTACCTGATCGCTGAATTTCTGCTGGAAGGCATTCAGTTCGGGAATTTCTTCGCGGCAGGGCTTACACCACTCCGCCCAGTAGTTGATCAGCACGACCTTGCCGTGCTGGTCATTGAAATTGAGTGTGCCGCCGTCCATGAGAGGGTAACCGGAGGGTTTGTCGAAACAGCCTGCCAGGCTAAGAAAAAGTGCACAGATCAGGCAGTTAATGGTCGTTCTCAACATCGGTCTCCTGTTCAAATAAATCTGCCAGTGTCAGAGAGAGGTTCTGCTGAAGTTGTTCGTTGCTCTGGCGAAGGATGCCGGACAGGCGACCATACCAGTGATAATCAGACAGCGCCTCGTTGGCCTTGGCACCGGGCAAAGCAGTGACACTGCGGCCACTCAGCTGCAGCAGATCCGACAGCTTCAGTTGGTGGGGGTCACGGGTCAGGATGTAGCGGCCATTGTTGGTGACCACCAGCAGTCTTTTTGCTATCAGGACATCGCGCAACTCCCGCCAGTGCTGCTCTTCAAGACCACTGGCGATGACATCCTGGTCAGACAGGGAACCGCCGACCTGCTGATTGCGCCAGCACTCCCACATCACCACCAGTACTGCGATCATGTCGGGATAATCGTAGCCCCGCCACACGGTCTGGAACGTTTCCATGGAGCGGACCAGTTCGGCGCCGCCCAGCACGATAATCCACATCAAGTATATCCAGATCAGGAAAATCGGCACGATGGCAAACGCCCCGTACACCGTGGTGTAGCTTGAGTGGGCGATCAAAGCGCCAAAGCCCAACTTGGCCAGTTCAAACAGCAGGGTCGTGATCAAACCACCGATGGTGGCGTAGCGCCCTGAGACCCGGCAATTGGGAACGGCAAGAAACAGCAGCGTGAATGCCGCCCAGGTAAAGATCACCGGCAGGTATTCAAAAATCAGCCCGGTAATGCCCAGCACGTCGACCTCATCGACGAGCAGCTGGAAAGAGACCAGGTAAGTACGCATCATCAGACCGATACCGAGCAACAGCGGCCCCAGGCTGAGGATGCCCCAGTAGAGTAGAAAGCTGGATAGCCCGCGTCGCGCGCCTGAAGTGCCCCAGATATTGTTAAAGGTGTGCTCGATGTTGGTCAGCATCAAATAGGAGGTGATCAGCAGAATCACGGCACCGGCAACCGACAGGGTGCGGGCCTGGCTGGAAAATTCGCTGAGATACCCCTGAATTTCTGCGCCACTCTGGGGCACAAAATTATTAAAAATCAGCTGCTGCACCTGTTCTCCAAGGCCCTGAAAGGCCGGGATGAGGGAGAACATTGAATACATCAGTGTCATCAGCGGAACCACCGCAAACAGGCTCATGTAGGTGAGCGCCGCGGCGCTCTGGCGACAGCCGTCGTTGGCAAAGCGCCGGCCCAAATGGCGAAAAAATAGTTTCGCCATGTCCAGCTTGTCTTTCGGCGTCATTGGTGTCCCCTTACGTCGTCTGGCCCCGTTGGGTCGTTTCCCGCTAGAATGCATTTTTTATTAAGGCTATTTTACACAAAGATCATGATCAGCATTTATCACAATCCCCGTTGTTCCAAATCCCGTCAAACTCTGGCTCTTCTGGAAGAGCAGGGTATCGATCCCGAAATCATTCTCTATCTGGAGACCCCGCCGGATGAAAAAACCCTGGCCGATATTCTCGCCAAGCTGGGAATTTCAGCACGCGAGCTGTTGCGCAAGGGTGAGGATGCCTACAAAGAAAACAATCTGGCCGATCCAAGCCTCAGCGAGGCGCAATTGATTACTGCCATGGTGGAGCATCCCAAGTTGATCGAGCGTCCGATCGTTATCAACGGCGACAAAGCGGCACTGGGTCGCCCCCCTGAACAGGTTCTGGATATTCTGTGATGCCCTATATTCTGGTTCTCTACTATTCACGCTATGGCCATACTCGGGCCATGGCAGAACAGATTGCACTCGGTGTTGAGCAGGGCGGGCTGGAAGGACGGCTGCGCACCGTGCCACCCGTGTCGGCAACCTGCGAAGCAACAGAGCCCGAGATCCCCGCTGAGGGCACCGTCTACTGCAGCAAGGAAGATTTGCGCGATTGTTCGGGCTTGGTACTTGGCAGCCCGACCCGTTTTGGCAACATGGCTGCGCCGATGAAATATTTTATCGACAGTACCAGTGATCTCTGGCTCAACGGCAGTCTGATCGGCAAGCCTGCCTCGGTGTTCACTTCCACCGGGTCGCTGCACGGGGGGCAGGAAACCACCCTGATCAGCATGATGCTGCCTTTGTTGCACCAGGGTATGGTGATTGCCGGGCTGCCCTACAGCGAGCAGGCATTACACACCACCGCCTCCGGCGGCACGCCCTATGGTTCCTCTCACCAGGCTGGTGGCGATGGCAGTCGGCCCCTGACAGAAGAAGAGGTCGCACTTTGTATCGCCCAGGGAAAACGCATGGCATCCCTGGCGAAAAAGCTGGTGACCCCATGACCAAGGTAATTGCACAACTCTCTAAAAAGTTGAATGTGGCCCGCAAGCTCACCTGGGGCAGTTACCTGCTGTTAATGGCGGTGTTACTGGCGAATGCCATATGGTCGGGTACCCCGGTTAGTCTGATGGTGTTTACCATGGTGCCGCTGCTGATTTTCCTGCCGGGATTGCGCAGGGAGCGTTACAAGACCATCTCCATGCTGTGTTTTGTCACGTTGATGTATTTTATGGTGACAGTGACCAACCTGTTTGCACCCAGCGCCAACTGGCTGGATGCGGTAGAACTGGTTCTTATTGTGGTGCTGTTTGGGGCAGCCATGATGTTCAGTCGTTGGAAACAATACTCGCTTTATCAGGAAGATAACCCATGAGTGACAAACCAGGATTGATTCGCCGTTTTTTCCGCTTTATTGGTCGGCTCGCCCACGGTATTCGCGTGCTGTTTAACCTGCTGTTCGTGCTGATTGTTGTGGCGCTGATTATCAGTATGTTTCAGAAGGATGTGCAGCCATTGCCCGAAAGTGCGGCATTGCGAATCGCGCCGGGCGGTTTTCTGGTGGAGCAGAAAACCTATACCGATCCGCTGACACAGTTAATGCAGCAAAGCAGCCCTGCGGATGCCGAAACACTGGTTCAGGACGTGGTGGAAGCCATTGATCGCGGCGCCACTGACCCGAGGATTAATTCCCTGGTGCTGGAATTGGACTACCTGCTTGGGGGAGGGCTCACCAAGCTGCAAGATGTGGGGCTGGCTCTGAAAGATTTCCGCAAAAGCGGCAAGCCCATTATCGCGGTGGGTGATAATTTCACCCAGGAACAGTATTACCTGGCCAGCTACGCCGACGAAATCCATCTCAACCCGATGGGTGCGGTTTTGATTACCGGCTTTGGCAGCTACCACAGTTATTTCAAGGACGCGCTGGATAAACTGCGCGTTAACGTGAATGTCTTTCGGGTCGGCACCTACAAAGATGCCATTGAGCCGTTTACCCGCACAGATATGTCGCCGGCATCCAGGGAGCACAACAGTGCCTGGCTCAACGCCCTGTGGTCGGTGTATACCAGCAGGGTGGAAAGCCAGCGCAACCTGCCCATCGATGCCATCAACGATTATGTCAATAACCTGGGTGCCAAGCTGGCCGCCTACCAGGGCAACACCGCAGAGTTGGCCGTGGCGACAGGTCTGGTGGACAAACTGTCGACCAGGCCGCAGATGGCTGACCGGCTGCGACTGCTGGCCGGTGTTGATGAGGACGGAAATTATCAGGGTATCGACATGAAGCGATACCTGAGCCATACCCGCCGTGCCGAAGCCCTCGAGCCTACGCCGGTGGGTGACAAGATTGGCATCATTGTAGCCAAGGGCATGATTCTCGATGGGGAACAGCCTGCGGGCACGGTGGGAGGCGACAGCCTCGCCCAGCGCTTCCAGCAGGCGCGCAAGGATGACCAGTTTAAAGCGCTGGTTTTGCGCATTGACAGTCCCGGTGGCAGTGCCTTTGCCTCTGAGGTGATTCGCCAGGAATTGCTGGCCACCCGAAAGGCCGGGTTGCCGGTGATTGTGTCAATGGGTACGGTCGCGGCGTCAGGCGGCTATTGGATTGCCATGGGGGCCAACGAAGTGTGGGCGAGCCCCACCACCATTACCGGCTCCATCGGTGTGTTCGGGGTGATTCCCACCTTTGAAGAAAGTCTCGCGGCGCTCGGCATCAACAATGATGGAATCGGTACCACAGAGCTGGCAGATCTGTACCAGCTGGATCGACCTATGTCGGATCAGGCCAAGCAGGTTGTTCAGTCCGGGGTGAATCATATTTACGATCACTTCCTGTCTCTGGTGGCTGATGCTCGTGGTACCTCGCCAGAAGCCATACACGAAGTGGCTCAGGGTCGTGTATGGACTGGAGAAAAAGCAAGGGAGCTGGGTCTGGTGGATGAACTGGGCGATTTACAGGCGGCGATTGAGGCGGCAGCCAGGGTGGCTGGGCTGGAGCAATATGAAGTTGAAGAAATCCGTAAACCCCTGGATTTTCGCGAGCAGTTGTTGCAGGAACTGGCCAATGGCCAGGTGGCTGGCTGGCTGGTCCAGCGTTCCCAGGGCTGGATGCCCCAGAGCTGGTTGGTGGGGCTCTATAACCTGGGCAACAAACTGAATCCGTTGGGACGTCTGAATGACCCACGCGGTATGTATTTACAGTGTTTCGAGTGTGATGTGCCGTGATTTTCGTGCGGTATTAAAAAAGGCGGCCTATAGGCCGCCTTTTTTGTTTGATTACCTGCCGAGCTTTAACGCTCCAGGTACTGCAACTTGTCTTTCACGCCGTCCCACTCTTCGGCATCGGGGAGGGAATCTTTTTTCTCGGTGATGTTGGGCCAGACTTCCGCCAGCTCCGCATTCAGTTCCAGGTAAACCTGCTGGTTATCGGGTAGCTCGTCTTCAGAGAAGATGGCTTCGGCCGGACACTCGGGTTCACAGAGGGCACAGTCGATACACTCATCCGGGTGAATCACCAGGAAATTCGGGCCTTCATAAAAGCAGTCCACCGGACAAACTTCCACACAGTCAGTGTATTTGCACTTGATGCAGTTTTCGCCAACGATAAAGGTCATTGGGTGCTCTCCGTGAAGCAGATAAAGGAACAGCGGCGCATTATACAGAAATAAAATCCGCGTTTTAAAGCACCAGAGAGGAATTATGCGGTGCTTTGTGAATCTTTATTGATCCTTGCACAACAGCTTCAGGGCATAAAGCTGCTCCAGGGCCTGCTTTGGTGTGAGATCGTCGGGGTCGACGGCACTCAGCGCGTCCCGGAGTGCTGCGCCGATCGGATCGCTGAACAGCTCCTGTTGCAACGGTTGATCAGTGTTTTTTGCTGCTACCGGGATAACCGTGGGATGGGCTCCGGCTTCCAAACGTGCCAGTTCCTGACGGGCCAAGGCAATCACCGTGGCGGGTATGCCCGCTAGCTTGGCTACCTGAATGCCATAGCTCTGACTGGCCGGGCCTTCCTGAATAGCATGCAGAAATACAATGTCGTCGTTGTACTCCGTGGCATCCAGGTGAACATTGGCCACGCCCGCTGTTTTATCCGGCAATGCCGTCAACTCAAAGTAGTGGGTGGCAAACAGCGTGAATGCACGAACATTTTCCGCCAGCTCCAAGGCGCAGGCCCAGGCCAGGGACAGGCCGTCAAAGGTGCTGGTGCCACGTCCAATCTCATCCATTAAAACCAGGCTGGAGTCGCTGGCATTATGGAGAATATTGGCAGTTTCCGTCATTTCAACCATGAACGTTGAGCGTCCACCCGCCAGGTCATCGGAAGAACCAATGCGTGTGAAGATACGGTCCACCAGTCCGATCGTTGCGCTCTGGGCCGGCACACAGCTACCGATATGGGCCAGTAAGACGATCAATGCAGCCTGCCGCATATAGGTGGATTTACCCCCCATGTTGGGGCCGGTAATGACCAGCATGCGGCGCTGTTCGTTCAGGCTGAGATCGTTGGCGACAAAGGGCGTGTCCAGCACCTGTTCAACTACCGGGTGGCGACCACCACAGACCTCGATACCCGGGGTAGCCTCCAGAGTGGGTGCACACAGGCTGAGGTTGTCAGCTCGCTCGGCCAGGCAGACCAGAACATCCAGCTCGGCGATGGCAGCGGCACATTCCTGAAGGGGGATAAGGTGATCGTTCAGGGATTCAATCAGGTCTTCGTAAAGGGCTTTTTCGCGAGTAAGAGCACGGCTTTTCGCACTGAGGGTCTTGTCTTCGAACTCCTTGAGTTCGGGGGTGATATAGCGCTCAGCATTCTTGAGTGTCTGGCGGCGAATATAATGGGCCGGTGCCTGCTCGGACTGTGCCCGAGAAATTTCTATGTAGTAGCCGTGTACACGGTTGTAGCCCACTTTCAGGGTACCGATGCCGGTGTTCTGTTTTTCCCGCTCTTCCAGGTCCACCAGAAACTGCCCGGCATTGCTGCTAAGGCTGCGCAGTTCATCCAGTTCACTGTCGTAGCCTTCGGCGATCACGCCCCCATCACGAATGACGACGGGTGGGTTGTCGACAATGGCCTGCTCCAACAGTGTTACCAACTCGGGAAATTCTGCAGCCTGGGCTGACAGTTGCTGCAAGTGGGCTGGTTCCTGCCGGGTCAGAATACGCTGGACCTCGGGCAGGGCGGCCAGGGACTGGCGCAAACGGGTTAAATCCCGGGGGCGGGCAGAGCGCAGTGCAATACGGCCCAGAATCCGTTCCATATCGCCCACTTGTTTCAGGTGCTCATTCAGTGATTCGTAACAGTAATCCACCCGCAGGGCTGCTACGCCCTGTTGCCGCGACTGCAGTGTGTCCAGGTTGCGCAAGGGGCGATTGAGCCAGCGGTTCAGCAGGCGGCTGCCCATGGCC
This sequence comes from Porticoccus sp., assembly GCA_023261185.1. GTDB lineage: Bacteria > Pseudomonadota > Gammaproteobacteria > Pseudomonadales > Porticoccaceae > Porticoccus > Porticoccus litoralis. The sequence goes on from JALRJN010000009.1 coordinate 26,841, forward strand.
GTTGCCGTGGTATCCATCACCGACAGAAGGGTGTTTTCGGTATTGCCATTGAGGTTAAGGCTGAGTTCCAGATTGCGTCGCGTGGCAGCATCGAGGATCACACTATCATCGCGATTCTCATGGCAGAGATTACGAATGTGGGGCAGTGCGGCGCGCTGGGTTTCCCGCGCATATTGCAACAGACAACCGGCGGCGGTCAGAGCCAGTGGCAGGTGATCACAGCCAAAGGCAGCCAGGTCCTTGGTGCCAAATTGATCCACCAGCTGGCGACGAGCCGTGTCGGCTTCAAACTCCCAGGGCTGTCGATGGCGCACGCCGCGGCGTTGTTGCAGTAATTCCGGGTGTGGGAAATCTTCAGCGACCAGTAGTTCAGCCGGATTCAGCCGTTGCAGTTCGCCCAGCAAGGCATCGGTGCCATCCACCTCCAGAACCAGAAAACGCCCGCTGCCGATATCCATGGTGGCGATGCCAAATTGCTGTTCTTTGCCACAGCTTACGGCGACAAGCAGATTGTCTCGGCGTTCATCCAGCAACGCTTCATCACTGATGGTGCCGGGGGTGACAATGCGCACCACCTGCCTCTCCACCGGACCTTTGCTGGTAGCGGGATCACCGATTTGTTCGCAAATGGCGACCGATTCGCCCAGTTTCACCAATTTCGCCAAGTATCCTTCGGCGGCGTGATAGGGCACCCCGGCCATGGGGATGGGCTGGCCCGCGGATTTGCCCCGCGCGGTGAGCGTGACATCCAGCAGTCGCGCCGCTTTTTTTGCGTCGTCGTAGAACAGCTCGTAAAAATCCCCCATGCGATAAAACACCAGCTCGTTGGGGTGCTGGGCCTTGATGCGCAGGTACTGCTGCATCATTGGGGTGTGTTGAGAAACTGACTCGCTCTTTACGTTGTTATTTTTCATAGGCTTGTCTTTATTTTCTCTATTTATAACAGCAATATATGGTTTTTTATGGCCTGCACTTCGGCTTTCAGTGGGTCTTGGTGAGACTCAAGCAGAATCATCGGATCTCAGATTTTAGTGTAGCAAATGGTGTAGCATGAATCCAAAACGCTGTTATCATTGGGGTATGTAAAGCCCCTATATCAAAATGCAAAACCCAGCGCGGCAACGCTGGGTCTGCTAATCACAAACAACCTAAAGCGGAGGTTAACGTGACTGTTGATATTTTAGAGCTGCCAACTGGAAGTCGCAAACAAGTTGCGGCTAGATCATCATCTAAACCCCTAACAGCGTTAAAGGTTAAGAACCATAAAGAAGGTGTGCTAGCGGATACGCATCCTCACAGCGGGTTGCGGTTACGAGCCAACAAGAACGGGTCAAAGACGTGGTTCTATCGCTACAAGTTAGCTGACAAGTTGAAGCAGATTAAACTCGGTACTTGGCCCGGTATG
>JALRJN010000029.1 GCA_023261185.1 Porticoccus sp.
GTCGTACTATCCAGGTGCTGCAGCGTCGTACGAAAAACAACCCGGTATTGATCGGTGAGCCCGGTGTAGGTAAGACCGCCATCATCGAAGGAATGGCACAACGGGTTGTGAACGGTGAGGTGCCCGAAGGACTGAAAGACAAGCGAATTCTTTCTCTGGATCTGGGTGCATTATTGGCCGGCGCGAAATTTCGGGGTGATTTTGAAGAGCGCTTGAAGGCGGTACTCAAAGAACTTTCGAAACAGGAAGGCCGCATCATCCTCTTTATTGACGAGCTGCACACCATGGTCGGTGCGGGTAAAGCCGAGGGAGCCATGGATGCCGGCAATATGCTGAAGCCCGCCCTGGCCCGCGGTGAGCTGCATTGCGTGGGCGCCACGACTCTGGATGAGTACCGTCAGTTTATCGAGAAGGATGCCGCCCTGGAGCGTCGTTTCCAGAAGGTCCTGGTGGATGAACCGAATGAAGAAGATACCATCGCCATTTTGCGTGGTTTGAAGGAGCGTTATGAGGTGCACCATGGTGTAGATATTACCGACTCTGCCATTGTCGCCGCTGCCAAGCTATCTCAGCGCTATATCACTGACCGCCAGTTACCGGATAAGGCCATTGACCTTGTGGATGAGGCGGCCAGTCGCATCCGTATGGAGATTGACTCCAAACCTGAGGAGATGGATCGATTGGAGCGACGCCTGATCCAACTCAAAATGGAACGGGAAGCCGTGAAGAAGGAGGAGGACGAGGCCTCGCGTAAGCGGCTGGAAAAAATCGAGAAAGATATTGAAGAGATTGGCAGGCAATATGCCGACCTCGAAGAAATATGGAAAGCTGAAAAAGCATCTCTTCAGGGCGCTGCCCAAATCAAGAGTGATCTGGAACAGGCGCGTATAGATATGGATGCGGCCCGTCGTGCCGGGGATCTCGCAAAAATGTCCGAGCTTCAGTACGGAAAAATACCTGAGCTGGAAAAGCAGCTAGCTTCTGCCGATGAGGTAGAGTCTAGGGAAACCCACCTGTTGCGCAATAAAGTGACTGAAGAGGAAATTGCTGAAGTCGTTTCCAAGTGGACGGGTATTCCGGTTTCAAAAATGCTGGAAGGCGAGCGTGAAAAATTACTGCGGATGGAAGATGTGCTCCATAAGCGGGTAATCGGCCAGCAAGAGGCAGTTGTGGCGGTTTCCAACGCCGTGCGTCGCAGCAGGGCGGGGCTGTCAGACCCCAACCGTCCCAATGGTTCATTCCTGTTTCTCGGGCCCACCGGGGTGGGTAAAACGGAGTTGTGCAAGACGTTGGCGGAGTTCCTGTTTGATAGTCAGGATGCCATGGTGCGCATCGATATGTCCGAGTTTATGGAAAAACATTCTGTGGCCCGACTGGTGGGAGCGCCTCCCGGTTATGTGGGCTACGAAGAAGGTGGTTACTTGACCGAAGCAGTTCGCCGCAGGCCCTATTCCGTGCTGTTGCTGGACGAGGTGGAAAAGGCCCATCCTGATGTTTTTAACATCCTACTGCAGGTATTGGATGATGGGCGTCTTACCGATGGTCAAGGCCGCACAGTTGACTTTCGCAATACGGTTGTCGTCATGACATCCAACCTTGGATCAGATCGCATACAGGCTGTGGTGGAAGATCGCTCCTTCGACACCATTAACTTTGATGGCGGTGAGACAGCTTTAGGCGATGACGATTCAACCACCAATGAAAACCGCTACCAGGCGATGAAAGATGCAGTGATGGAGGTTGTGACGGGTCATTTCCGTCCAGAATTTATCAACCGGATTGATGAAGTTGTTGTTTTTCATCCGTTGGGTAAAGGCCAGATCCGTGGCATTGCTGAGATTCAGCTGGGGATCTTGACGAAACGGTTGGCGGAGCAGGATTTGTCACTGGATCTCTCTGAAGAAGTGATGGACAAAATTTGTGAGGCTGGCTTTGACCCGGTTTATGGTGCGCGACCGCTGAAGAGAGCGATACAGCAGTTACTGGAAAATCCGCTGGCTCAGGAAGTGCTGGCTGGTCACTATGCTTCGGGAAATACCATCAGTGTCAAAATGTCCGGGGATGAGATTGTTTTTTCTGCTGAGTGATGGGCAAAAAAGGTGGAAGGGGGTACCTTCCACCTCTTTTGTTGCGTGCTAATTACTGACAGAATTCCTTGACCTGATCTCTGGATTTCTTCAGCCAATCCTGACGTTCTTCTTCGGTGAGGTAGCGTTGTTCACCTTTCTCCTCGTCGTCATAACGAATATGGGTTCGGTGGGTTAATGAATCCAGGTTCTTTTTTGCTTTTTCACAGTTTTCCGCTTTTCGGGCATTTTCTGCGGCTACAATTTCGGGAGATTTTGGCAAAGGCTGTTTTTCCTTTTGCTCTTCCTCTCCCTTTTCTTGTTCTTCGGAGTCGGCAGACATTTCTTCCTCGCCTTCTTCTGATAACTCTGAGTCAGACTTTTTTGATTTCAACTTGATTGTCTCAGGGGTACCTTCAAGCGGGGGAGTCTCAGAATAATGCCAGGAGCCATTTTCATCCTGCCATTTATAAATTTTTGCGGCATGTAGTGGCAGGCACAGGGCCAAGGCCAGGAGTGTTCCAATCAATTTGCTTGCAGTGCTCATATCCTTAAACCTTTTAAAGCTGTGAATCCCAGGGCACATTTTTTCCATCATAGCGGATTTAACCTCGCAATGTTGAGTACCTGCTTGCAAATAATAAGCAAATTTCAAAGGCCCAACATAGCTAACCACTTGACTGATAGAGAATAAATGAATACAGTCCGCTGCTCAGCAAGTACAGTCTATGTCCTTGCGCGCTGGGTCAGCCAGCTTGCCAAGTGAACGAAAACAGCGTTCGCCGGGCATCCAGACAGGACCGTTTACCCACGGGCCTGACGCACCGAATACCACGTTTATCGTCGGTCGCGTATTTGCACTCTGCATACCTGTGATGTCACAGCGGTTTTTGCTTTCGTTGATTGGCGAGCAACCCGGTGTTGTGTTTTTCGACATTTAGAGGATTTGCACAGTGGAACAACTGTCTGGTGGTGAAATCGTCGTTCGTGCGTTGAAGGATGCCGGCGTCAAGCATATCTGGGGTTATCCTGGCGGTGCAGCGCTGCATATCTACGATGCGCTATTCCAACAATCTGATGTACAACATCTACTGGTCCGTCACGAGCAGGCTGCTGTTCATGCGGCTGATGGCCATGCCCGTTCAACTGGTGAAGTGGGTGCTGTACTCGTGACCTCTGGGCCCGGAGCAACCAATGCCATTACTGGCATTGCCACGGCTTATATGGATTCCATCCCGATGGTGGTTATCTCAGGCCAGGTACCCTCTGCCAAAATCGGTGAGGATGCCTTTCAGGAGACCGATATGGTGGGCATCTCCCGTCCCATCGTAAAACACAGTTTCCTCGTCAAGGATCCCAGCGAAATAGCAGGGGTTATTGCAAAAGCCTTTTTTATTGCGAGTTCTGGTCGTCCCGGCCCCGTTGTCGTGGATATTCCCAAGGATATCACTGACCCCAATATCAAGGTCCCCTACGAATATCCTGACAAGATCAAGATCCGTTCCTATCAGCCCACGACCAAGGGCCATACAGGACAGATCAAACGCGCTGTGAAGACGTTGCTGGCTGCCAAGCGCCCGGTAATTTATAGCGGTGGTGGTGTGGTTTTGGGTGACGCATCCAGTCAGCTGACTGAACTGGCGAAAATGCTCAATGCGCCGGTGACCAATACCTTGATGGGTCTTGGTGCCTACCCAGGTTCAGATCGTCAGTTTCTGGGCATGCTCGGAATGCACGGCACCTTTGAGGCGAACACAGCGATGCACCATGCCGATGTGATTCTGGCAGTGGGTGCACGTTTTGATGACCGGGTCACCAATACCATCAGCAAATTCTGCCCGTCTGCCACCATTATTCATATTGATGTGGACCCTACCTCTATCGCCAAAACGGTGTCGGCGGATATTCCCATTGTTGGTGCCTGTGATGTGATCCTGCAGGAAATGATCGATCAACTGGAGCACAGCGGCAAAACCACTGACAAAGAAGCCATGGCAGAGTGGTGGAAGCAGATTAATGAGTGGCGTGATCGACACGGTCTATACACACAATCCCGTTATGAGCCCAGCAGCGGCAACCTGATCAAGCCGCAGGATGTCATTAAGGCCCTCTACAAGGTCACTGGAGGCGACGCCTTTGTAACCTCTGATGTGGGTCAGCATCAGATGTTTGCAGCCCAGTATTACCTGTTTGATAAGCCCCGTCGCTGGATTAATTCCGGAGGCCTGGGAACGATGGGTTTTGGTCTGCCTGCTGCCATGGGTGTTCAACTGGCACATCCCGAGGCGATGGTGGCTTGTGTCACCGGTGAAGGCAGTATCCAGATGTGTATTCAGGAACTGTCCACCTGTACCCAGTACGGCTTGCCGGTGAAAATCATCAACCTCAATAATCAGGCCTTGGGCATGGTGCGTCAGTGGCAGGATATGCAGTACAGCAGCCGCTACTCCTCCAGTCTGTACGAAGACTCTCTGCCGGATTTTATCAAGCTGGCAGAAGCCTACGGGCATGTAGGCATGAAAGTGACGCACTTCGATGATCTTGAAAGCAAGATGGCAGAGTGTTTTGCCTTGAAGGATCGCGTGGTGTTCATGGATATCTATGTGGACCGCTCAGAGCATGTCTATCCCATGCAGGTGGCGCCCAATGGTTCCATGCGCGATATGTGGCTGAGTAAAACGGAGCGTACCTGATGAGACGTATTATTTCGGTATTGATGGAAAACGAGCCAGGTGCTTTGTCCCGGGTATTGGGGCTGTTTTCCCAACGTGGTTACAACGTTGACAGCCTGACTGTGGCCCCCACAGAAGATCAGACCCTGTCACGCCTGACATTAACCACCCATGGCAACGACCACGTCATCGAACAGATTACCAAGCATCTGCATAAGTTGATCGACGTGGTAAAAGTAGTAGATCTCACGGAAGGCCCCCACATTGAGCGTGAGCTGATGCTCCTCAAGGTTAAGGCTCAGGGGGCGCAACGCGCTGAGATTAAACGGTGTGTGGACATCTTCCGTGGACAGATTATCGACGTGGGTGCCAGTGCTTATACGGTACAGATTGTCGGTAACAGTGATAAACTCGACGCCTTTAGTCAGGCCATCGGCGATGCAGACATTCTGGAAGTTGTCCGCAGCGGCGTATCCGGCCTGGCTCGGGGCGAGAAGTCATTGCACATTTAACAATTTTAGAGAGGGGTCGACCGCAGGTCTGCAGTCGGTACCGCATGGTTTAGTTTGACAAAAACACAGGTGAAACAAATGCAAGTTTATTACGATAAAGACTGCGATCTTTCCATTATCCAGGGCAAGAAAGTGGCCGTTATTGGCTATGGTTCCCAGGGCCACGCCCACGCGCTTAATCTGAAAGATTCCGGCGTCGATGTCACCGTGGGCCTGCGCCCCGGTTCAGCGTCAGCGGCAAAAGCAGAAAAAGCAGGTCTGGCAGTTAAAAGTGTGCCGGAAGCCGTCGCAGCAGCAGATCTGGTGATGATCCTGACTCCAGATGAGTTCCAGTCCCAGCTCTATAAAAACGAGATTGAACCGAACCTGAAACAGGGTGGCACTCTGGCTTTCGCCCACGGTTTTGCCATTCACTATAATCAGGTGGTGCCCCGTGCCGATCTGGACGTGATCATGATTGCACCGAAAGCTCCAGGCCACACCGTGCGCAGTGAATTCACCAAAGGTGGTGGTATTCCCGATCTGGTGGCTATTTTCCAGGATGCTTCCGGTAATGCCAAAAATGTCGCCTTGTCTTACGCCTGTGGCGTTGGCGGTGGTCGTACGGGCATTATTGAGACCACATTTAAAGACGAAACCGAAACTGACCTGTTTGGTGAGCAAGCTGTCCTCTGCGGTGGTTGTGTTGAGTTGGTAAAAGCCGGCTTTGAAACCCTGGTGGAAGCTGGATATGCCCCGGAAATGGCCTATTTCGAGTGTCTCCATGAGCTGAAACTCATTGTCGACCTGATGTACGAAGGCGGCATTGCCAACATGAACTACTCGATTTCCAACAACGCCGAGTACGGTGAATACGTCACTGGTCCAGAAGTGATCAACGATGAGTCACGTGCCGCCATGCGCAATGCACTGAAGCGCATCCAGAATGGTGAATATGCCAAGATGTTCATCTCCGAGGGCGCTACCAACTATCCGTCTATGACGGCTTACCGTCGCAATAATGCTGCACATCAAATTGAACAGGTGGGTGGCCGCCTGCGTGAAATGATGCCTTGGATTGCAGCCAACAAACTGGTTGATAAAGAGAAAAACTAGGTTGCTACGTTTGAGAAAAAACCGCGCCTCGGCGCGGTTTTTTTGTCATGGCCTTTGATGTTTAATGAGTGTTCAGCAAATCCATAGCGTTGGGTGAGGCAATTTCCGGGAAATCATCTATGACAGATCAAGACAATCAGTCCCCCCAGGAGGGTGGTGAAAAGTCGACAGCCAGTGCGGCTAGCCAGACCGCGGAGCGCACCCGTCACAAGGGTATCTACTTGTTGCCTAACCTGTTTACCACCGGTGCGCTGTTTGCCGGCTTCTATGCAATTCTGGCGGGCATGGATGGCAAGTTTGAAGCTGCTGCCATTGCCATTTTTGTGGCCATGATATTTGATGGGCTGGATGGTCGTGTGGCTCGCCTTACCAATACCTCCAGCGAATTTGGTGTGCAGTACGACAGCCTGTCTGACATGGTGTCATTTGGCATCGCTCCGGCAGTTGTAGCTTTTAGCTGGATACTCAACGAACTGGGACGAATCGGTTGGGCCGCCGCCTTTATTTATGCCTCCTGTGCGGCATTGCGCCTGGCGCGCTTCAATACCCAGGTTGATTCTGTGGACAGCCGTTATTTCGTCGGCATCGCCAGTCCGACGGCGGCGGCTCTTGTCGCCGGCCTAGTATGGAGTGGCTACGATGCAGAACCCAGCTCCCATTTGGCTGGGCTAGCAGCATTGATCACATCGCTTTCTGGTCTGCTGATGGTGAGTAATCTGCCTTATTACAGTTTTAAGGGGCTGGATTTGAAAGGGCGGGTGCCATTTGTGGTCTTGCTGGGCATTGCCATGGCCATAGTCATTATTACCATCGATCCGGCACGTATCCTGTTCTTCATGGCACTGACTTACGCCCTTTCCTCTCCGGCTGTGTGGCTGTGGAAAAAAATAAAATCCCGCGGACAAACGTCCACCTGAGGGATTTTTGGGCTGGGCGCCTAACAGAGAGGCAAAAGTCACCAACACGGTGGTTTGACTTTGTCCAGTCAGAACATCTTTACCAAGCTGGATTGCGGTAGTCCAAAGTGCTTTGTTATTTGGGTGTAATAACCGTGAATCCTGTTTGCAAATGATCCCTGCCGAAGGGAGAATTCGCGTACCTCATTATTGTCCGGCCCCCCACATATATAGAGTGAACTGGGGCGTACTAGTTGGAGCAGCAATCAATGGACAAGCAACACTTGGTTATTTTCGACACTACCTTGCGTGACGGCGAACAGAGCCCGGGCGCTTCCATGACCAAGGAAGAAAAACTCCGGGTGGCCAAAGCACTGGAAAAATTGCGGGTGGATGTGATTGAGGCGGGATTTGCCGTTTCCAGCCCTGGTGATTTTGAGGCGGTAAAATCCATTGCCGAAACGGTTAAGGATTCCACCGTGTGCAGCCTTGCCAGAACCACTCACCTGGACCTTGAGCGGGCTGCTGAAGCTCTGAAAAAGGCAAATTCCGGGCGTATTCACACATTTATCGCAACATCGCCCATCCACATGAAGTACAAGTTACAGATGACCCCTGATCAGGTGGTTGAGCAAGCGGTGTCCGCAGTGAAACTGGCGAGAAACATGATTGGTGATGTCGAGTTCTCCCTGGAAGATGCGAGCCGCTCTGAGTTTGACTTTATGTGCCGAATTATCGAGCAGGTGATTAACGCGGGGGCTGGCACCATCAACCTACCCGATACCGTGGGTTATGGTTTCCCTGAGGAATATGCCGAGACGGTTGGCAAATTGATTGAAACCATCCCTAATGCTGACAAGGCAATTTTTTCTGTACATTGCCACAACGACCTGGGGTTAGCTGTATCAAATTCTCTGGCGGCTGTGATGAAGGGTGCTCGCCAAGTGGAATGTACCATTAACGGACTGGGGGAGAGGGCCGGTAATGCCGCGTTGGAAGAAGTGGTGATGGCCGTGCGTACGCGCAAGGATATTTTTCCAGTTGAGACACGTATTGATACCACACAGATTGTTCCCACCTCCCGGCTGGTATCGAGCATTACCGGTTTTCCGGTTCAACCCAACAAGGCCATCGTGGGTGCCAATGCCTTTGCCCATGAATCCGGTATTCACCAGGACGGTGTGCTCAAGTTTAGAGAAACCTACGAGATCATGAGAGCCCAGGACGTGGGCTGGAGCACCAACAAAATAGTGTTGGGTAAACTCTCCGGACGGGCTGCATTTTCAGCGCGCCTCGAAGAGCTGGGTATTCAGTTCGAGAGCAAGGCCGACCTGAATGAGGCATTTGTACGCTTCAAGGAGCTGGCGGATAAAAAACGCGAGATTTACGACGAAGATCTGCAGGCATTGGTTTCTGAGATCCAGGTGGGCGAAACCACAGGCGAGCAAATTACTCTCGGCGATCTGGAGGTGATTTCGAAGACGGGGCAGGCTCCCCACGCCGAACTCACCCTGAACTTTAAAGGGGAGAATTACCGTTCCACTGCTGAGGGTGATGGGCCAGTAGACGCGGTGTTCAAGGCCATTGAAAAACTCACCAAAAGCGAAGCGGAATTAAAGTTGTACCTCGTCAATGCGGTGACTGAAGGCACAGACTCCCAAGGAGAGGTGACGGTTCGTCTGGAAAAAGGGGGGCGCATTGTCAATGGCCAGGGTGCGGATACCGATATTCTCGTCGCCAGTGCCAGGGCTTACCTGAATGCACTGAACCTGCTGGAAAGTCCGGACCGCCTTCATCCTCAGCTTGGCGGCGTGTAAAAGGTCACGGGGTATGTCGGCAAATCTGCGTGACTGGTATCTGGATACGCTGGGGGTGGTGCAATATCGCCCCAGGCAAGAGGGGGCAGTTGATATCCCCTTTCCTGTGGATATAGAGCCGCAGCTGGAGTCAAGGCCACAGTTGGTATCAAAGCCACAGGCAAGAACAGTCAATGCAGAGGACATTCCACCTGCTTGGGATGCCGCTCCGGAAACCAGCCCGGATAAAGTTGTCAGCAAAGAGAGCCCTCAAAAGGTAGAAGATTCTCCGGTTCAGTCAGATTCAGCCCAGCCAGTTGACCCTTTCCGCATAGCCTGCTGGCAGCAGGGTGATGACCTGCTGGTGATCCATGCGTTTCCTCCGGGTCATGTTCCCGTGCCGGAAGAAAGGAAGCTTTTGTTTAACCTGTTACGCGCCATAGATCGCCTGGTAACTGAAATGCCTGCTGCCGACTATATTGATTGGCCCCTGACTCCTGGTGAGCCTACCGATTTTCAGGGCGCAAAATCCATGCTCAGTGTTTTTCTGGATACAAGGATTCGCAAATGCGGCGTACTCCGGGTGCTGTTAATGGGAGAATTGCCTGCAAGGTTGTTGTTGCCATCTCAAGCTGTAGGGACCCAAGTCGATTTTCAAGCGGTGCTGGGTGAGATAGAGGATTTACCCGGAGGTGCCAGGACGATAGTGATTCCCAGCCTGCAGGATATGTTAACAACGGTCTCATCCAAGCAGGTTGCCTGGCGTGCCCTACAGAAACTATTGGTGCCCCGTGACTGAGACACAAACCGTCATCCGCCCCATGATGGTTGATGATCTGGATTCTGTGGCCAGCATTGAACAACAGGTCACGCCTCATCCCTGGAGCCGCAGACAGTTTCAGGACAGTCTGCAAAAACATCGATGCCTGAGCCTTACCCGGGATTCACAAGTGATTGGTTATGCCATTTATACGCTCGTCGTGGGTGAAGCTGAGATCCTCAATATTGCCGTTGCGGAGGAATGGCAGGGCAGAGGTTACGGCCGAATGTTAATGGATGAACTGATTCATTTACTGGGGGTGAAAGCGGAGCGTTTGTTCCTTGAAGTACGTGCCGACAATTTGCCAGCCCAGAGGCTTTATGAGGATGTCGGCCTCGTGGAAATCTGTGTACGCCGAAATTACTACCAAACCTCCTCAGGCCCTGCAGATGCCATTCTCATGGCCATGGACTTCTGCAATTTTCATTAGCGCTGTTTTGGTCGACGCTCTAACTGTCTAAAAGATAACAATTTGTTTGTGAACAGGTTCACAAACGTCCATCTGTTCACGCCTGAAATACGCCGTTTGTCGTTAAACTCCTTTTCCATGCGGTTTTCAAATGATCAGTTTTCTAGAATCAATGCATTAGAAATAATGCAATAGAAGCAGCAGGTATTGACTAATGGACACCACGGAAGAGTTAGCAGCACAGTCAACGCGTTTTGAGATTGCACAATTACTGCTGGAACGTTTACCCATTTGCATTGGGGTGACTGCGGGTTTCTGTTTGGTCCAGGCGTTCGCCTGGGTTAGCAATCTGTTCAGCTGGCACTTGATCGCCTGGTCAATTTTTTCTATCACTCTGCTTATCGGTAGTTGGTTATTGGTTCGCCGCTTGTCAGAAACCTACAAGTTTTTGGGTATGAATGTCAGGCTAGTTGAAGATATCAACAATCTGGCGGTGGTGTTATCCATTGCCATGGGGCTGATCTGGTCATCTGCGAGTGTCATACAGTTCTTTGCCCAGAGCTCTGACCATTGGCTGTACTTCTCAATTATTATTGGTGCGGCTGCCAGTAGCGGTATCCTGTTCAATTACAACATCAGGGCTTCGCTGATCTGTGTGGCCATGGTCTTGCTGCCCTGCACCATACAGGTTTACCTGTCTGGCCACGAAAGCGGTCTGTACTTTACGGCCTTTAATCTTATTTACATGGCCACCTTGTATTTGGTCATGATCCAGCTGCATCAATTGCTGGAATAAAACGTCTCGTTGCGTATGAACAGTGAAGAGTCTGCACGCAAGCGGGCTGAATTGAGCTATCTGTTTGAGCAACATTGGCAAAATGCGCCTTTGGCGGCAGTGCAGTGGGACAAGAACCAGCGCATTATCGATTGGAATCCCAGTGCAGAAAGACTGTTTGGCTATTCCAAACAGGAAGTTATTGGAAAGCAATCAGACTTTTTTGTCCCAGCTAGCTCCAGGGAGAAGTCTAACTCCATGTGGCATGCCTTGATGCGCAAAAACAGTGACGGCAACCTCAGTATTCATGAGGTTCTGGACAAGAGTGGTGCAGTTAAAATTTGTGAGTGGCACAACACACCGTTATTGAAAGAAGGCAAGCTGATAGGTGTTGCATCGTTTATTGAAGACATTACGTCTCAGGTGGCGGCTAAAGAAACTATCCAGCGGCAGGCAACCGTAGACACGCTGACCTCATTGCCAAACCGTCGCCGCATGGTGGAAGAACTGGATTGTGCTATCTCGCGCTCTCAACGACACAAACAATTTGGCGCGGTCATTTTCCTCGACCTGGATCACTTCAAGGACATAAACGATACCCAAGGTCACCATGTAGGTGATCTTGTATTGCAGTATTTTGCTGAGCTGCTGCGCAAGGCTGTTCGCACTGAAGACGTAGTGGCACGTTTTGGTGGTGATGAATTTGTAATCTTGATTCAGGACCTGGGAGAAAAACCTCAGGAGGCCCGTGCCAAGGTACTGACTATCGCCGACAAGATTATGGAAATGGGGAAAACCGCCTGTAAACAGGAAGGCCTGGAATACGAAATTGAGGTCAGTGATGGCATTGTCATGTTCCGGGGCAACCACTACAGCTCGAATGACCTGCTGAAGCAGGCTGACATCGCCATGTACAAAGTGAAAAACTATGGGCGCAAGGGTTTCAGCTTCTACGATGACTCCATGGCGGTCGAGGCTGAATATCGAGTCACCATGATGCGTGAGCTGCGTCAGGGCATTGAAAATGGTGAGTTTGAGTTGCATTTTCAGCCGTTGTTAAACACAGCAGGCAATCTCGTCTTTGCCGAATCCCTGTTGCGCTGGAAGCAGCCTTCACAACGAATCGTGCCTGCTGGGGAGTTTATCGATTTCATGTCCTCATTGCCTATGATGACAGAGGTCGGTGTCTGGGTGTTCGATTCGGTGTGTGCACAAATTCAAACGTGGAAAAATGAGGGTCACTGGCGTTCTGACTGCGCTATTTTCGTCAATATCAGCCCGAAACAGTTTGAAGATGAGCAGTTTGCCCGGCAGGTAAAAGAGACCATCAAAAAATATGATATTAACCCCCAACAACTTGTCCTGGAAATTACCGAGGAAAGCCTGATCAATAACCTTGATCGTGTTCATGGGCAACTCATGGAATTGATTGATTTCGGTTTGCGCATTGCACTGGATGATTTTGGAACAGGTTATTCCTCGTTGGCCATGTTGCAGAAACTGCCGGTACAGTTTGTGAAGCTCGACCGAGAATTTATCAACGATCTGAGCTCATCTAAAGATACCTATTCCATCGTCAAGGCGGTTATCAAGCTGTGTCATATTCTGTCCCTGGAAGTGATTGCAGAGGGTGTGGAGACGGAGGAACAGCACACGATCCTGAAGCAACTGGGGTGTAATTACTTTCAGGGGTATTACTTTGACAAACCCATGGAAGTAGCTGCCTTCACTCAGTTGATTAATAAGTCAGAATCTGCTGAAGAGTGTGAAAAATCGCCACATCTGAAAGTGGTCATCTGAGTATTTTTCCCGGTACAACCTCAACATTAGACAGGGTATAGTTAGGCCAATTGTCCCGGGGGTTATCCGTGGTAAAAATTCCAGTTGGTATCAGTGCCTGTCTGATGGGTGATGAGGTCCGCCATAACGGTGGACACAAGCGAGATGCCTATATCAATGGCACGCTGTCGTCTTTTTTTTCCTTTCACCATTTCTGTCCTGAAGTTGGTATTGGCCTGGGTGTGCCCAGGCCCGCCATTAGGTTGCTGGCGACAGATCGAGGTATTCGGGCGGTGGGCAGTCGGGACTCGGGCCTTGATGTGACAGATCAACTGGTCGGATACAGTCGGCAGCAATTTCCCCTGATTGAACAATGTTCTGGCATGATTGTGAAAAGAGCTTCCCCCAGTTGCGGTATGGAGCGGGTCAAGGTCTACAACGACAAGAATATGCCGCACCCCGAGGGGAGCGGTGTGTTCGCTGCGGCCATTATGGAAAAATTTCCCCTCTTGCCCATGGAGGAGGAAGGCAGACTGGGCGACCCGGGATTGCGAGAAAATTTTGTGCAGCGGGTTTTCATCTATCACCGTTGGCGAACGGAATACGCCAACGAACTGACAGTAAAAAAGCTGACCGAGTTTCATGCCCGGCATAAATTGATTTACATGAGCCACGATCAAAACCGTTCCCGTGAATTGGGGCGAATTGCTGCTTCCGCCCGCAATGATAATCTCGAACAGGTGGCTGCTGAATATATTGCCCTTGCGATGGCTACCCTGAAAAAAGTCGCGAGCCGCAAGAATCACGTCAATGTATTGCAACATATTCAGGGTTATCTAAAGAAACAGCTGGATGCTGATGATAAGCAGGAGCTGGTAGAGGTATTTGAGAGGTATCGTTTAGGAGAAATCCCGCTTATCGTGCCGATTACCTTGCTTAGGCACCATTTTCGAAAAGTGCCGGACGACTATATCGACCAATCCTGGTATATGAATCCCTACCCGGAAGAACTCAAATTGCGCAATCTGGTATAAACGTTGAAGAGTACAGAGAAAAATAAAAGAAACATTCCGGTATTACTCATCGTTCTGGATATGATCGGGGCAGTATTCGCTGCCATGGGCATTCTGGGCTTGATGGGAGAGGGTGCTCTGGAAGATTACCTGCTGTTGGCCGGTGGCATCTTGCTGATGACACCACTGGTACTACATATTTTAAACCGGGTGCGCAGCCGCTAGGGCTGCAGCACTAAAATAGGAATCATCTACATGGAATTTGAGCTTGCGACCTGGCACTGGTTGGTGCTGGGGATCCTTCTTGTGATTATGGAAATCTTCATTCCCAGTTTCACCGTTCTGTGGTTTGGTCTGGGTGCGTTGGTGGTCGGAGTGACGCTGTGGCCCTTGCCCGAGTTGCCTCTGGCGGCGCAATTACTTATCTGGATTGTCGCTTCTTGCCTGTTCGCAATTCTGTGGTTCAAGTATTTCAAGCCACGCATGATCGATAAAACCACGGCGGGTATTGCCCGGGAAGCGGCTGTGGGCGAGTCGGGACAGGTCATTAAAGTGCCCGCCGGAGAAAGACGTGGTGTGGTGCGCTTCGCCATTCCTATCCTGAGTGCTGATGAATGGGAATTTATCTGTGAACAGGATGTTGCTGTGGGCGATCGTGTGTTTATCAAAGAGTTTTCGGGAAATACTCTGATCGTCGTTAAGCTGGATTAACAGCCGCTGAAATACCTTTCCGCGGTAGCTAGGTACGAATTAAATTAAGTCCCTTGAAAGGAGATCAAAATGGAAGGGTCTATTGTTCTTTTTGCATTACTTTTGTTGGTGGTTATCACAATTGCTCTGGGTGTCAGGATCGTCTCCCAGGGTAGCAAGCACGTGGTTCAAAGGTTGGGTAAGTACCATAAAACCCTGCCGCCAGGTCTGAACATCATCATTCCTTATGTCGATACAGTGGCCTACAAGGTGTCCACCAAGGACATTGTTCTCGATATCCCATCACAAGAGGTTATCACCAGGGATAACGTGGTGATCATTGCTAACGCCGTGGCCTACATCAACATTGTGTCCCCCGAAAAGGCGGTTTATGGGGTAGAGGACTATGAGCTGGCCATTCGCAATCTCGTCCAGACATCTCTGCGTTCCATCGTTGGCGAGATGGACCTGGATGATGCCCTGTCTTCCCGTGATCAGATCAAGAGTAAACTAAAAACCTCCATATCTGACGATATTGCCGACTGGGGTATCACCCTGAAAACTGTAGAAATTCAGGATATCAATCCCTCCGGCACCATGCAGCAAGCTATGGAAGAGCAGGCCGCTGCAGAGCGTCAGCGGCGGGCAACGGTCACCCGCGCAGATGGTGAGAAAACCGCGGCTATTCTGGAAGCGGAAGGGCGCCTTGAGGCATCACGACGGGATGCGGAAGCCAAGGTTGTGTTGGCTACAGCTACCAAAGAGGCGATTGAGAAAGTGACCGCCGGTATCCAGGATAAAGAATTACCAGCGGTATATCTGCTCGGCGAGAAGTACGTTGAAGCCATGCGCGGAATTGCCGAGTCTGAAAACGCCAAGATGGTGGTGTTGCCCGCAGATATTCCCGCCGCTGTCCGCGGTCTGATGGGTGCCCAAAAATAACCAATTCAGGTCAACCGGTTGCGCTGTAGCACGTTATATTGGTTGTGTGGCCAAACAAATGGTATTTCCATGTTGAAGATTACCCCTTTGCTCGTCGCAGTGATGTTGCTGGCCGCTTGCAGCCATTACGGCGCATCCTCAGGAGCTGACAGCAGTGGCATCATCATTGATCGTCAGGGCGTGGATATGTCTAGGTATTACAGCGATCTCAATGAGTGTCAGGGCTATGCGTCCGAAGTGCGTGTGGCCGAGCGCACGGCTACTTCGACTGCCGGGGGCGCAGTGGTAGGTGGTATTATCGGAGCCGTGGTCGGGGACAGTGATACCGCCAAGCGCGGTGCGGGTGTTGGTGCGGTCACTGGAGCCATCAAAGGCGTTTCATCGGGTTCTCGGGAACGTGAACGGGTGGTGAAAAATTGTCTCCGTGGTCGCGGCTACCGGGTACTTAATTGACTCTTGGAGATCTGTTAGTCCATTAATAGTAGTGGGAAAGGTAGCTGTTCCAGCAGCTCAAACCACTGTCTTTCCGTCAGGTTCGTCAGCAGGTCCTTTGGCATTAATACCAGTGATGCAGAATTGAGTCTCAGGGCACGGAGTTGTTCGGGACGTGTGGATGATACAGCCTGAAAATGCCACCGTACGTCCTCTATTGACAGTTTCCCAGTGATCTCTGCGGGTAGAGGCGTCTCACTGACACTAGTGATGTCGGACACCATGCCGTTGGCCGCCAGCAGTCGTGCTACTTCCAGCATGCGCTCGAAAATACCGGAATTCTCGTAGATCAGTACCAGTTGCCTTAGCTGTAGGGTTACCTGCTTTCTAGTTAGGCTTTTGCGGCTACGACCGGGGAGAAAAACATCGCATCCCTGAATAGACAGGGACTGTATGGCAACTTTTCCACTTTCCACAGCAAAGGTGCATTCTAGTTTGTCCCGAGCGCTCAGTTCCTCCAGCAGGTGGCGGGCCTGGGCACTGGCAAGCCGGTTGATGCGTAGCAATTCTTCAGGATCCAGTATTCGCTCTTCAGCTGATAGGTAATTAATCTCGGTAGAAAATGGCAGCCCTGCCGCTGACATCAACTGGCTGTCTTCAATGTAAAGGCCTGACAGGGTGGCATCCAGTCGACGGGCGATGCTGACCAAGGTTGACAGCCCGGCATCCGTGGCACTGTGCATGTCCAGTGCGATCAGAATATGACGCCTGGCGCTACTCATCACCGTCTTCGTCCCCCTTGTCGTGGGCCGCATATTTTTTCGCAGCAGCTATCCACGCCTCAACCTTAGCGGCCACCCGACCATTCACTGATTCTGCCGGGTATTGGCTCAGGGTGTTTTGCACACCGGCATCGAGCCCGGTGAGCAATGACAGTGCTTCATCAATTGTCGAGATGGCATAAATATGGAAGCGACCCTCTGTGACGGCATCAATGACACGTCTGTCCAGCATCAGGTGCTGGGTGTTGGCGGAGGGCATAACAACTCCCTGGCTACCTGTAAGACCGCGGGCCTGACAGATGTCGAAGAAGCCTTCAATTTTCTGGTTGATACCCCCGATGGCCTGTACCTGCCCATGCTGGTTGATCGAGCCGGTGACAGCCAGCTCCTGCCGGATCGGTATATCGGCGATGGCTGACAGCAATACGGTAATTTCCGCGACAGAGGCGCTGTCTCCCTCAACCCCGCCGTATGACTGCTCAAACACCAGACTGGCAGAGATGGGTAAAGGTCGGTCTCTGGCAAAACGGCTGGCAATAAAGGCTGACAAAATCAGTACGGCCTTGGAGTGAATGTTGCCGCCGAGTTTGACCTCCCGCTCAATATCCACCACCTTGCCACTGCCTAGGCGTGCCTGGGCGGTTATCCGCGTTGGCTGACCAAAGGCATACCCCCCCAACAGGAAGACCGAGAGGCCATTAATCTGGGCCACCCGGGTGCCACTGGTGGCAACCAGCTGGATATCCCGCAGGATACTTTCGTGGATACGCTCCCGGAACTGGTCCATGCGTCGAGTGGCTGCATCGACGGCCTGTTGCAGGTGCTCGGCAGAAATGTGCTCAGCACCCGCCACACCCGCGTAATAATCGCTTTCACACAGTAGGTCTGTGAGTCTGTTCAGGTGCAGCGGTAGTTTTTCAGCATCTTCAAGCATTCGCGATCCCTGTTCGATCACCCGTGCCACAGCAGCGGTATCCAGGGGGCGTAGGGATTTTTTATGTTGTAGTGCAGCGATCAGCCTGGCGTATCCCAGAGTATTTTCTGCGTTGCGTGGTAGGTCTTCCGAGAGGTCCGCCGGTACCTTAAACAACAGGTTAAAATCTGGGTCATAGGCCTGTAGCAGGTAGTAAATCATGCGGTCGCCCAACAGGATAACTTTCAGGTCCAGGGGCACCGGTTGCGGTTCCAGAGACTTGGTGCTGACCAGGCTCAGTAGTTGGTCAATGGATTCAATGCGTATTTCCCGGGACTGCAACGCCCGTTTCAGCGAGTCCCAGGCAAAGGGGTTGGTGAGTACCTTGACGGCGTCCAGCAGCAGGTAACCGCCGTTGGCACGGTGCAGGGCGCCATTGCGGATCAGGGTGAAGTCGGTGGTCAGTGTGCCGAACTGAGCCTCATGCTCCACCCGTCCCATAAGGTTGTTGAGGGAGGGGTTGTCCTCATAGACGATTGGCGGGCTACAGCTGTCACTGTTATCCACCAGTACATTAACCTTGTACATGGGAAATTCATGCACCCGAGCCTTGAGGTCTTCCGGCATGCTGGATTGGCCTTCTTCCTCCCGAAACTCATCGGCATTTTCAATGACATTCTGTTTTACCTCGCTGAGGAAGCTGACCACTTCCGCATGCTCGCCATAGCGGTTTTCCAGCTCCCGGAAAATCTGATTGACGGCATTCTGGACAATATTCTGGTTGAGTTTTTTCATGCGCTCGCGCCCCTCCTTCATCCAGAGGGGCATTTGCAGGACGACTTCCTTGAGTTCTTCCTTGAGCTCGTTGATTTTGTCTTCGATGGCTTTTTGCTCATCTTCGCTGAGGGCTTCAAACTCTTTCGGGGTGATGATCTCTTCGTTTGCCAGCGGTGCCAGGGTGTAGCCAGTGGGGGTCTGCATCAGGGCAATATCCATCTGCTTGGCCTTGTCCCGCAGGGCTGCAAAAGCTTTCTGCTCGCGATCGCTGTATTCCTCCGAGATCTCGTTGAGGCGTGCCTTGTACTCGGCACTTTGAAAAACCCCGGGAATGGTGACCAGCAGATCCTCGACACATTGCTCCATGTCTTTCTTGAGGCAGGAGGCAATGCCGCAGGGCAGCTTCAGCACTTTCGGCTGTTGGGGGGCACTGAAATTATTGATGTAGCACCAGTCATTGGGGCGGGGGCCTTCGGTAACCTGTTGTTGCAGAAAATCCCTGAGCATTTCATGTTTGCCCATGCCAGAGGAACCCATCACGTAAATGTTGTAACCCTCGTGGCTGATGCCAAGGCCGAAACGCAGTGCCTCCAAGGCTCGATCCTGGCCAAAGTAATTGTCCAGGTGTTCCAGCTCAGTGGTGTCTTTGAAGGGCAGTGTGGCCGGATCACAGCGTCGGTAGAGATGCTCAGCGGGTAGTGCCTGGATGGATTCTTTTTCTGTCACGCTCTGCTCACTTATAGGTATTCTGGTAAATGGTTGCGAATATCCTCGTTTGAGGCCTTGACCAGCTTTAGGTCGAATTCTCCTTGCAGGGCCGCTTTGACATTTTTGTTGAGGTGTTTGTGCAATGCTCCCAGCATTTGCGAAGGCGCTACCAGGTAGAGTTTTCGAAAGTGATCCTGTTCCCGACCCAACGCCAACAGGTCACTGAGCTCCCTGGCAAAAGTGTCCCGCTCCTGCTCTTTGATCGCTGATTTTTCCGCGACGCCGTGACTCCCTGATGGATTGCTGCCGCTCTGTCTTCCCGGCTGATCGCTGACCAGTTCAGAGACCTTGAGGCGGCTTTCACCATGGAGCATGCTTTTCACTTCCACCAGCGGTTCTTTGGAACCGGCGGTATTAAAGATACGTGCCCTTGAGGCGTCGGCAACCAGTACCCAGGTCATCACGATTTCTCCTATTGAGTACGAGTAATTGTGGTGGGTTTATTGCTTAAGCATAGTGTTGATCCGCACGATTGGCACGGGAGGGTAGAAGGAATTTTTAAAGGTTTTGGTGGTAGAGGATCGGGGTGGTTAATGCCTGACCGGTCGTTTTTGAAGTTTGCGCTGTAGGGTGCGGCGGTGCATGCCGAGACTGCGTGCTGTGGCGGAGATATTGCCGTCGTTCTCGGCCAGCACACGCTGGATATGTTCCCATTCCAGTCGTTCAACCGACGGTGGTGTTTCATTAATGGGTATTTCTGGGTTTGGCTGTGTGCCCTCGAATGCTGCCAGGATGTCGTCTACAGATGCGGGCTTGCAGAGGTAATTGCTGGCACCCATTTTGATGGCTTCTACGGCAGTGGAAATACTCGAGTAACCGGTCAGGATGAGCACTTCGATAGCTGGATTCAGGGTCTTCAGTTCCGGAAGCAGGTTAAGGCCAGATTCGCCGTCCAGTTTCAGATCTACCACCGCCTTGTCAGGTTGATTTTCACGGCAAAGGGCAAGGGCTTCCTCGCCAGTGTTAGCGGTAAAAACCCGGTAGCCACGCCGTGTCATAGCTCGGGTCAGGATACTGGCAAAGGTCGCATCATCGTCGACAATCAGCAGGGTTGGTTGAGTCATGGTAAGTCCAGGTTTCAGGACTGTGATGTTAGCGGCAGAATCACCCGGGTGACAGTGCCGCCGCCATCGCCGGGGCTGATACTGACATTACCGCCATAGCGGTCGAGGGTGGCCCGGGAGAGGAAAAGCCCCAGTCCCATGCCATCCGGCTTGCTGGAATTAAAGGGTTTACCCAGTTTTTCCTTTAGCGATGGTTCAATACCTGCGCCAAAGTCACGGATACATAACTCCAGAGCCTGGTCATCCCAACCTGCCTCGACTTCGACGCGCTCCGGGCTTACATCGGCTGCATTGTTCAGCAGGCTGGTGAGGGATTGAGCGATGGTGGGGTGGAACCGTGCTGTCTGTTCCGACAGCTCATCCGCGTAACGGATATGTGCCTGTACTCGGGGCCGCATAACCTGCCAGCGTTCAAACAGCTTGTCCAGGTAAGTCCGCAGAGAGATCGCTTGCTGGGTTTCACCGCCCCCTTCCGCTGTGGCAACAAGCGCCTTCAGGGTTGTTCGGCACTGCGCCAGTTGCTGTTGCAGGATAACCAGATCCTCGCGATGGGAGGAGGGCTCTTCGAGCATTTCATCCACTAGAATTTTCATGGTGTTTAACGGGGTGCCCAGCTCGTGGGCAGTCCCTGCCGCCAGGGAGCCTATGGCCAGTACCTGTTCGTCACGCAGCTGGTCTTCCCTTCTTAGGGCCAGCTGTTCTTCCTGATATCGCAGCGTGTTGGCCATACGGGTGACAAAGTAGGTAATCAGAGCTGCACTGACGGCAAAATTGCACCACATGCCGAGGATGTGCAGGTTTACGCTATCGCCGTGATGGTGGCTGGGCGCCAACGCCGGGATAGGTAGGTAGTTATTGAGTAGCCAGCTATAGGCCGCGAGGGACAGCAGAGTCACGCTCCAGGTGTAGCGCAGTGGCAGGGTGGTGGCGGCAATACTGATGGGTACCAGGTAGTAGGACACAAAGGGGTTTGACGCACCTCCACTGAAAAACAGCAAGGCTGTGAAAAAGGCGATGTCCACTAGCAGGTGACAGAAAAATTCCAGTTCGGTAATGGCCGGGTAGCGGAAGGTTCGCCACCAGGTTGTGGCAATCACCAGAGCGTAGAGGGCGAGAATGGCGCCCAGTACCAACACCGGCAGGCCGATATCCTGTATTTGGCTGAAAAAAAGGAGGGCCAGAAGCTGGCCCCCAAGAGCGATGTTTCGAATGATACTCAGCTGACGCAGATTGTGGCGTGCGGCTGAGTGGAGAGAGCTATCGATCCTGGTCATGGCTCGATATTAACAGATGCTTTACTCACCAGTGCAGGGTTGCTGCCAGGTAAATGTTGCGGCCCGGACCGGTCAGTCGATCACCGACGGCAATGTCACTGTCGGCATTGCGGTTGTAGCCGGCGAGGTGGTCCTGGTAGCGGTTGTCAAACAGGTTTTCGACGCCGCCGGAGAATGTCAGCTGCCGCGTCAGGCGGTAACTGCCGGCCAGATTAATAATGCCGTAACCGGAGGTTTTTTCTTCCGCATTGAAGTCGGATACCTTGTTCTGTTTGGCGTAGAGCACGGACTCCAGCGACAACATTACCGCGTGCTGTTCATAGATCAGAGCCAGCCGGTTGTTGAGGGGTGCAACCCGGTAGAGATCGTCACTTTCATCGCGACGTTTGCCGCGCACGTAACTGAGATTGCCTTCCAGGCGCAGGGTCTCGGTGAGAGTATAGCCATAGCCCATGTCCGCGCCGTACATCTTCGCATCGACATTGTCGAACATCAGTGCAGCCTGTCCGCTCATCATGGTACTCAGCATGTTGGCTGTGGCATTGGTGGACGGTACACCTTGAATGTAATCGTCAATGCGGCGGTAGAACACTTGAGGTGTTACCCAGGCCGCCCCATTTTGCCAGTCAAAACCCAGGGTGATTTCGTGGGCGGTTTCTTCATCCAGATCCAGGTTGCCGATATAGTTGCGACCATCGGCCAGTCCTCCGGTGGCGGCCAGTGGCAACCACAGGTAGCGTTCCTGGTAGGATGGGGCGCGATTCTTGCGACCGAGACCCATGTTAAGGGTGGTGGTTTCATTCAGCGGACGGCTCAGGTTCAGGGCCAGGTCCAGGTAGGTGAAGTCTTCGTCCAGATCGCCGTTGTTGAACGCGGTGGCCAGCATATTGGCATTCATTGCCATCATACCCATCATGCCACTGGCGCCGACGGACTCACTGTCCATTTTTACACGGTTGATCCGTGCACCGGTCTGCACATGCCATTCCCCAATGTCACCTTCCCACTCTGTGAAAATGCCGTAGGTGTCACGTTCAGCATCATTAAAGTTGGCCACTTCAAACATGGCATTGTTGGGGTTGGTGATGGTGGCGGTATGGACAGTCTCGTTGCCGTCGCTGCCGACCGTCAGGAAGCCGTTGGCCATAGGCCAGCGGGCTTGCAGTGACCAGGCGGTGTTGTGTGCACTGGCATTGTTAGCGCGGTAGCTCATCAATGATGCGGGGGCAGTGCGCTGGGAAAAGTTGTCCATCAGGTGATCGACATGGTTGTAGGACAGGTGTCCACTGAGCACCATTTCACCGATGGTGGTGCTGACGTTGGTGCCCACAGTGTCTCCATCGATATAGTTGATATCCATGGGCAGTGACGGGGTGCCGGTGTCCCGGGTGTCCAGCTCGCCAGTGTAGATTTCGATACGACTGCTTTCATTCTGCCAGCCGTAGCTGATGTCATAGCGACCGCGACGGTACTGGGTGCCGCCGATTTCGTCATCACTGTCGATACGGGTTTCATTGCCTTCGTCGTGGCTGTAAAGCGCTGAAAGTTTGTGATGCTGGTTGGTCAGAGTGGATTTCAGCGCACTGCTTGAACCATCGCTGTTGTCGTTGAAGCGACTGGAGAGCGCGCCTGAGAATTCGAACTCGTCACTGCTGCCAAACTCCCCGCGATCCAGAGTGGCAGTCATATGTCCGCCAAGACTTTCCTGGGCGGCACTGACCGGAGCGATGCCGCGATCCACTTTCAGGGATTTCAGCAGGAGCGGTGGTGTGTAGGTCAACGGCGCGTCCATAGCATTCGGGCCGCCGGTGAGGGTTGGCGCGTGGTCGATATGGATGCTGACACGATCGCCGTAGAGGCCACGGTATTGGGCGATGCCGGTGATGGGACCATTACTGTTGACGTTGGCGCCGGGTACCCGTTTCAGCAGTGCCGAGGTGTCCACCACCGGGATGTTTGCGGGCTCAATCTCCAACGGTAGTTTGTTGGTACTCTGCTCCCCGGTGACATGGATCTCTTCGGGGGTGGCGTGGTCTGCCAGTAGTGGCATCGGTAGCGCTGTCAGCAGTAACGTGGCTACAGCAGTGGTCGAGCGGCGAATATCGCGCTTCACAGGCCAAGTCTCCATGGTCAGGTTCAAGTGGCCGGCATGATAAGGGTGATGCGGCGTTTTGGGGATGTGACAAATTGTCGCACTTGGCCGCAGCGGATGAACCCCGGTCTGAATCAGGCCGGGCCGGGGAGGGGGTGAAGATTAACGAAGCAGCAGTAAAGGTATGTTTGAGTTGATTAACATGCGCTGGGTGAGACTGCCGAACAGCAGTTCCCGCAGGCGGCTCTGGCCGAAAGCCCCCATGACCATTAGCTCAATGTCGTGTTGATGGTAGTAGCTCTCCAGTTGCTCCTGTACATCGCCTTTCAGTTCGGCGCAGGTGGTTTGTAATCCGGCCTGTTTCAGAATGGCAGCACCTTCCTGAAGTTGCTCCGACTCTCTTTCCCCCTGGCCCACATGCACCAGATGGCATTCCAGACCCCGGTAAAGTGGGCTGAGACTGACCATGTCGAGCGCTTTGCGGGAGACTTCGCCACCGTCGTAGGCAATCATGATGCGCTCTGGAGGCTGTTCGAAGGGACGGTTAACCACCAGTACAGGCCTGTGCAGGGAGCGAATCAGCGACTCCAGTTTGGCGCCCACCTGGTTTTCCCGGTTTTCGTGTCCCTCGCCTCGAATGCCAACCACCAGCACCCGAATTTCCTCTTCCATTTCGACGAGGGTCTCCTCGAGGCTGCCGTGGCGTTGCAGGCTTTCTGGTTGCGGACAGCCACTTTCAAGCGCCCGCTGACTGGCCTCCTGTAGCATGGCCTTGCCCTGTTCCAGCAGGATGCGGCTACGCCGTTCCTCCATGCTGGTGAGTTCTTCCAGGAGTTCTTCCCGGCTGCCCAGACCGATACTGCCGCTGAGATCCATCAGCGGAGGGGTGTCCCGGTGTTCGATGTTGTGCAGCAACTTCAGGGGTGCCTGCAGCTTGATCGCAACCCAGGCGGCGTAATCCGTCACCGCTGCGCTGTAGGTGGAGCCATCGATTCCGGCCAGGATAGTGCTTCGCTGTGTTGTGCTCATCAGTGTTCTCCCAGTACGCGGTCAATGTCTTCAGGTTTGTCGTGATGGCCAAAACGGTCCACGATAGTGGTGCTGGCCTCATTCATGCCAACTACCTCCACCGCGGCACCCTCGCGGCGAAATTTGATAACCACTTTATCCAGCGCTGCCACGGCGGAAATATCCCAGAAATGTGCGCGGCTCAGATCAATTACGACCCTGTCGAGGGCTTCCTTAAAGTCAAACTGGGCGCTGAATTTATCCGCGGAATTGAAAAAGACCTGTCCCACCACCCGGTATGTGCGCAGATTGTCAGTTGCCTCCAGCTCCGAGGTCACGTACATAAAATGGCTGACCTTGTTGGCAAAAAACAGTGAAGCCAGTAACAACCCGATAAACACACCGTAGGCGAGATTGTGGGTGGAGACAACCACCGCCACCGTCGCCATCATGACCAGGTTGCTGGACAGGGGGTGCTTTTTCAGATCGACAATGGACTGCCAGCTGAACGTGCCGATAGACACCATAATCATGACGGCCACCAGCGCCGCCATGGGAATCTGCGATATCCACGGGCCAAGAAATACCACCATGATAATCAGGAATACCCCGGCGACCAGAGTGGAGAGCCGCCCCCGGCCGCCTGATTTCACATTGATCACCGACTGGCCGATCATGGCGCAGCCGGCCATGCCCCCCAGCATCCCGGCGCCGATATTGGCGATGCCTTGGCCCTTGCACTCCCGGTTCTTGTCGCTGGGGGTGTCGGTGAGGTCATCGACAATAGTGGCTGTCATCATTGATTCCAGCAGGCCGACCACAGCCAGGGAAATCGAGTAGGGGAAAATAATTTTCAGGGTTTCCAGGTTCAGCGGCACATCCGGCCACAGAAACAGCGGCAGGGTGTCCGGCAGCTCCCCCATATCGCCCACCGTGCGGATATCCAGACCAATTACCATGGCGACCAAGGTAAGCGAAACAATGCACACCAGCGGCGAGGGAATGGATTTGCCTACCACCGGCAGATAGGGGAACAGGTAGATGATGCCCAGGCCTGTGGCGGTCATGGCGTAGACATGCCAGGTGACATTGGTCAGCTCGGGTAACTGGGCCATAAAGATCAGAATGGCCAGGGCATTCACAAACCCGGTCACCACCGAGCGGGATACAAAACTCATGAGGTTGCCGAGCTTGAGAAAGCCGGCAATGATCTGCAATACCCCGGTCAGCAGGGTGGCTGCCAGCAGGTACTGTAGGCCGTGTTCGCGTACCAGTGTCACCATCAGCAGCGCCATGGCGCCGGTGGCGGCGGAAATCATCCCCGGCCTGCCGCCGACAATGGCGGTGATCACGGCAATACAGAATGAGGCATACAGCCCCACCTTGGGATCGACACCGGCAATAATCGAAAAGGCGATGGCTTCAGGAATCAGGGCCAGGGCGACAACGGTGCCCGCCAGTACATCAGCACGGATATTGCCCAGCCATTGCTGCCGGGTAGTGTAGAGGGACATAAACATTCCAGTTTTTTTGGGTGACTTGGCGCCACCAGGCGGTAATGGTGCTGTTGGTGGCTGACAAATGCTATGGGCCAATCGCGGCCGCCCGGAGATATAGGGTTTGTCAGCGGATGGTTGCAGTGCCGGTTGCGGCGGGACCCACCGGGTCAGGTGGCGTCGATGCAGGGCAGGTAAAACAAGTCATCGGATCGTACAGCATTCACGAGCGCCGCATTATAGCCGCTGAGGGGGGAGAGACAATGGCACACCGGGATTCTGTGCAGAGCCGTTTGGTTGAAAAGATCGCACAGAACCATGTATAGCGTGGTGGCCATCGGCTACAATGCGCGGCTCTCGATACCCACATCTGCAACAGACACATACCCATGAGCCGCAAGTTCCAGAATCGACGCACCTTTGCGATTATCAGTCACCCCGATGCGGGTAAGACCACCATCACTGAAAAGCTGTTGCTATTCGGCAACCTGATTCAGGTGGCGGGTACCGTGAAGGGCAAGAAAAGTGACCGTCACGCTACCTCTGACTGGATGCAGATGGAGAAGGAGCGGGGCATCTCGG
>JALRJN010000063.1 GCA_023261185.1 Porticoccus sp.
CATTCCCGCAACCAGGATTCACTGAATTTCATTGGTCACCAAATCTATTAATAGCTTTAAATAAACGGCGTAACTATTTGTTTTAAAATTGATTTAAGAATTGAAGGTCATTCTCAAAAAACAGCCGCAAGTCATTGACGCCGTAGCGCAACATAGCGAGACGCTCCACACCCATACCAAAAGCAAATCCGGAAAATTCCTCCGCATCAATCTTGCAGTGGGCAAACACATTAGGGTGAACCATGCCGCAGCCCATCACTTCCAGCCAGCCTGTGTTCTTACAGATACGACAGCCTGCCCCACGACAATTCGTACACTGAATGTCTACCTCAGCAGAGGGCTCCGTAAAGGGAAAATAGGAGGGCCTAAAACGTACGGGAAGATCCGCCTCGAAGAAAGCTTTGAGAAACTGATCAATGGTCCCCTTGAGGTCAGCCATACTGACATCACGGTCTACTACCAACCCCTCCACCTGGTGAAACATGGGGGTATGGGTCAGATCGGAGTCACAGCGATAGACTCGGCCAGGACAGATAATGCGAATCGGCGGCGCCTGGGTTTCCATGGTGCGAATCTGTACCGGCGAGGTATGGGTCCTCAGCACCGTGTTCTCAGTGACGTAAAACGTATCATGCATGGCCCGCGCCGGGTGATGGGCAGGAATATTAAGGGCCTCGAAGTTATGGTAATCATCTTCAATTTCAGGTCCCTCTTCCACCTTGTAGCCCACTTGGGTAAAGAAGGATTCTATGCGTTCCATCGTATGGGTAATGAGATGCAAACCACCACTTTCCTCACCACGACCCGGCAAGGTGACGTCCACCGACTCCTTGGCCAGCTGCTCTTCGACGGCAGCATTTTCCAAGCTGTCCCGACGCACATTGATCTGCACTTGTAGCTGTTGCTTGACTTCGTTGATTCTGGCACCCGCTGCCGGGCGCTCTTCAGCGGACAACTTGCCCAGTCCCTTCAGGAGATCGGTCAATTTCCCCTTCTTACCCAGAAACTCCACCCGCACCTGATCAAGAGCGGCAAGGCCATCCGCCTGTTCAATGGCCTGCTGCGCCTCGCTGGCCAGAAGCTCCAGATTTTCCATAGTCACAACCTTTACAAGGAGTTATTAGTAACAAAAAAGGGAAAGAGCTGCGGCCCTTTCCCTTTTCAATTGGCAGTATTCAATACCGGTGTACCGGTAGTGAATATTAAGCCAGGGCAGCCTTCGCCTGTTCTACAACAGCGGCAAAAGCAGCCTTATCGTGAACTGCCAGATCCGCCAGAACGCGACGATCAAGTTCAATGTTGGCTCTTTTCAGGCCAGCAATCAGGCGGCTGTAGCTCATACCCTCAACACGGGACTGAGCGTTGATACGGGTAATCCAAAGAGCGCGGAAAGTACGTTTCTTGACGCGACGGTCGCGGTAGGCGTACTGACCAGCTTTGGTTACTGCCTGTTTAGCAACACGAAATACCCGGCTGCGAGCGCCGTAGTAACCTTTTGCTGCCTTCAGGATTTTCTTGTGGCGACGGTGTGCGGTGACACCTCGTTTTACACGTGGCATATCAATATCCTCTCAAATAAATCAGCTAATCAGGAACGCAGCATGCGATCGACCAGTGGCGCATCAGAACCGTTCATGGTGCTGGTGCCCCGCAGATGACGCTTACGCTTCTGGGACATTTTGGTGAGGATATGACTTCTGTTAGCGTGCTTGTGCTTGTAGCCAGCGCTGGTTTTCTTAAAGCGCTTGGCCGCACCGCTATGGGCTTTTGCTTTTGGCATTTTGGTTCTCCGTTTTATGACGGGTTACTAATATGGAGAAGTCACTCCCGGACAGTCTGCCAAAGGCTGAACGCGGGTAGTGCCGTAGGTATTGATTGTGGGATAAACCACAGCTTACGGATTACTTCTTCCTGCTCTTGGGGGCAATCACCATGGTGAGTTGACGCCCTTCCATTTTGGGGAACTGCTCAACGGTTCCCAGCTCCTCGAGGTCCTGCTCAATGCGTTTGAGCATTTCCATACCGAGTTCCTGGTGAGCCATCTCACGACCACGAAACCTCAGGGTTATCTTGGCCTTATCCCCATTTTCGAGGAACCGGATCAGGTTACGTAACTTGATCTGGTAATCCCCAATGTCCGTTCCCGGACGAAACTTCATTTCCTTAACCTGGGTCTGCTTCTGCTTCTTACGCTGAGCAGCCTGCTGTTTTTTGGCTTCAAACAGCTTTTTGCCGTAGTCCATGACCTTGCAGACCGGTGGTTCGGCATCCGGTGAAATTTCCACCAGATCCAGGCCGGCTGCCGTCGCTGCACTCAAGGCTTCTTCAATACTGACAATGCCAGCCTGTTCGCCATCGGCATTGATCAAACGCACTTCGAGAACATCGATCTCTTCATTCATTCGAGACCGTTTTGCTGTCCCCTTGCCATAATTTTTCTTGATAATCCAATCTCCAACTTCAGTCTTGTAAACGAACGCGACCGCGGCGTTTGACGTCTTGGGCGAGAAGCTCTGCA
Organism: Porticoccus sp.; assembly: GCA_023261185.1. Taxonomy (GTDB): domain Bacteria; phylum Pseudomonadota; class Gammaproteobacteria; order Pseudomonadales; family Porticoccaceae; genus Porticoccus; species Porticoccus litoralis. The sequence goes on from JALRJN010000063.1 coordinate 2,519, forward strand.
AAGGCTGAAACCTGCATAGTGCCGAGGTCTTCACCGCTCCGGGTACGTACTGCCACGGTCTGCGTTTCTACCTCCCGATCACCGATTACCAGTAGATAGGGAGTCTTCTGAATTGTGTGCTCGCGGATTTTAAAGCCGATCTTTTCGTTTCTCAAGTCATTTTCAACCCGGAACCCCTTGTTTTTCAAGGCATCCACCACGCCAGACACATATTCAGCCTGGGAATCTGTGATATTCATCACCACTGCCTGGCATGGGGCCAGCCAAGTGGGAAAGGCACCTTCATAGTGTTCAATCAAAATGCCGATAAAACGCTCAAAGGAACCGAGGATGGCTCTGTGCAACATCACCGGCACCTGCCGGGAACCGTCCTCCGAGACGTATTGGGCGTCCAGGCGACCGGGCATGGAAAAATCCACCTGAATAGTGCCGCACTGCCAGACACGCTCAAGGCAATCTTTCAGGGAAAATTCAATTTTTGGCCCATAAAAGGCCCCTTCTCCAGGCAACAGCTCGTAATTCAGCCCTTTCGCGACCAGCGCGTCGGCCAGCGCTTTCTCGGCCTTATCCCAGACCTCGTCACTACCAACCCGCTGCTCGGGACGGGTAGAGAGGCGAATAATCACATCCTCAAAGCCGAAGTCTTTGTAGACCTCGAACAACAAATCGGTAAATACCGAAACTTCGCCCTGAATCTGCGACTCGGCACAGAAAATATGAGCGTCGTCCTGCACAAAGCCACGAACACGCATCAGGCCCTGTAGCGTACCGGAGGCCTCGTTGCGGTGACAGGAACCAAATTCCGCCAGGCGCAACGGCAGATCACGATAGCTTTTAAGCCCCTGATTAAAGACCTGAATATGACAAGGGCAGTTCATGGGCTTAACGGCATAATCCCTGGCCTCGGACTCGACCGTAAACATGTTGTCGCGGAATTTGTCCCAGTGACCAGAACGTTCCCACAAAGTGCGATCGACCACCTGCGGCGTTTTAATTTCCCGGTAGCCGTTGCGAATCTGCACATCACGCATGTAACTTTCAATCTGCGTGTAGATGCTCCAACCCTTGGGATGCCAGAACACCATTCCTGGGGCCTCTTCCTGGAGGTGGAACAGATCGAACTTCTTGGCCAGTTTTCGATGATCCCGTTTTTCAGCTTCTTCAAGGCGATGGAGGTAAGCTTTCAGTTCTTTTTTACTGGTCCAGGCAGTGCCATAGATACGTTGCAACATTTCATTGTTGGAGTCTCCCCGCCAATAGGCGCCGGCGACTTTCATCAACTTGAAATACTTCAGCTTGCCCGTGGATGGCACGTGGGGGCCACGACAGAGATCTTCAAAATTACCCTGGCGATAAAGAGACAACTCCTCATTACTGGGAATGCTCTCAATGATCTCTGCCTTGTAGGCTTCTCCGAGGCCTCGGAAATAGCTTACCGCTTCGTCCCGAGAAAGTACGCGACGCTCCACATTGCTGTCCGCCTCTGACAGCTCGGTCATTTTGGCCTCAATAGCCTCCAGATCTTCCGGCGTAAAGGGGCGCTCGTAGGCGAAGTCGTAGTAGAAACCGTTTTCAATCACAGGGCCAATGGTGACCTGCGCCTCAGGAAACAGTTGTTTCACCGCCTGCGCCAGCAAATGGGCAGTGGAGTGACGAATGATTTCCAACCCTTCATCCGAGCGCTCGGTGATAATGGCCAGCTCGGCGTCCTGCTCAATGACATGAGAAGTATCCAGCAGCTGCTCATCGATCTTGCCCGCAAGGGCTGCCTTGGCGAGGCCCGGGCCGATATCGGCGGCGATCTCATGAATGGAAACAGGTTTTGAATAGGTACGTTGACTGCCGTCAGGAAGGGTAATTACAGGCATTATGCGATCCTTTCCAGTGGTGACCCCTACCAAAGGCCACATGGTTTATGCTGCATTGCAGCGCCAAAAGAGTGAGCCGGGCATTCTAACGCCATCACATGGAGAATCAAACCGTTATCCAGCCCGAAAAGCCGCGATTCAGGCTTGTCATGCTGCAGGTCGACTGGTAAATTACGCGCCTCTTTGCAGAGCTTCAAGACAATAGGCACGTAGCTCAGTTGGTTAGAGCACCACCTTGACATGGTGGGGGTCGGTGGTTCGAATCCACTCGTGCCTACCAAACAGGAAAGCCCACCCATCGGTGGGCTTTTTTTTGCCTGGCATTCAAGCCGGGTGCACAAAAATTGCCAGCAGGGTTACACTGCGCCCTGCTCAGAATGACAGAATAATGAGGAAACCCCCATGCCAAGAATACTAATAGCCGCCCTTACCCTGTGTTTGTTCCTGGCGGGCTGTGCCACTTCTGCAGAAAAAGCCGCTCTTCAAACGGTTGAAGGCAAGCCTATCAGCCAGTTGGTAAAGATGTTCGGTGAACCGGATGGGCAGTCCAACAAAGGGGACACGACTATTTATTACTGGCAGCAAACCGAGCGCACACAGTTACAGAACACCAAAAAGGATACCGCCTTCACCAACAACACTATTGACGTCAGCTGCCGCCTGTATGCCTATACAGACAGCAACGACATTGTCGAAAAAACCAAACTTGAGGGTGACTATTACGTCTGTGGTTTTTTCACCCACAAACTCACGACCTATGGTCGCCGTTAATCTGCAACTATTTTGGTCGCAGCGGGTCTACCGTTTAACACTTGGTAATCGAAACCAACACCCCAAAACAGAATAAAGGCACTCCGATGAATAAATTAATTGTTTCAGCTATCGCAGTACTGCTGCTGATGACAGCTAATGTGCAGGCTGCAGATGGCGACAGTTATACCTGCACGATTGCCAGCATCTATCGAACTGGGGCCGGGGCCTCCGTTGACTCGAATGGCGAAACATTCAAGTTCAGTATCAGTGGTGATGTGTTGACCATTACTAACAGCAGTGGCAACAAAACAGAAAATCATGACCTGAAGTTGCAGATCAATAACAACTATGCCGCCATGGCTAAAAATGAAGGCATGATCTTCTCCTACCGCTTTGGGAGTGGTGCCTTCGAATGGTCCACCGGAATCGGAGAGTCCGGTTTCAACCGGGACCAGGGGCACAGTGGCCAGCAGATGCGCTTTGCCGGCACCTGCGCAGCTGATTAATGCGGTAGCATCGCTTACTGAAAAGCCCACCATTAAGGTGGGCTTTTTGCTTGTGCCGGGTTTATCTTTTCACTGAACGCTGCACCCGGCGATCACGTCGTATCTAATCACCCTGCGCTGCAGCCAATCTTGATCAAGATATTCCCGCACGGATTCATTGCAGAACAGTTCGCCCGCATCGTTTCGATCACGAAAAATCATGACAAGCACCCACACTCCTAACTCAAATTCTAGGAGGGAAATAAAAATGGTGCCATTGAGATAGAAGTTAATCGTTGTTAGGGGAACTACTGGATAACATGAAAGGGTTTTAGGGTACCCCATCCACCTGCTGCTTCAACTTGTGAACCCGATCTCGCAACCGGGCGGCCTCTTCAAATTCAAGATTTTTGGCACATTCGAACATCTGTTTTTCAAGCATATCAATCTGATGCCAGATATCGCCGGAACTGCTGGCAAGAGCTTGCTCGGCTTCATACTTCCCAGATCGCTCGGCCACCTTGCGACCTCCCTTTCCGGGAATGCTCCGGGCTCCTTCCATGATATCAGCAACCGACTTTTTAATGCCCTGGGGCGTCACATGGTGTTCGCGGTTAAACGCCACCTGCTTTTCCCGACGACGCTCAGTTTCATCCATGGCTCGCTGCATAGAACCGGTTATCTTGTCGGCGTATAAAATGGCACGGCCGTTGACATTTCGGGCCGCTCGCCCGATGGTCTGGATCAGCGATTGCTCTGATCGCAGGAAGCCTTCCTTATCAGCATCAAAAATGGCCACCAGCGCCACTTCCGGCATGTCCAGCCCCTCACGCAGCAGATTGATGCCCACCAACACATCAAATTCACCGAGACGCAGGTCGCGGATAATTTCCACCCGCTCAACCGTTTCTATATCCGAGTGCAAATACCGCACCCGCACACCATGCTCATCCAGGTATTCAGTCAGGTCTTCTGCCATACGCTTGGTAAGCACCGTAATCAGTACGCGTTCACCATGGCCGACACAGAGGTTGATCTCGGAAAGCACATCGTCCACCTGAGAACTTGCCGGGCGCACCGTAATCTGGGGATCAACCAGCCCCGTGGGCCTGACCACCTGCTCCACGACCTGTCCCGTTTTTTCCGCCTCGTACTTGCCGGGCGTTGCCGACACAAAGATGGTTTGAGGAGCTAAACGCTCCCACTCATCAAAGCGCATGGGGCGATTATCCAGCGCTGAAGGCAACCGAAAACCGTATTCCACCAGTGTTTCCTTGCGGGATCTGTCGCCCCGGTACATGCCCCCTAACTGGGGAATGGTCACATGGGATTCATCCACCACCAGCAGGGCATCAGCAGGCAAGTAATCATAGAGTGTCGGCGGTGCTTCCCCCGGCTGCCTTCCAGAGAGGTAACGGGAATAATTCTCAATACCCGTGCAGTAACCCAGTTCCTGCATCATTTCCAGATCGTAGCGGGTGCGCTCGCGCAGGCGCTGCTCTTCCACCAGTTTGTTGACAGAACGTAACTGTTCAAGCCGCTCTGCCAACTCCACCTTGATCGCTTCAATCGCCTCAAGAATGGTATGCCTGGGGGTCACATAGTGAGATTTAGGGTACACAGTCACCCGCGGCACCCGTCCAAACACCTCACCGGTTAACGGATCAAATAGCGAAATATTCTCCACTTCGTCATCAAACAGTTCGACCCGCACCGCTTCGTTGTCAGAATCTGCCGGGTAAATATCGATCACATCGCCACGCACACGGTACGTGGCTCGCTGAAAAACAGAGTCGTTGCGACTGTATTGCAGCTCCGCCAGACGGCGTAAAACAGCCCGTTGATCCACCCTGTCACCGCGGACAAGGTGCAAAACCATCTTCAGGTAGGATTCCGGATCCCCGAGGCCGTAGATAGCCGATACGGTGGCCACCACGATGACATCTTTCCGCTCCATCAATGCCTTGGTAGCCGACAAGCGCATTTGCTCAATGTGCTGGTTAATCGAGGCATCTTTTTCAATAAAGGTGTCAGAGGAAGGCACATAGGCCTCGGGCTGGTAATAATCGTAATAGGAAACGAAGTATTCCACGGCATTGTCTGGGAAAAACTCACGGAATTCACCGTACAGCTGCGCGGCCAGGGTTTTGTTGTGGGCCAGAACAATGGTAGGCCGCTGTACCTGGCTGATGACATTCGCAATCGTGAAGGTTTTGCCCGACCCAGTCACACCGAGCAATGTCTGTGCTGCCAACCCGGCGTGTAGACCATCGACCAACTTTTTAATGGCTTCAGGCTGGTCCCCTGCCGGTTGATAAGCACTTTTAACCGTAAACTCTTTCGCCACTCAGGGCTCTCCAGAATCATCCAACAAAACGTCATATTATACGCCACAAAAACCCGTAAAATGGCCCGGGAGCAGGGCTTGACTACCCCAAATGCGATCTATAAGATACGCGCCTCTCAACGAGACCATTCCGCCTTAGCTCAGTTGGTAGAGCAAATGACTGTTAATCATTGGGTCGCTGGTTCGAGCCCAGCAGGCGGAGCCAGGGTGATTAGCTCAGTTGGGAGAGCGGCGCCTTTACACGGCGTAGGTCGGCGGTTCGAACACGTCATCA
>JALRJN010000055.1 GCA_023261185.1 Porticoccus sp.
GCCGATTACCAGCTGGTCTACCGGCAGTCCCATGCGGCTGGCCAGATAGCCGGCGAAAATGTCACCGAAGTTGCCTGTGGGCACGGAGAACGCCACCGGGCGATGGGGAGCACCCAGCGCCAGGCCAGCATAAAAGTAGTAAACGATCTGGGCCATGATGCGCGCCCAGTTGATGGAGTTCACCGCCACCAGCTGACGCCCTTCCGGCAGGAACGACTGGTCGCCGAAGCTGGCCTTGACCATGTTCTGACAGTCGTCGAAATTGCCTTCCAGGGCAATATTGAAAACGTTGTTCTCCAGCACCGTGGTCATCTGGCGGCGCTGCACCTCGGACACCCGGTTATGCGGGTGGAGGATAAAGATGTCCACGTTGTCGCTGTGGTGACAGCCCTCGATGGCGGCGGACCCAGTATCGCCGGAGGTGGCGCCCATGATCACTACCCGCTGGTCGCGCTTCTTCAGCACGTAGTCCAGCAGGTTGCCGAGAAATTGCAGGGCAAAGTCCTTGAACGCCAGAGTCGGCCCCTGAAACAGCTCGAGGATGAATTCGTTGTGGGCGGTCTGCACCAGCGGCGCGATGGCATCGTGGCGGAAGGTGCTGTAGGTATTGGCAATCAGCTCGCGCAGGTCGTCGTCGGGAATCTCACCATCAACAAATGGCGCCATCACCTTGAAGGCCAGCTCCTGATAGGACAGCCCGGCCCAGGAAGCAATTTCCTCTTGGGAAAACTGCGGCAGGGTCTCCGGCACATAGAGGCCACCATCGGTGGCAAGGCCCGCCAGAATGGCATCTTCAAAGCTCAGTACGGGCGCCTGCCCGCGGGTGCTGATGTATTTCACGTTCGTTACCTGTTGTTTATCAGCCCAAAGATTCTACGCGGATGCACACCACGTCACCTTTGGTAGTGGACAGGGACTGGATCTTGTCCACCGCCTCGTCAAGTTTCTGTTCAATGGCGCGGTCGGTCATGATGATCAGGGGCACATATTCCTCGCCCTCTTCACCTTCGTGCTGAATCACCGCCTCAATGCCGATATTCGCTTCACTGAGGATCAGGGTGATTTTCGACAGTACGCCGGGCACATCACGGGCGGTGATGCGCAGGTAGTAAGCGGTTTCCACCTGACCGATGGGCAGCACTTCAAAGTCGTTAAGGGACTCCGGCTGGAATCCGAGGTGCGGCACACGGTGTTCCGGATCGGCGGTCAGGGTGCGAGCCAGGTCGACAATATCGGCGATCACTGCCGATGCGGTGGGTTCAGCACCGGCACCGGGACCGTAATACAGGGTAGGACCGACGGCGTCGCCTTTCACCAGCACGGCATTCATCACTCCGTCCACATTGGCGATCAGTCGCTTGCGGGGGATCAGTGTGGGGTGAACCCGCAATTCGATACCACCGTTGTTGCGACGGGCAATGCCCAGGTGCTTGATCTGATAACCGAGCTGCTGGGCGTAGGCCACGTCCTGGGTTTCCAGTTGGCTGATGCCTTCAGTAAAGACTTTGTCAAACTGCAGAGGGATGCCGAACGCCAGGGAGGCCAAGATCACCAGCTTGTGGGCGGCATCGATACCCTCCACATCGAAGGTGGGATCAGCCTCTGCGTAGCCCTTCTGCTGGGCTTCTGTCAGTACATCCTCAAAGGCTCTGCCCTTGTCACGCATCTCGGTAAGAATGAAGTTACCGGTTCCATTAATGATCCCGGCCAGCCACTGAATGCGGTTGGCAGAAAGGCCCTCACGGATCGCTTTAATAATCGGGATGCCACCAGCGACGGAGGCTTCAAAGGCGACTGTCACACCCTTTTCTTTTGCCGCGGCAAAAATTTCGTTGCCGTGATCAGCAATGAGCGCCTTATTGGCGGTGACCACATGCTTGCCATTTTCGATCGCGCACAGCATCAAATCGCGGGCCACGGTAGTGCCACCGATCAATTCCACCAGGATGTCGATTTCGGGGTTTTTGGCCACGTCGAAGATATCGCGGGTGACGGGAATATCACCGAGGTCGCAGGCGGGGTTATCCCGGCGTGCGCCCACCTGAGCGATTTCAATGGAACAACCCGCGCGCGCGTTGATGACTTGCAGGTTGCGTAGCAGCACATTCACGGTGCCACTGCCCACCGTTCCCAGACCACAAAGGCCGATCTTTACAGCGTTCAACGTATTTGCCTTGATTAAACCGGTTGAGTTAATGATATACAGCCGCCATCACAGCAACACGTCCCTGCCGCAAACCTGATAAACGGGTACCCGTTATGAGGCGGCAGAACACTGTATGACTACTGACTTTACAAAGGGATGGCAACCTTAAAGGGCCGGTGCTTCGGTGTCAATCTGGTGACACCGGGTAACCGGTTGATACCACAGAGCTATGGGCTTTTTAACATACCCTGAGTGACAGTTTTAACCCTGATGGCTGGTAGGGCCAACCACTCATACGATGGTAGAAAAAAGCCTGGAAAAAAGGTTTCAGTACAGCAAACAGGCACTACAGAATTGGAAAGCCATCAGTTCAGACCCATGATGGCGAGCAGTTCGGGTGCCGGACGGTAACCAGGTATTAGGGTGCCGTCTTCCAGAACCAGCGCGGGTGTGCCGTTGACGCCAATCTTCTGGCCCAGTTCAAACTGGGCGGCGACCGGGTTGTCTTCACAGATATTTTCCGGCACCGGCTGGTTATTCTTCAATGCGGTCAAGGCCGACTGCTTGTCATCCGCACACCAGGCTGAGGCAATCTTTTTAAAGGATTTGGAACCGATTCCAGCACGAGGGTAAGCCAGGTAGCGGACTTCTACACCCGCCATGTTCAGCTCCGGCACAGATTCCAGGTGCAGCTTCCGGCAATAGCCACAATCCACATCGGTAAAGACATAGAGATAGGAGCGCGGCTGGTCAACGGCAGGGAAGATGATCATGTCTTCCTCGGCCACGGTAGACATCATTTGCTGACGCATCTTCGCAGCAGCCAGATCCTTGACCGGCACAAACATTCCGGGACGCGACTGGTACATGTCCCCGCTTATCACATATTCACCATCTGCACTGGCATAGAGAAACTGGGTACCGTTAATACGCACCATGTACAGCCCTTCTATAGGAGACGGCTCAACACCGCCAAACTGCATATCGGGCCGGGCTTCCTTGAGCTTGGCAATAATGGCGGCACTGACATCGGCAGGCACGTCTTCTGCTGCAAATACTGACGGGATAATAAGTGCTGCCAACAGCAGTCCGGCGATTTTCTTGAACATAACAACTTATCTCTTGGGGGAAGCGTTCCATTGCGGAAGGGTCTCTTCCGATGACCAAAGTGCAGGGCTTGGAGTCTATGGGAGAACAGGGGTTCCCTCAACCTCTCGGGTGGTGTTGCGCGTGCAGGGATTTGATCCGGGCGCTGGCGATATGGGTGTAGATCTGGGTAGTCGACAGATCGCTATGACCGAGCAGCAATTGCAGCACCCGCAGGTCGGCGCCGTGATTCAGCAAATGGGTAGCGAAGGCGTGACGCAGGGTATGGGGAGACAGAGGTTTTTCTATGCCTGCCGCCTTGGCATAGCGTTTGATGCTGTACCAGAATGTTTGTCGTGCCATCTGCCTGGCGCGGTTGCTGGGGAATAGCACGTCACTTTGTACGGTACCGAGCAGCAGTGGCCGGGCTTCCCGCAGGTAGCGAGCCAGCCAGCTCAGGGACTCTTCACCCATGGGTACCAGACGCTCCTTGCCACCCTTGCCGAACACCCGCACAACACCCTGCCGAGGATTTATCTGGTGAATGGTCAGGCCCACCAGTTCGGTGACACGCAAGCCGGTGGCGTAAAGCACTTCCAGCATGGTGCGATCACGCAACCCCAAAGCTTCTTCCGTGCTGGGCTGCTCCAGTAAGGCTTCCACATCGGACTCAGTCAGGCTTTTGGGGAGTGGCCTCCCGAGCTTGGGGTTTTCCACCAGGGCTGTCGGGTCCACCTGAATGCGATTTTCCCGCACCAGGTAGCGGTAAAAGCTTCGCAGACAGGACAGTTGGCGGGCAACGGAACGTGCGGACACCCCCTGTTGAAAACGGTGAGCCAGGTAACGCTGAATATCGTTGCCGGTCAGGGCAATCAAGTGGAGACCACCGGACTCCGCCCATTCGGCGATGGCGCACAGGTCCCGACGATAGGCATCGAGGGTGTTCTGGCCCAACCCCTTTTCAACCCAAAGGGCATCCAGGAAGGTGTCGATAAGCTGCTGCGCCGGTTGATTACAAGCCATGGCCTACTCTAACCGCCACTTCCGGGACGGGCAATTCTCATTGGAAATCCGCAGGCATAAAAAAGGCACCAACCAGTGGTGCCTTTTTCATACAAGGTCAGAAACTCAGTTGAGTTTTTCCTTGATGCGGGCTGCCTTACCAGACAGTTCACGCAAGTAGTACAGTTTCGCCTGACGCACGTCACCACGACGTTTCACCTGCACGCTGTCTACCAGCGGGCTGTAGGTCTGGAAGGTACGCTCAACACCAACACCATTGGAGATTTTGCGCACAGTGAAGGCAGAGTTAACGCCACGGCTGCGTTTGCCAATCACCACACCTTCAAACGCCTGCAGACGCTCACGGTTACCTTCCTTTACTTTTACCTGAACGACTACGGTGTCGCCCGGGGCAAAGGCCGGCAGCTCTTTATTCATTTGTTCCGCTTCGATGGCGGCAATGATCGGGTTTTTGTTACTCATGGTTTGCTCCTCAGCTATTCTCTGTTGGTGGCATGCCACCTTTTTGAGTAGCGTCGCACAGAGAGGAAAACAACTTAGTCGCTTTCATCTGCCGACTCTTTGACAATCCTGTCCAGTAATTGCCGTTGCTCGTCACTGAGCGCCAGCTCATTCAACAGATCCGGGCGTCTCTGCCAGGTTCTTCGCAGTGACTGCTCTAACCGCCACTGCCTGATCTTTTCGTGGTTGCCCGACAGTAAGACTTCGGGCACCTGTAATGTTTCGTACTGCTCCGGCCGCGTGTAGTGCGGGCAATCCAGCAGACCAGCGGCAAAAGAATCCTGGTCTGCAGAATCCTCGTGCCCCAGCGCACCGGGCAGTTGTCTGATCAGTGCATCCATCAGCACCATGGCGGGCAACTCCCCGCCACTGAGGACGTAATCACCGATGGACCATTCTTCGTCAACTTCCAGCTCAATGAGCCGCTCATCGACACCTTCGTAGCGGCCCGCCAGCAGGATCAGGTCCCCATCACTGGCCAGCTGATTAACTGCCGACTGGTCCAGCACCTTTCCCTGGGGAGAAAGGTAGACGACCCTGGCCGGGCCGCCGATCCACTGCCGCGCCTCATGTATGGCCTGCCGCAGCGGTTCTATCATCATCACCATACCGGGTCCGCCGCCGTAGGGTCGGCTGTCCACCGTCTGGTGGCGGTCGCTGGTGTATGTTCTGGGATTAAAAAACCCCAGCTCCAGCAACCCCTGCCTGATCGCCCTGCTGCTGATGCCATAGTCGCTCAGCGCGGCGAACATTTCGGGGAACAGGGTGACCAGGGCTATTTTCTTCGCCGCCATTCACGCTGCTCCACGCTTAACCATTCAGAAATCGGGGTCCCAGTCGACCTCGATCTTTGCGGCATCGAGATCGACACCTAATACAAATTGTTCCACGTAGGGGATTAGACGCTCTTGCCGATCAAGGCTTTGCGCATCCCCATTGACCACCAGCACATCATTGGCGCCGGTTTCCATCAGGCTCGATACCGTGCCAAGCCTGACACCCTGCTTTGTCACCACGGCCAACCCTTCGAGCTGGTGCCAGTAGTATTCGCCTTCGGTCAAGGCGGGCAAGCAGGCTTTCTCGACAGCGATATCCCGCTGACAGTACTGTCGGGCAACATCGCGATCATCAACACCTTTGAGGTGGACCATCAGTCCCTTGGAGGACATGCGGTGCTGATCAACCTCCAGCTGCAGCCACCCCTCAGCGGACTTTAACCACCAGGGGGAGTAACCGGTAATATTCTCAACCGGGTCGGTAAACGCATGCACCTTTACCCAACCCTTAACGCCGTGAACGGTGGTAATACGCCCGACAATAACCGGATCAATTGGATCCATGGTGCTCAGGCACTCCGCTTCACGCAGGTAATCAGGCGTTGGCTGCTTCTTTTACCAGCTGGTTAACACGTTCTGACAGCGTGGCACCCTGGGCAACCCAGTGTTGTACACGGTCAGTATCAACGCGCAGACGCTCTTCCTGGCCACGGGCGACCGGGTTGAAAAAGCCGATGCGCTCGATGTAACGGCCATCACGCGCCTTGCGGCTATCAGTGACGTGAATGTGATAAAACGGGCGCTTTTTAGAGCCACCACGAGCCAAACGAATGGTTACCATGAAAATTCTCTTCTGTTTCTGTGTTTCAAATTACCGGTAGCCAGGGCCGGTGAGGACCATGGCACGATGCCCAGCACGGGCCGGGCATCGTTGAAAGGCGCGGGATTATAGCGAAAACATCCCCCTGTGTATACCAGAAATAACCCTCTGGAAGTATTAGCAAACTCTAGCGGTATTAAGGGGTTAGAGGGCTGGCGGCAAAAATCAGAACGGGAATTTTTTGCCCCCGGGCATCATCCCACCCGGGGGAAGACCACCGCCTGGCATACCACCACCCTGAGGTAGGTTGCCCGCCATGCCACGCATCATCTGCTGCATGCCTTTGCCCTTCATTTTCTTCATCATTTTGCCCATCTGCTTGTGCTGTTTAAGCAGGCGGTTGAGGTCCTGAAGGGTAGTGCCGGAGCCCATGGTAATGCGACGCTTGCGCGAACCGTTGAGGATATCCGGGTTGCGGCGCTCGGCGGGGGTCATGGAGTTGATGATGGCTTCCATTTTGCCAAACTGGGCACCCATATTGGCCTGTTCCACCATCTGAGACATATTGCCCATGCCCGGCAGCTTATCCAGCAAGCTGGAAAAGCCGCCCATGTTTTTCATCTGCTGCAACTGGTCTCGCAGATCTTCGAGATCAAACTTTTTACCCTTGACGACTTTGTTAGCCAGTTTTTCCGCTTTTTTGCGATCAACGGTACGCTCCACTTCCTCGATCAGCGACATCACATCGCCCATACCAAGGATACGGGAGGCTATACGCTCTGGGTGGAAGGGTTCCAGAGCGTCGGTCTTCTCGCCAACACCAAGGAACTTGATGGGCTTACCGGTAATCTGGCGTACCGACAGTGCGGCACCGCCTCGGGCATCGCCGTCCACCTTGGTGAGAATCACACCGGTCAGTGGCAGCGCTTCATTGAATGCCTGTGCTGTGGTCACGGCATCCTGACCAATCATGGCATCGATCACGAACAGCGTTTCTACCGGGTCTACGGCCTTGTGGATCTGCTGAATTTCCGCCATCAAGGCATCGTCGATGTGTAACCGGCCAGCGGTATCCACCAGCAACACATCCACAAATTTTGTTTTCGCTGCCTGAACGGCATTGCGAACAATATCAACCGGCTTCTGCTCGGCGGTACTGGGGAAATACTCGGCCTCCACTTCGCCGGCCAGGGTTTCCAGTTGCTTGATGGCCGCCGGACGATACACGTCGGCACTGACCACCATGACTTTCTTTTTCTGGCGCTCTTTGAGGTATTTAGCCAACTTGGCCACAGAGGTGGTTTTACCCGCACCCTGCAGACCCGCCATGAGAACCACCGCGGGAGGCTTGGCAGCGAGATTGAGCTCCTCGTTGCTGTCGCCCATGACGTGCTCGAGTTCTGCCTGCACAATTTTCAGGAATTGCTGACCGGGGTTCAGACTGGAACTGACTTCCTGACCAAGGGCCCGCTGCTTGACGCCATCGACAAAGGTTTTCACCACCGGCAGGGCAACATCGGCCTCCAGAAGCGCCATGCGCACCTCACGCAGAGTCTCCTGAATATTGTCTTCGGTAAGGCTGGCCTTGCCCGAAATTTTCTTCAGGCTGGCGGATAAACGATCACTAAGATTTTCAAACATCGCCATAGCAATTCTTTAATACAACGTTGCAAAAGGGGCACAAAGTATAACTGAAAGGTGATGTGGATTGGGATGGAGTCTTTTCGCTATCGCACATCTGTGACACACTTTCGGACCTCCAAGGAAAGCTGTCACCTTATGTTCGTTGCTACTGCCGCCATCGCTGTCTACCTCTGTGCCACGCTGTATCAGGTGTTACAGCTGCGCCAGCATCCGAACTTACGGGTCACCCCGTTGTTCCTGGTGGCTGCTGTAGCTATTGCTTTACACGGTTATGTCAGCCTGCGCTGGGTGTTTACCGCTAAGGGGTTGGACTTCAGCCTTTTCCCGATGAGTACGGCCATCAGCTTTACGATTAACCTGATTGTTCTGATCAGCAGTTTCCGCAAGCCGGTTCACAACCTGTTTTTACTGCTTTTTCCACTGGCGGCAATCATTCTGGCCACCACGATTCTGGTGGGCAGTACACATGTTCCCTGGCAAGCCGTTTCGGCTCCCATTGGCACCCATATTTTTATTTCCATCCTGGCCTACAGCCTGATGTCGATAGCAGCGCTGCAGGCGGCATTACTGGCGCTGAAAAACTGGCGGCTTCGCCACAAACGGTTGGGCAGCTGGTTGCAGGTGGTGCCGCCCCTGCAGACCATGGAAGCACTGTTGTTTGAAGTGCTCTGGGCCGGGTTTATCCTGCTTACACTGTCCCTCATTACAGGCTTTCTTTTTTTCGAAGACTTTTTTGCCCAGCACCTGGCCCACAAATCGGTATTTGCCCTCTGTTCCTGGCTGTTTTACGCCATTCTGCTGTGGGGCAGGCACATGAAAGGCTGGCGGGGAAATACAGCAATACGCTGGACCCTGATCGGTTTCTTCGCCATGGTTCTGGCCTACTGGGGTAGCAAATTTGTGATTGAGGTCCTTCTGGGCTAACCCATAACGGTGCGAAAGCCTCTCAACACCACTGTTTCCAGCCCTATTTCAGCTCTGAAGTTATCCCACGCAACAGTTGCCAATTCCGGCAAACTTCTTCAACATTGGATGCCCTGTGGAATGACGAGGTTTTTCCTCCTTTGGATGACGCCCCACTCTGGCTGCTTTTTAGTATATTAGGTGGCCTTTTACTACTTTCCGGTTTCTTCTCTGGCTCCGAAACCGCCATGATGTCCCTCAACCGCTACAGGTTGAAACACCTGCGCAAACGGTCCAGCGGTGCCCGCAAGGCTCACAAGCTCCTGAAACGTCCCGACCGCCTGATCGGTATCATTCTGATCGGCAACAATATGGTGAACATTCTGGCATCGGCCATTGCGACGGTGATTGCGCTACGCTTGTACGGTGATGCCGGCATAGCCATCGCCACCTTGCTGCTGACCATGGCAGTGCTGATTTTTTCTGAAGTGACACCCAAGACGTTGGCGGCACTGCACCCGGAAGGCATTGCCTTTACAGCCAGCCATATCCTGAGACCTTTGTTGACGCTGTTCTACCCCCTGGTCTGGTTAGTCAACCACCTCTCGAACGGGCTGTTGAGAATCTTCGGCGTCAACCCATCAAAGGTCGTGGATGTCAGCCTCAGCAAAGAGGAAATCCGCACCGTGGTGGACATCTCCAGTCGCAACATTCCTGAACATCAGGATATGCTGATCAATATTCTCGATCTCGAGACGGTCACCGTGAATGACATTATGGTGCCACGCAACGATATTGTCGGACTCAACCTTGAAGACGACATCGACACCCTGTTAACCACGGTGATCAATTGCGGCTACACCCGCTTGCCGGTCTTTACCGGCGATATCAGCCGCGTGGAAGGTTTTCTGCATATGAAAACCATTGCACGCCTGCTACGTTCTGGTGGTGAAGGATTGACCAAGGAGGCGATCAAGCGATTCTCCCGGGAACCTTATTTCGTGCCTGAGAATACCCCGCTGAACAAACAACTCCTGAACTTCCAACAGGCGCGGCGACGTATCGGTCTGGTGGTTGACGAATATGGTGAAATTGAAGGGCTGGTCACCATGGAGGATATTCTCGAGGAGATCGTCGGCGATTTCACCACTAACCGCGCAGAGGATGGCCAGGACGAAATTGTTGCCCTGGATAAAACCATGTACGACATTGAGGGTTCTGCCACCATCCGCGATATCAACAAGAGTAATCTCTGGGATTTACCCGTCGATGGGCCAAAAACACTGAATGGCCTGATTCTGGAACATCTTGAGAGTATTCCCGACGGCAATGTCAGCTTCAGCATTGGCCGCTATCGATTTGAAACTCTTGAGCTGAGCGAAAAGATGGTAGCCAAGGTGCGGGTCAAACGCATGCTGGGAGGAGTCGTATCTTCAGAAGATCACGAAGACGAAGAAGATTAAGTTGGCAGTACGCTAAACAGCAAACAGCCTTTCTTGCAAAGCAAACACCATCAGGCAAAGGGGTTATTTTTTTTGCCCCGCTCAGCCGCTTTACAGATCACATCCAGGCGCTCGTCATCATCCATCAGCAGCCAGTCACGTATTTCCTTGGCGGTTCGATAGCAGCCGATGCACTCGTCATTTTCGTCCAGTGCGCAGATGGATACGCAGGGTGATGTGATGGTGCCGGGTGTAAAAGCCATGTTGAGATTGTCTGGTGGTTATCGGGGAGCGGATTATCGGCGCAATCGGCGCGACCTTCAAGCTGGGGGCCTGAGACTGACGCGATCCGGGTAGTGCAATCGCAGACCAGCATCGAGTGTCAGGTTAAGAAAATCCACCAACACCGCCAACGTAAAGCCCCAGATACGGTACCCCTCGTAGATGTAGCATGGCATATCCAGGCTGTAGTCCTCCCCTGAAAAATGATCCACGGTAAGGTTGGACACATCAAGGAAATAACTGACGGGCACTTCAAATACCGCGTCCAGTTCTTCCGGATTGGCCACCAGCGGCAACGCTGGCTCAATCAGTCCCACATAAGGTTTTACCCTTAACAGATGGCGAGTGCGGTTGACGGGCAGTCCCGCCAGGACTTCCGCTTGGTCAATATCCAGATCAATTTCTTCCCAGGTTTCCCGCAGAGCTGTTGCCAGCAGGTCATCGTCACCCGGCTCCCACTTACCCCCGGGGAAGGCCACCTCGCCACTGTGGGAATTGAGGTGCTCAGCGCGTTTGGTGAGGATGATCTTCGGGTCATGCACTTCGCGGGTGAGGAGAATCAGTATGGCAGCATCCACACCTTCATCGCCACACGGAGCGAGCCGCTCCAGCGGTACGGGTTTTAGGCTGTCAGTTATTTTCTTCAACATCATTCGGTTATGATACTTTCCATAGACTCTCTGTGTACCAGAACTTTTTCACTGAATTGGCCTTCCATGAATTTTTGCAGTCACTGCGGCAACACCATCACGATACGGATTCCCGAAGGGGATAACCGGGAACGCCACGTCTGTGATCAATGCGATAGTGTGCATTACCAGAATCCGCGAATTATCGCGGGATGTATACCGATTTCCGGCAAACGTATCCTGCTTTGCAAACGGGCCATTGCCCACCGTCTTGGCTACTGGACGCTTCCTGCAGGGTTTCTCGAAAACGGCGAAACTGTCATCCAGGGCGCCCTGCGGGAATGTCATGAAGAAGCCCGCGCTCAACTTGAAACCCCCACGCTTTTTGGCATGTACGATATTCCCCATATCAACCAGGTCTATATCTTTTATCAGGGCCAACTGGTGGATGACAGTTATGCCCCCGGTGAAGAGTCTCTAAAGGTAGAGCTCTTTCATGAGCATGAAGTTCCCTGGAATGAATTGGCATTTCCAGTCATTACCCAGGCACTGGAACACTTTTTCAGCGTTCAGGCCATAGATGACTCTGCCATCTGCACGGGTACAATAAACCGGCGACTACGCTGAAGCCCCAGCCTGGGGACTCTATTTTTCCTAAGACTTGACGTCTGCGAGCTGCCAAACATCATAGGCGGGTTCTTCGTAGGGGTGAGCTGACAGCATTGCCTGCAGAGCATTTCGGATCAGCGCATCTTCACACACCATTTCCACGCGAAACTCCTCTACCACCTCAAGCTCATTAACTTTTCCCACAAACGGCTTACTCCCGACCATTGGACGAAATTGCCCACTGCCTCTCACCTGCCAGCAGCAATGCTCATAATCACCAATGCGCCCGGCCCCGCTATCGAATACGGCTTTTTTCACTGTTTCCAGATAGTCGATAGGCACATAGAAAACCAGTTTGTACACGACTGTCGCCTCCTCATAAGATGCACTGAGGTTAACGTGAATACCCTGTATCGGCCAGACTCACCAAGTTCCGGACATCACTAACCGGGCATGACTGCCGCTGCACAGAATAAGCACACGAACTAAAGGGTTTTTATCTATTGCCTCTTTTCTTTCTATAACCGATAATCATTATCATTTAGCGGGTAGCCTTATTAAACCTGAGCACCAGAAAACATGTGAGCTATATGCAATTTAACCAGCTTCAAACAGGTGACTCTGCTGTCGTGCAGGGTTTTAACGATCTCCCGGAGTCCTACCGCAACCGGCTGATGAGCCTTGGCCTCACACCAGGGACAACCTTTACTGTCCAGCATCGGGCTCCCCTTGGCGATCCTATCGCCATACTGGTCAGGGGATTTCGGCTCAGCTTGAGGCAACACGAAGCAGGCAACATCCAGGTTGAGAAACTATGAGCCGGGAATTCACCATTGCGCTGGTGGGTAACCCGAACTGCGGTAAAACCACGCTCTTTAACCACCTGACCGGCACCCACCAGAAAGTGGGCAACTGGCCCGGTGTCACCGTCGAACAGAAGACCGGCCATTTCCAGCATGCTCAAACCCGCTTCAATGTCATTGATTTACCGGGCACCTATTCACTGCACGCATCCTGTGAAGACGACTCCATTGACCAACAGATCGCCCAGCAATTTGTCCTGGAAAAAACTGCCGACCTGATTATCAATATTGTGGATGCCTCCAGCCTGGAGCGTGGCCTTTACCTCACCACCCAATTGATGGAAGCAGAAGTGCCTCTGGTGGTGGCCCTCAATATGATGGATGTAGCTGACCAGAATGGTGTGCACATCGATCCCTATGAGCTATCCGATAAACTCGGCCTGCCTGTTGTAGCTCTGGTGGCCAGTCGTGGCGAAGGCGTCGGTACACTCATTGACGTGGTCGACAACCATCTGCACCGGAACCCTGAAGCCAATTACCCTGTCACTGTGGCCGCGCCCGTAGAGACTGCAGCGCAACGTGTACTGGCCCTGATGAAGCAGGAGAAACCGAACACCACTCGCCTGGAAGCCACGGCGGTGCTGGAGCGCGACAGTCGGATTCTGCAAGGATTCAGCGAAGAGCTGCAAAACAACCTGTTGCTGGAAGTAAACGCACTGCAGTCACAGTTAAATAGCTCTATTTCAGACACGCTGATCACCAATCGCTATCAGTGGATCAACCAGGCCATCGCTACGGCCGTTCACCATGAAGCCATGCACAGACGGTCTATTTCCGATTATCTGGATGCCGTCTTGCTAAATCGTTTTCTGGCATTTCCAGCTTTTCTGGGCGTGATGTACCTGATGTTCATGGTAACGATTAACTTTGGTGGTGCCTTCATCGACTTTTTTGACATTGCAGCAGGCGCCATTTTTGTAGAATTGCCCCGAATGCTCCTTACCGCCATTCATTGCCCCGAATGGCTGACTGCTCTCATCGCTGACGGAGCTGGTGGCGGCATCCAACTGGTGGCGAGTTTTGTTCCCGTCATTGGCACCCTGTTTCTGTTCCAGACGTTTCTTGAAGATTCCGGGTATATGGCCCGCGCCGCTTTCATTCTTGACCGGCTGATGCGCAGTATTGGACTGCCGGGAAAATCCTTTGTGCCGTTGGTCGTCGGATTCGGCTGCAATGTTCCCTCGGTCATGGCCAGCCGGACTCTGGACACACAGCAGGATCGACTGCTCACCACATTGATGGCCCCCTTCATGTCCTGTGGAGCCCGCCTCACAGTGTATACCCTGTTCGCCGCGGCCTTTTTTACCCATAACGGTCAAAATGTGGTCTTCGGCCTGTACATCATCGGTATCGTGCTGGCTGTCCTGACCGGCCTACTGGTGCGTCGCAAAATGCTCAGCCGGGACATCGCTCCGTTCATCATGGAACTGCCCAATTATCACGTCCCCACCTTGAGGGGATTATTGATCCACAGCTGGCATCGCCTGCGTGGTTTCATGCTACGGGCCGGTAAAGCTATTGTCGCGGTCGTAATCATTCTTAACTTTGTGAATTCCATCGGCACCGATGGCAGCTTCAACAACCAGAACACCGAACGCTCACTACTTTCCAGCATTGGTAAAACCATTACCCCCATTTTTGAGCCCCTGGGTGTAAAAGAGGAAAACTGGCCGGCAACCGTCGGGATTTTCAGCGGCATTTTTGCCAAAGAAGTAGTGGTTGGCACCCTTGATGCCCTCTACACCGACATGGCCCGTGCCGGCAGCAGTACTACCGATGAAACATCGCCCAGTATTGGCGGGATGTTAGGCGAGGCGTTTGCCTCAATACCCGCCAACCTGGCGGAGGTTAACCATATGTGGGGAGATCCACTGGGGCTTAGTGTCGGCGACCTGGCAGATCAACAGGCCGCCGCCCAGGCTCAGGAAGTCGAACTCACGACCATCGGCTTGATGCAACAGTTGTTTGCAACACCCATCGCCGCTTTCAGTTACATACTGTTTGTTCTGCTTTACATGCCCTGCGTAGCGACCCTCGGAGCAATCTACAAAGAAGCCGGCGGTACCTGGGCCTTCTTTTCGGCGACCTGGAATACACTGCTGGCCTATGCCGTTGCAGTCATGACCTACCAGCTGGGTACTTTTTCTGAACACCCTGAGCAGTCATTGATGTGGACTGGTGCGATGGCAGCAATCCTGTTGGCGGGTTATTTTCTACTGATGGAATACGGCAAACGGCAGGCACGACGCCAGAACCTGATTCCGGCTGTCAATTTGCACGGTTAAGCGGTTTTCTGTGAAAACGTCTGGACGCCATTCAACAACTGGCGACAGGTAATCTGGCCCACCAGCTTGCCCTTCTCAACAACCGGGCAGCGGCGAAAACCACGTTGCAACATTTCCTGAGCCACATCGACAATATCTGCGTTTGGCGAGACGCAATAAACATCACGGGTCATTACACCGCTGACGGGGCCGACACTGGTTTCCTGATTGTAGCGGGCGGAAAGAATGGCTCCCAGGCAGTCCACTTCTGACAACATACCCACCAGGTTATTCTCGTCGTCCACCACACAAACCCCGGAAACCTTATTCGCCACAATGCGGTCAATCGCCACAAACAGGTCATCATTCAGATTGACCTTAATGGGATTGCGGAGCATGTAATCTTTCAGTTCGACTGAATTAAGCATATGTACAAACCTTTAACGACTCTCTGTTTAAGCTTAATCAAGAATTTCAGAAGAGAAACCCCCGTCCTGGGAAATTTCTCCCACAGAAAGGTGCTAGAAATACCCCTGAAGCAAATTGTTGTGGTTCAGGGGCAGAGTGTTTTATAAGAAAAGAACGATCACTTGTCAGGCAAATGGATGTCTTAAAATGATGGTCTCCACCCGATCCGGTCCAGTGGAAATAATATCCACCGGCGTCTTGAGTATTTCCTCAATACGCGAAATATAGGCACGCGCGTTAGCCGGTAGGTCATCCAGTGATTTGGCACCGATTGTAGAATCCTGCCACCCTGGGATTTCCTCATAAATAGGCACCAGCTTTTCATAATCATCAGCGTGGCAGGGTGCGGCTGCTTCATTACCTTCGGCATCCTGATAACCCACACAGAGCTTGATGGTATCCAGACCATCCAGCACATCCAGTTTGGTCAGACACAGGCCAGATACCGAGTTGATACGGATCGCCTGCTTCAGGGCCACAGCATCAAACCAACCACAGCGCCTTTCACGCCCGGTTGTAGCGCCAAATTCATGCCCTTTTTCACCCAAGTGCTTGCCGATAGCATCAAAAAGCTCCGTAGGGAACGGCCCGGAGCCAACCCGGGTGGTGTAGGCTTTGGTGATACCCAGCACGTAATCCAGATAAAGCGGACCAAAGCCGCTACCAGTAGCTGTGCCACCGGCAGTGGTATTAGAAGACGTTACGAAGGGATAGGTGCCGTGATCAATGTCCAACAGGGAACCCTGGGCCCCTTCAAACATGATGTTTTTGCCCGCTTCACGGGCCTCATGCAACTCACCGGTTACGTCGGCAACCATGGGCTCCAGCTCCTCGGCCCATTTCACAGTTAGAGCCAGTGTCTCTTCATAACTGACCGCATCTTCCTGATAATAGTTTGTCAGCATGAAATTGTGATAAGCCATCAACTCTTTCAGCTTGTTGGCAAACAGCTCACGATTAAACATATCACCCAGGCGCAACCCCCGACGGGCTACTTTATCTTCATAGGCCGGACCAATGCCGCGGCCAGTGGTGCCAATCTTGGCATTGCCCCGGGCTCGCTCGCGGGCCTGATCGAGTGCAATGTGCACGGGCAAAATCAGCGGGCAGGCCGGAGACAGTCGCAAACGCTCCCGCACAGGTACACCCTTGCCTTCCAACTCGGCCATTTCCTCCAGCAGCGCCTCTGGCGACAACACCACGCCATTGCCGATCATGCAGGTAACGTTGTCGCGGAGAATGCCGGAAGGAATCAGGTGCAGCACCGTTTTCTGGCCTTCGATAACCAGCGTATGACCCGCGTTATGGCCACCCTGGAATCGCGCTACTACGGAAGCCTGATCAGTCAGCAAGTCAACGATCTTGCCCTTGCCTTCATCACCCCATTGGGTGCCCAGCACCACTACATTCTTACCCATGTGTTCTCTCTAGCCCTGAAATGGTTAAACAGGTTTTACTTGGTAGGTACCGTCCACCAGCAACAACTGGCG
The DNA here is from genome assembly GCA_023261185.1 of Porticoccus sp. Lineage (GTDB taxonomy): Bacteria > Pseudomonadota > Gammaproteobacteria > Pseudomonadales > Porticoccaceae > Porticoccus > Porticoccus litoralis. Next base: position 16,947 of record JALRJN010000055.1, read on the forward strand.
GTCACAGTGTAATTCCTCATAGTCAGGCTGCTGGCCGGGAAACCCACAGACCACCCTTTCCCCCTGCTGTCTAAGTCCAGCGATGGTATCGCGAAGCTCATCACCCTCTGTGACAGGCACATAAATACCTGCAGGAATAGGAGTATTTGTAGCGATCTGAGCCAATGCCTGCAAACTCATATTGAAACCGGTGGCTGGCCTGGAGCGACCGAACCCTTCGCCTACGTGGTCATAGCGACCACCATTGCCAATGGCCTGACCCACGCCTTGCGCATAAGCGGCAAACACAATGCCGGTGTGGTAGTGGTAACCGCGAAGTTCACTCAGGTCCATATAAATATTCAATTCCGGATAACAGGCCTGAAGGCCATCAACAGTCTGCTGCAATTCATCTAAGGCCAACTCAACCTCGGCGGGAGCCTCTGCAAATAATGTGCGGGCGCGGTCCAGAACATCAACACCACCGGCCAAGTCCACCAGTGCACGAAGCAGGGTTGCCATTTCAGGGTCAGACACATTAGCCATCAGCCAACTGTCCAGCTCCGGCACAGCCTTGCGCTGCAGCAATTCAAACAGTTCAGCTTCCTGATCGGACGACAACTCAGCACATTCCAGCAGACTGCCATAAACGCCCACATGCCCCAGGTCCAGCTGAGGCCTGTTAACACCGATCAACTGCAGCGTTTCCAGCATCAAGCTTATCACTTCGATATCCGCCGCCAGCCCTGCTTCACCGTAGAGCTCGACGCCAATTTGTATCGGTGAGCGGCTTTCCAATGCATGGCGGGGACGGGTATAGAGCACGGTGCTGGCATAGCACAGACGGCTGGGGCCCTGCCGTTGCAAGCTATGGGCATCCATGCGACTGGTTTGCGGAGTTATATCTGCGCGAATACCCATGGTGCGGCCACTGAGCTGGTCCGTCACTTTGAAGGTCATCAGGTCTAGGTCTGAACCCGTTCCGCTTAGCAGGGAGTCAGTAAATTCCACCAGCGGAGGTATGACCAGGTCATATCCCCAACTGTGATAAAGGTCAAGCACCTGCCGTCTGAGTCGTTCTATCTGCAGTGCCCGGTTGGGAAGAATTTCCTCCACCCCGTCTGGCAACAGCCATCGATCCGCCACAGTCATTGTCATTACCCGTTGATCAAGAAGAGTGCACCGGCTCCGAGCAACATGCTACACAGACCCATGATCCGCATACTGCGATCATCGACCTGAGCCAACAGGGATGCCATATTGCGCCAACGCCCGGGAGCCAGAAAAGGCATAATGCCCTCCAGCACCAACATCAGACAAAACGCCTTGGCCAAATCCACCCACATACAAACACTCAGACAGCCATAAAAAAACCGGGGAACCCCGGTTGCAGAATTCTACCACTGTCTTGCAGCAGTTGCTGCATTTTTGTTGGGACTTCAGGTGACCCCGATCGCCTGTAGAAACGGGCCCCTCGGGGCCCGCTCTATTTTACTTACCCTGCTGCCTGTCAAGATAGCGAAAGAAATCGCTGTCCGGATCAACCAGCAGCACGTCGCCCTTATTGGAAAAGGCCTCACGGTAAGCTTTCAGGCTGCGCTGAAAGGCGTAAAACTCAGGGTCTTTGCTGTAGGCTTCGGCATAAGTTGCCGTCGCGACCGCATCACCTTCACCACGGGACTCTTCCGCTTCTCGGTAGGCGTTCGCCAACAGAATCGTGCGCTGACGATCTGCATCTGCGCGGATTTTTTCCGCTTCTTCCGCGCCTTTTGAGCGCAATTCGCGGGCTTCTTTTTCCCGCTCTGCCGTCATACGACGATACACCTGCTCACTGACCTCAGAGGGCAGATCAATGCGCTTGACCCGCACATCGACAACCTCCACACCCAGAGACTGCCTGACAGTGGTATTCAGGTAATCTTTGATGTTCTCCATCAGCATGTCACGTTCACCGGACACCACTTCGTGTAACGTGCGCTCACCGAACTGGTTCCGCAGTCCATCGTTGACCCGGCTGGCCAGACGATCATGGGCTACGGCCTCATTGCCGCCGGTGGATTTATAGTAGGTATCCACATCGGCAATACGCCACTTGGAATAGGCATCCACGATCAGACGTTTTTTCTCTACCGTAAAGAAGCTGGCGGGCTCTGCATCCAGAGTCAGTACCCGGGCATCAAACTTGCGAATCTTGTCTGCCAGTGGGATTTTGACATGCAACCCCGGCGTGATTTCACCCTCAATGAGTCGACCAAAGCGCAGCTTAACGGCGCGCTCGGTTTCCTGAACCACGTAGAGTGAAGAACTCGCCAAAATCAGTGCAAGGGCGATAACCACCAGCAAACCTGTTGAACGGGTAGTCATTAGCGTACCTCCCTACGACTGCTGCTTGTGATGGTTTCACGCTTCAGGCGGTTAACCACTTCATCGGCGATACTTTTGACATCACTGCCTTTGAGGCCAGAGGCAGCACTGCTGCCAGAAGCGCTAGATTCAATGATTTTATCGAGCGGCAGGTACAGCATGTTATTACCGCCCTCAACATCGATCAGCACTTTCGAGCTGTTGCTCATCACATCCTGAACCGCATCCAGGTAGAGTCGCTGGCGCGTGACTTCCGGCGCTTTCTGATATTCGGTCAGCAGGGCCAAAAAGCGATTCGTCTCACCCTGGGCCTCAGCAACTACCTGTTCTTTGTAGGCCAGTGCCTCCTCAAGCATACGCTGAGCTTTACCACGAGCCTCAGGAATGATGCCGTTTGAATAGGACTGGGCCTCATTGATGAGCCGTTCCTGGTCTTCCCGCGCCTTGATCACATCATCGTAGGCCGCTTTCACCTCTGAGGGTGGCTTGGCCTCCTGAATGTTGATTTTGCGTACCAGAATACCGGCACCGTAACTGTCCAGATACTGTTGCAGACGCAGTTTGACTTCTTCGGCAATTTTGCCACGCCCCGTAGAGACCACCTCATCCAGGGAACTGCTGCCCACGACATGACGCAGTGCACTGTCGGTGGCATGACGAAGGCTAAGCTCCGGATTCTTCACGTTCAGCACGAAGTCTTTTACATTGTTGATGTTGTACTGCACCGTCAAGGGCAGTTCGACAATGTTTTCATCCTGGGTCAGCATCTGGCCACGAGAGGAGTACTGACGCTCTTCCGTCACGCGCTCCTTGAAAACACGGTCCAGCAACAATGGGCGCCAGTTCAGACCCGGACCTACGGTGTCCAGGTATTTACCCAGACGCAGTACCACGGCCTGTTCTTTTTCATCCACCTGATAAAAACCAAACAGGCCCCAACCGGCGACCAACACCACCAGAACGATGGCGAGCAGGTTATTGTTACCAGAACCACCTTTTCCACCGCCGGAACCGCCAAAAATTTTATCCATACGGGCACGGAGCTTCTGCAGCGCCTCATCCAGGTCTGGCGGACCATCTCCACCGCTGTTGCCACCCCAGGGGTCTTTGCCACCACCGGGCTCATTCCAGGCCATAGTCTTCTCCGTTAATTCGCTCGTTATGAAACGGCTGCTGATTGTACCAAGCCGCCCTGCAAATACTACGTTTTCAGTATCAATTCATCTAAAAGCTTGCCCCCGATAGGGCCCGACAAAGCCTGATCCGCATTCATTGAGGCATGAGGTGTCATGCAATGTGTTGATGATTGCCAGAAAGTTTACGTAATTCTTCCAGCGTCAGATTTTCTGCTTTCAACAAGCGTAAAAAATCTGTCTTGGGCAAGGTAATGTCCAATTGGACTTCACCTGTGCCACCCTGCCTTTCCGACACCACGGCATTGCTGCTGTACAACATGGCCCGCAATCGCCCCATGGTAGGGGGCAGAACAATCGTTTCCCGCACCATCTCTGAACCGAGTAATTCGATCAGCGCCTCGAACAATAGTTCACAGCCCTCTCCTGTCTGGGCGGAGAGCCACACAGCACAGGGGCGCCCACTGTCATCACGCTCCAGTCGAGGAGTGCTGTTTTCAATAAGATCGATTTTGTTAAATACCAACAATGTCGGCAATTCTAGGGCGCCGATCTCCGACAAGACTTCATCAACCCGTGCAATGTTGGTCGGCCGCTCCTCACTGTGGGCGTCAATGACATGCAACAACAGTGAAGCACTTGCCGCTTCCTCCAGAGTTGCACGAAACGCTTCCACCAGCTTGTGGGGCAAATGACTAATAAAGCCAACAGTATCGGCCAGAATAACTGGCCCCAGGCCTTCCAGTTCAACCCTGCGCATAGTGGGATCCAGCGTGGCAAAAAGCTGGTCTGCCGCGTAGACCTCGGAATTCGTCAGGCGGTTGAACAGTGTCGATTTTCCGGCATTGGTGTAACCCACCAGGGAAACTGTGGGCAATTCGGCACGCTGACGGGAACGCCGCCCCTGGTCGCGCTGACTACGAACTTTTTCCAGGCGTTTCTGAATGGATTTAATTCTCGCGCGTAGCAGCCGCCGATCTGTCTCCAGCTGGGTTTCACCCGGACCGCGCAGACCGATACCACCTTTCTGTCTTTCCAGGTGAGTCCAGCCACGGACCAGGCGGGTCGACATATGCTGCAATTGCGCCAGCTCAACCTGCAATTTACCCTCGTGGGTGCGGGCTCGCTGGGCGAAAATATCCAGAATCAGCCCGGTGCGATCCAGAACACGGCACTTGAGTGCCGCCTCCAGGTTTCGTTCCTGGCTCGGGGAAAGGTTGTGGTTAAAGATCACCAGTTCGGCACAGGTCTCATGAACCAGCTCAACCAGTTCTTCAAGCTTACCGGTGCCGACAAAATATTTTGGATGTGGTGAACTGCGCTGCCCTGATACCAGAGCAACCGGATCGCCACCAGCAGACAGTACGAGTTCCTCAAATTCCCGGGGGTCTTCAGGTTCATCCTCACTGCTCAGGTTTAAATGCACCAGAATAGCGAGCTCACCTGACTCCGGTCGTTCAAAAAACAATCAGTACCTCTTCAGTTATTCGCCAGCATCCATCATGTCATCCGGACCGCCGGGGGTCGACATGGGCAAACGCACAGGACGTGAAGGGACCACAGTAGAAATGGCATGCTTGTAGACCATTTGGCTGACGGTGTTTTTCAACAGGACGACGAACTGATCGAAGGACTCAATCTGGCCCTGTAATTTGATACCGTTGACCAGAAAGATCGAGACAGGGATACGTTCTTTTCGTAAGACGTTTAGAAAAGGGTCTTGTAGATTATGCCCTTTTGACATTGTGATTCTCCTAAATAAAGGAACAAAATAAACCGCCGTAAAAACATTCAATCACTTTTTGCTACGGCGAAACCGGAAATCCATGTAGGGAAGCCATCATACTCGTGGGCCTACACCTTGTATATGGGTTCATTTTGCAGAATTTTCAAGCACTCTGCCTCAATCTCGGAAAAATTTATTGACTGGCCAGTCACAGTGTCAATAAAAATTTCATGCAACCCGGTCCATCCCCGTAACCACGTGAGCTGGCGTTTTGCCAGCTGTCGGGTCGCCGCCATGCCAGCCTGCACCATTTCATCATAGGTCAGTTCCCCCGCCAGATATTGCCACATCTGGCGGTAACCCACGGCTCTCATGGAAGGCATGTCTTCCTGAAGATCCCCCCGCTGGAATAAGTGCCGCACCTCAGCTTCCAGACCTGCCTCCAACATGGTCATAAACCGCTGCTCAATACGATGGTGTAACAGGGCCCGCTGATGGACCAACAAGGCAATTTGGGTCACCTGATAACGCTCACCCACAGGGCCAAGACGACTCCCCTGCTGCTGCTCCTGCTTGAACACGGACATTGGCTTTCCGGTAGCACGATACACTTCCAGAGCACGCTGTATGCGCTGAGAATGATTAGGATGGATATTGTCAGCCGACTGGGGGTCAACCTGTGCCAGTTGCTGATGCATCCAGGGCCAGCCCTTTTCCTGTGCCTGTCTCTCGATGTCCTCGCGGATTTCCGGCGAGGCAGGAGGCATATCCCCCAGCCCATCCAGCAAGGCCTTGAAATACAACATGGTGCCGCCCACCAGCAGAGGAATTTTTCCAGCAGCTCGTATATCGTCCATGGCCTGTCTGGCATCCCGCGCAAACGCAGCAGCAGAATATGACTCAGCCGGGTCTTTAATATCGATTAAACGGTGGGGGGCGTGCTGAAGCACCTCGATAGAAGGCTTGGCGGTGCCAATATCCATACCCCGGTAGACCAGTGCCGAATCCACGCTGATCAACTCCACCGGCAGGTGTTGCTGCAGAGCAATAGCCAAGTCGGTTTTACCCGTCGCCGTCGGCCCCATCAGGAAAATGGCCGGATGCAGTTTATCTACCATCGGACATTACCCCTTGCGCAAACGGCATGCTCTCAGCAATGGTATCGAGTTTGAGAAGCTGCATGAGGAGGCGATCGACACCTAGTGCTACCCCAGCACAACCTGGTAACCCGTGGGATAGGGCGGCGAGAAGTTTTTCGTCCACGGGAGGCTCGGATTTACCGGCAGACTTGCGCAACCTCATATCTTCCAGAAAACGGTTCTTCTGCTCCACCGGGTCGGTCAGCTCATAGTAACCATTTGCCAATTCCATACGATTGAGAAATGCCTCAAATCGCCGGGCGACCTGCCGACCACAACTATTGGTATCGACTCGAGCCAACGCTGACTGGCAGGCCGGGTAATCGTGGACAAACACCAAGCCATCCTGCAGTGTCGGCTCGACGGCGAGACTGAATATCAAATCCAGGCAAGTGGACCGGCTTTCCTGCGCAAAGCTACTACCCGAAAGGTCTGACGCATATTCTTGCACAGCTACTAAATCTGCCACATGGGGATCGAGACCGGTTGCCTCTTCAAACACCTGACCATAGCTATAGGTCACCGTATTCAGATCGGCGATCAGGGGCGACAATAGCGCCGCCACCTCAGACATCAACTGATGCTCATCCCAGCCCGGGCGATACCATTCAAGCATGGTAAATTCAGGATTATGTCGCGGCCCCACTTCGCCGTCACGGAAGGCTTTTCCAAGGTAATAAATACTGCCACAACCGTACGCCAGCAAGCGTTTCATGTAGTACTCGGGGGAGCTTTGCAGATACTGCACACTGTCGTTGACACTGGTTTGCAGACAATCAATATGCAAATCAGATACACAAGACTCCGCTAGCACCGGAACATCCACTTCAATAGCTCCGGTTGCAACGAAATGGGCACGGAGATGTGACAACAGCTTCGCCCTTTGCACCAGGGTTTCCAGCGTTGCCGTCGGCCGCCAATGTGCCTTCCTGTCTAGACTCAACAGAAACTCCCAAAAAACCCTTTCACACGACAACCAGGCCATCTTGCCCCGGTTATCACCCAAATAAAAAAGGGTGGCCAGTGCCACCCTTATTCAGCCTGCATAGTTCAAGCATATACCCGATAGAAATCTGGCTTACTTCATATGCTCAGCTACATGCTACGCACGGCTGAGATATTCGCCGGTACGGGTATCAACACGAACCACATCACCAATGTTAAGGAACAGAGGAACCTTCACTACGGCTCCAGTGGCCAATGTAGCCGGCTTGGTGCCACCCTGGGCAGTGTCGCCCTTCAGGCCCGGGTCGGTCTCAACAATTTCCAGCTCCACATGGTTCGGCGGCATCACGGAGAGGGGTGCACCGTTGTAGAGAGTGACAATAACGGTGTCCTGTTCGCGCAACCACTGGGCAGCATCGCCAACTATCTTGGCATCAGCCTGATGCTGTTCAAAGGTGTCCGGCTCCATAAAGTGCCAGTATTCACCGTCATTGTAGAGATACTGCATATCCCGGTCTGTGACATCAGCTCCTTCCAGACTATCGCCCGACTTGAAAGTACGCTCCCAAACCCGACCGGTTTTCAGGTTGCGTAAACGAACACGGTTGAAAGCCTGTCCCTTGCCAGGTTTTACAAATTCATTCTCCACAATGGAGCAGGGATCGCCATCCAGCATGACTTTCAGACCGGAGCGAAATTCGTTGGTAGAATAGTTTGCCATTATTGCCTCAACACTCGGTAAATACTTCCTCAAAATAAGAGCGCGCTATGATAACCGGTTCTGCCACAACTGTGGATAGCCTGAGCTGGCAAGAACAACTTGCCACCAGTATCCGCGATCCCAAAGAGCTCCTGCAGAAGCTGGAGCTCGACCCCGCACTATTGGATGGTGCACTGGCGGCCCACAGCGACTTCCCACTGAGGGTACCCCAGGCTTACCTGCAGCGTATTGAGCGTGGCAACCCCAACGATCCCTTATTGCGCCAAGTGCTACCCCTGGGTACTGAACTACTGGCCACACCTGGATACAGCAACGACCCTCTGGAAGAGTTGAATGCCAACCCTGTACCGGGCCTGGTACACAAATATCACGGCAGGGTATTACTGATTGTCAGCCCCAACTGCGCCATCAACTGTCGCTACTGCTTCCGTCGCCACTTTCCCTACGGGGACAACAAACCCGGCCGCAGCGAATGGCAGCAGGCACTGGACTATATTGCCGCGGACCCATCCATCAGCGAAGTAATTTTCAGCGGGGGCGATCCCCTGGCGGCCAGCGACCGCCAGCTTGAATGGCTGACATCACAATTGGAGGCTATCCACCACGTGAAACGTCTGCGTATTCACACCCGTCTGCCCGTGGTCATCCCCGACAGGATCACCGACCACCTGCTGCAATGGCTAGGCGATTCCCGGCTGTTCACATCAGTGGTGATTCACAGCAACCACCCCAACGAGCTCGACGAGAATACTCGCAACGCACTGGTTCGTTTACGCAATACCGGTATCACTCTGCTGAACCAAACTGTACTTCTGGCAGACATCAACGACGCACCCCGAGTTCTTGGTCAGCTTTCCGAGCGCCTGTTCGAGTGCAGCGTACTCCCCTATTATCTCCATCAGCTCGACCATATTGCCGGTGCCGCCCATTTCGCTGTATCCGATGAGCTCGCCCGCTCATTGCATCGGGAGTTGCTTGCCACCCTGCCTGGCTACCTGGTGCCAAAACTGGTCAGAGAGCTGCCGGGGATCCCTTACAAAATGCCCATAAACCTCCAACACGCACCATAATAAATGTGATATGCATCTCATAAGGAGTACTATCCGGGCAACATTTCAACTTCAGCCCCCAAGACCAGACTACGACAACTGTAATCTGCGAGTTGCATTACTCTATAATATCCAGCCATAACGCCTGCATAATCAGACCTTTATTGAGGGATCGACTTAAGATGTCATCAGACAACGCACTGACACTACTGCTGGTTCACGACAGCTTTGAAGAAGCCAACCGCATTGTCAGCCTGTTACGGAATGCCAACTATCGCGTTGAATCCAAACACGTCGAGAATGAAGCGGTCCTTTCCAAGTTACTGCAGGACAGAAGCTGGGACCTGATCATCGGTCAGTTCAATGGCACTCAAACCCCGGTCAAAAGCATTTTTGCGCTGTTGCGTCGCCTGAATACAGACACGCCCACCATTCTCATTTCTGACGAGTACAACCCCCAATCCATTGTCGAAGGTCTTCGCCTGGGCGCCGAAGATGTAATCCCCATGGATGAAGACCAGCACCTGCTGCATGTACTGAGCCGCACCCTGTTCAACCTGGAGCAACGCCGTCAATTGCGCCATTGCCGACGCAAATATGCCGACTCGGAGGGCCGTTGTGACCGTCTGCTCGGCTCATCTGTAGACGCCATTGCCATTGTTCAGGAAGGCACCTACCTATTCACCAACGACAGTTTTTCACAACTGTTTGGATATCTGGACAGTGACAGCATGGTTTGCCTGCCGGTCATCGACAGCATTGCCCCGGAAGATCAGGGCCGGCTGAAGGAATTCCTCCGCCCCATCGATGGGGAAGAAGATATCTTTGTCGAAAAACTGACGTTTACCGGCATGACCAACGACCGCATTCCAGTGCCCATTGAAGCGCGCATTGCCAAGGTCGATTACCAGGGTGAACCCGCGCTGGAGTTCCTGATCGCCAGCGATTTTCTCGAGGGTGGACATGAAGGAGGGCTCAACGCCACTGTCAGCGGCCTCCAGGAAGATAGTGATGCCGTGAGCATTCAGCGCGACAAAGTAATCGACATGGTGAACATTGCGATACGCCAGGCAGCGACCAAGCACAACAGTGCCATCATGCTGTACATCACCCTGGACAACTACCCCAGTATTCTGGAAGAGGTCGGCGTTCAACAGACCGAACAACTGGTCACACAGCTGGTGGACAAGATCAACGAGGAAAACCCGGAAGGCTACCCTCTCAAGCGGTTCAAAGAAGACACCTTTGTCATGATCATGACCAACACCGGGACCGATGCGGGGATGCACTATGCCACCAAGCTCTGTGAAGCCGTTGCATCACATATTTTCGAGCTGAGCAACCTCACACGAACTGTGACGCTTGGCATCGGAGCTTCCGTCATCAGCGAGACAGTAACCACAGCTGAAGGCTGTATTGATCGGGCCCTGTCAGCACTCAATGAACTTTACAGAGCAAATAATGGCAGTTTTGCCAACGGTGCCAAGCTCTATGAATCCGAAGTCGGCCACGAGTTTTGTGAGGAAGATCTGGACGACGTTGCCAGGAACATGCTGGAAAGCAAGCAATTCGAATTGTTCTACCAGCCAATCATTCCTCTGCAAAGCCAGGACGATGAGTTCTACGAAGTGCTACTGCACACCAAGGACAATGAGAAAACAGCAGCTTTGCCGGACAACTTCGTTGCCAAAGTGTTTAAAACCAACGTAGCCTCGGAAATTGATCGCTGGGTGATTCTCGAGTCCTTCAAAACACTGTCAGAAAAGCTCAAGTCCTCACCCAAAACCCGACTGTTCATTAATATCAGCATTCAAACCATTTGTGACGACACCTTCATCACCTGGCTCAAAGTCGCTCTAAAGGCTTCAAGCCTGTCACCTCGGCAGGTGATTTTTCAGCTGCGGGAAATTGATGTGGCCCAGCAATTTAATCGTTCGGTCGACCTAATTAACGAGCTTAGAAAGATTAACGGCGATGTAGCCCTATCCCATTTTGGCCTTGCCATCGAGCCCATGACCCTGCTGCAAAAACTTTCAGTCAACTATGTCAAATTCGACAGCGTCATTGTCGAGAGAGCCTCCCAACAGGACGGGGGCATGTCAGAACTGGAAGAGCTTATCGGTCGACTCAAGGAAGATGAAAACGAGCAGATTATCGTGCCGTTCGTCGAGAGAGCCGAGATGATACCAGCCCTGTGGACCTCTGGAGTGCACTATATTCAGGGCCACTTCCTGCAGTCCCCATCAAGAAGAATGGACTATGACTTTAACGACGAAGAGTCGTAACGCTTAAGACCCGGCCAAACGCTGATTAGGACTGGGGCCAGAACAACGTATCCCGGTCACTCAGTCCCATCAGGTAAAGGATCCCGTCCAACCCCAGCTTGGAAATTGACTGCTTGGCATTTGCCTTCACCAGCGGTTTCGCTCGGAAGGCAATACCCAAACCGGCAATACTCAGCATCGGCAGATCATTAGCGCCATCTCCCACGGCAATCACCTGCTCCAGTGAAATATTTTCACGGGCAGCAATATCACGCAGCAATTGAGCCTTTCGCTGACCATCCACCACCTCACCGGTAACCCGACCGGTCACCTTGCCGCCTTCAATCTCCAGCTGGTTCGCATAGACATAATCGATACCCAGCTGCTCTTGGATACGCCGCGCAAAAAAATCGAAACCGCCAGACAGAATTGCCGTTTTGTAGCCCAGACGCCGCAAATTGGAAATCAGCAGTTCGGCACCCTCGGTGAGCTTCAGCCGGGCCGAAATGGCATCCAGCACGGAGGCATCAAGCCCCTGCAGCAACCCCAGGCGCTTGGAAAAACTGGCATTAAAGTCCAGCTCGCCACGCATCGCCGCTTCGGTAATAGCCGCAACTTCATCACCAACACCCGCCTCCCGTGCCAGCTCATCGATGACCTCCGCTTCGATCAACGTGGAATCCATATCAAACACCACCAGGCGCCGGTTACGGCGGTAGATATTGTCTTCCTGATAGGCGATATCGATATCCAGCTCCGTGGACAACTCCAGCAGTGAGGCGCGAAGAGCTCCCAGGTCATCGGGTTCTCCGCGAAGGGAAAATTCCACGCACGCCTTGGTATTGGCCTCTATATGCTCAAGCGGCACACGACCCGAAAGGCGGGTAATTTTGTCAATATTCAATCCCTGGGTGACGGTGACTGCCGTCACTCGGGCAATATGGTGAGCTGCCACCCTGCGCGCCAGAAGCGTCACGATATGCCGTGGCTTGCCCTGTTGGGCGACCCAGTGCTCGTAACTTTCCTCGGAAATTGGCTGAAAGCGGACTTTCATATCCATGGCGTGAAGGCTGTAGAGAATTTCCTTCTGTACTTTTTCCGGGGACTGCCCTTCCGGAATCTTAGCCAGGATGCCCAGGTTGAGATTGTCGTGAATCACCGCCTGTCCGATATCCAGAATGTCAGCTCCGTGCTCATCCAGCACCCGGGAAACCGCGCTGGTAATACCGGGCTTGTCTTCCCCGGCCACGTTGATCAGTAGAATCTCTCTCACATTGACATCCATTATGGGCAAATCAGTCCACCATCTCTTTGGGGCGGGTATTATAGGAGAGCAACGGATAAGATAGAATGCGCCATTCTTAAACATCGCAGGGAATTATCGCCCCATGGGCAAGCTAGCAAAGTCATACGCCATTCAACTGCCCGCTATTGCCCTCATTTCCTCCATCCTGTTCGGTGCTGCCCTGCTCTTCGCACTTTCCTTACAGCTCAATGAGCTGGCTGAGAAACAGGGAAAACAGCTCAGTCAAACCCTGGCCCATCAGTTGGCCAAGGCCGTGCGGGATCCACTAATTCACCGCGACAACCTCAGTCTCCAGGTTGAACTGGATGAATTAATCACGCTGGAAGGCGTGCAGCGGGCAGCAATTTATGATGTTAACCAGCACCTCATTGCCGAGGCGCAACGTCGCATGACCAGGGGTGCCACCCAACATCAGCAGCGCAGTCCGGTGAGTATAGAAACCGCCACCGTCGGTTATGCCACGGTGTCACTGACAGAATCCTACATGACTCAGGGTACTACCCGCGTACTGATAACTGCCGGGGCAATCTGGGCCATGTTCACACTGGCACTGGTGTTACTGGCCTATCTCACCGGGAAAAATCTCTCCGAAAGAATTGCCAGGTTAAACGATCAACTCCCCGGAAACGATGAAGATAAACCACTGGAGGAGCTCGCAACCCTTGAACACAGACTGGTGCCTTTATTGGCCATACCCAGCAGAAAGCCAGTCCCGCAGGACAACAAGCCCGTGGCGCTCCTGGGCATTGCCTGTCGAAATCTGGCGCGCCTGGAAGCGCTAGTAAACCGGGAACACTTTGAGTCGCTTATGAAGCAGCTGGACCAGCTCATAGAACGCACATTGCACCTCTATGGCGGGCGCCGACTGCACGGCGAGCACTACAACGTTTATATCGAATTTTTGGGCAGCGATAACGAAGATGATCAGACCATGAACGCAGCCTACTGTGCTGCCGCACTGCTGCGACTGTCTGGCGCCCCGCTGCAGGGTGAAGGCGTCACCGTTGACCTTGCCGCCGCTGTATTCCCAGGAATTTCCCATATCACCGGCTCGACACTGCTCGACGAGCAGACACAGGCGCAGCAACTTCAGGAGCTTCGCGACCTGCTGGAAAAATCGGAAAAGGGAGAAATTCTCCTCAACCAGGCAACCAGCGACCACCCCTCAGTCGACGAACTAGACCTCACACCGCTGGCGGAAGGCAGCCCGTTTTGCCGCATTAATGGCTTCGGCGAAGACGGCGAGAACCTGTTAGCACGGCAACTGGCGGTACTCTCCCACCACTAGGGCCTATCCCGCTCATATCCCAGCGCTCCCTTCACACGTTTTACGCTTAGAAATTTACGTTTACGTAAACGTAAATATAAACTACAGTTTTCATAGAGAAACAGTTTTAAAGGGGTTCCAAAGGCAGGCTATGGCAGATCATTCCGAGTTCAATATTGGTGAGTTGGCGCGAGAATTCGGCGTCACCACCCGCACCATCCGTCACTACGAGGAGATTGGCCTGTTACAGCCCATGCGTCGAGGCCAGGCCCGCATCTACAGCCCAGCTGATCGCACCCGGCTGAAGCTGATCCTGAGAGGCAAGCGCCTGGGTTTCAGCCTGGATGAGAGCCGTGCCATTGTTGATCTCTACGATCCTGCCCGCGGCAACAAAGAGCAACTTCAGGCCCTGTTGGCACGCATTCAGCAGCAACGTGACAAGCTCAATGCTCAGCTAACCGACATCAAGCAGATGCTGTCATCCCTTGATGACGCAGAAGAAAGCTGCCGCAAGGCCCTTAAAAAGGCCCGGAAACAAGAAAAGAAACAAACAAAGACTCAAGCAAATAAAAAGGGCAAAACATGATGGGAGGGACAGTATATGACCACCCCGTATCAAAGCCTCGATTTTCAACTTGGCGAAGACATTGACCTGCTACGCCGCAGTGTCCAGCAGTTTGCCAGCAAGGAAGTAGCACCCAGAGCGGCACAAATCGACCGGGACAATGATTTTCCCCGGGACCTATGGCCAAAGCTGGGGCAACTCGGCCTGCTCGGCATCACCGTGCCGGAGCAATACGGCGGCAGCGGCATGGGTTTTCTGGCCCAGGTAGTGGCCATGGAGGAACTGTCCCGGGCCTCAGCGGCGGTGGGGCTTTCCTACGGCGCCCATGCCAACCTCTGCGTCAACCAGATCTACCGTCACGGCAGTGAACAGCAGCGGCAGCGTTACCTGCCGAAGCTATGCAGCGGTGAGCACGTGGGTGCATTGGCCATGTCCGAGCCCAACGCCGGCTCCGATGTGCTGTCCATGACCCTGAAGGCAGAAAAGCGCGTCGACCAGTTCCTGCTCAACGGCAACAAGATGTGGATCACCAATGGTCCCGACGCGGACACCTGTGTGGTCTACGCCAGAACCGGCGGCAACTCCGAAAAGAACTGTCTCACCGCGTTTATTGTCGAGCGGGAATTTCCCGGGCTCTCCCACCACCAGAAGCTGGACAAGCTGGGCATGCGCGGCTCCAACACCTGCGAGCTGGTGTTTGAGGAGTGTCCGGTGCCAATGGAAAATGTGCTCGGCGGCGCAGGCAACGGTGTGGCAGTGCTGATGTCCGGCCTGGATACCGAGCGCGCAGTGCTGGCCGGTGGACCGGTGGGCATCATGCAGGCCTGCCTGGATGTGATACTGCCCTACATGCACCAGCGCCGCCAGTTCGGCCAGGCCATCGGCGAATTCCAGCTGGTTCAGGGCAAACTGGCGGATATGTACGCCGGGCTGAATGCATGCCGCGCTTACCTTTATGCGGTGGCCACCGCCTGTGATCGCGGCCATGAATCCCGAAAAGACGCCGCCGCGGTGATCCTGTTTACCGCTGAAATGGCCACCCGCATGGCCCTGGATGCCATCCAGCTTCTTGGCGGCAACGGCTACATCAACGACTTTCCCACCGGTCGCCTGCTGCGGGATGCCAAACTCTATGAGATCGGCGCCGGCACCAGCGAGATCCGCCGCATGCTGATCGGCCGGGAACTGTTTCGGGAGACCGCTTAAGCGGCCCAACTGGAGGCATGTGTCATGGCCATCCTCAGCAGCAAACTCGATACCAACAGCCCCGAATTCCTGCAGAACAGCAAGCATATGCAGGGTCTGGTAGAGCGTCTTGAGCGCACCCTCAATCAGGTGCACCAGGGCGGCGGCGAAACTGCCAGGCAGCGCCATAGGAAGCGCGGCAAACTGCTACCCCGGGAGCGCATTGCCCATCTGCTCGACCCGGACAGTCCCTTCCTGGAACTGTCCCCCCTGGCCGCCTGGCAAGTGTACGAGGACGCAGTGCCTGCGGCTGGCCTGATCAGTGGCATCGGCAAGGTGTGCGGGCAGGATTGCCTGATCATTGCCAACGACGCCACCGTCAAGGGCGGCACCTACTACCCGTTGACCGTCAAGAAACACCTGCGCGCCCAGCAGATCGCCGCTGACAATCAGCTGCCCAGCATCTATCTGGTGGATTCCGGCGGCGCCTACCTGCCCAGCCAGGACGAGGTATTCCCGGACCGCGAACACTTCGGCCGCATTTTCTACAACCAGGCCAACCTCTCGGCCCGCAATATTCCCCAGATCGCCGTGGTGATGGGTTCCTGCACCGCCGGTGGCGCCTATGTACCGGCCATGTCCGACGAGACCATCATCGTCCGTGAACAGGGTACTATCTTTATCGGCGGCCCACCGCTGGTTAAAGCGGCTACCGGTGAAACCATCAGCGCCGAGGAACTGGGCGGTGCGGATCTGCACTGCCGCACCTCCGGGGTGGCAGACCATCTGGCGGAGGACGATCACCACGCCCTGGAACTGGCGCGGCACTGTGTCGCGCGCCTGAACCGTAAACACCCGGCACCATTCGACCTGGCAACACCGGCGGAACCGCTATTCGACCCGCTTGAGCTGTACGGGGTGATCCCCGCCGAGCGCCGTCTCGGCTACAACGTCCGCGAGGTCATTGCCCGGCTGGTGGACAGCTCCGAGTTCGGCGAATTCAAAGCATTGTATGGCCCCACCCTGGTTTGCGGCTTTGCCCGCTGGCAGGGCTATCCCATCGGCATCGTCGCCAACAACGGCATCCTCTTCAGCGAGTCCGCCCAGAAGGGCGCCCACTTTATCGAACTCTGTGCCCAACGCGGCATTCCACTGCTGTTCCTGCAGAACATCACCGGCTTCATGGTGGGACAGCGCTACGAGGCCGGCGGCATCGCCAAGCACGGCGCCAAGCTGGTAATGGCGGTGGCTTGTGCCAGGGTGCCAAAATTCACAGTGCTGATCGGCGGCTCCTACGGCGCCGGCAACTACGGCATGTGCGGTCGCGCCTACGACCCGCGCTTCCTGTTCATGTGGCCCAATGCGCGGATTTCCGTGATGGGTGGCGAACAGGCCGCAGGGGTACTGGCCCAGGTCAAACGGGAGCAGCTGGAGCGTGAAGGCAAACCCTGGAGTGAAGATGAGGAAAAGGCTTTCAAGCTGCCTATCGTCGAGCGCTACGATGCACAGGGCAACCCCTACTACGCCTCAGCAAGACTCTGGGACGACGGTGTCATCGATCCACTGCAGACCCGCCAGGTGATCGGCCACTGCCTGGCCATTGCCGCCAACAACCCGCTTGAGGAAACCCGCTTCGGGGTTTTCCGTATGTGACCAAAATAGGTGATTGTTATGAGCAAGCCCAGTGTCACCACCCAGATCGACCAGCGAGGCGTCGCCACCGTCACCCTCAATCGCCCGGAGCGGCACAACGCCTTTGATGACGCCGTCATCGCCGAGCTGAGCGCGGCTTTCCACAACGTGGCTGGTAATGACAGTGTCCGGGTGATGGTGCTGGCCGCTGCGGGCAAACACTTTTCCGCCGGGGCGGACCTGTCCTGGATGCGGCGCATGGGCAACGCCAGCTACGACACCAACCTCGCGGACGCCGAGGCCCTGGCCAATATGCTGCGCACCCTCAACGAATTACCCAAACCCACCATTGCCCGGGTACAGGGAAGCGCCTGGGGTGGCGCCCTGGGACTGATCTGCTGCTGTGATCTGGCGGTGGCTACCAGCAGTGCCACATTCCGCTTCAGCGAAGTGCGACTGGGACTGGTGCCCGCCACCATCAGCCCCTATGTGATCGCCGCCATCGGCCCGCGTGCGGCGCGACGTTACTTTCTCAGCGCCGAATCCATCAATTCTGACACCGCCGAAGATCTAGGTCTGGTGAGCAAAATAGCGAAGGAATCAGATTTAGACCCGGTAGTGGAAAACTGGATCGATCACCTGCTACAGAATGGCCCCCAAGCCATGGCGGAAGCAAAACGCCTAATCGCGGAAGTAAGCGGAAAGCCGCTCAGCGATGAACTACTGTGGCACACCAGTGAAACCATTGCCCGACTGAGGGTTTCGGAAGAAGGACGGGAAGGCTTATCTGCTTTTTTAGAAAAACGTGCGGCCAAATGGCAACAAACACCCTGACGAGACCATTATCAGGTTAAAACAAGAGCAGCGACCAAACGATGACTACTAGGGTCAGTCCCAGCAACTGGGCGGCGCTGCCCATGTCCTTGGCTCTTTTTGAAAGCGGGTGGATATCCATGGAGATTCGATCCACGGCGGCCTCAATGGCGGAGTTGAGCAACTCGATGATCAGCCCCAAGAAAACGACACCGATCAGCAACGTCCGCTCGATCCTGTCCGGGGTAATCCACAGTGCCAGCGGTATCAGTAGCAGATTGAGCCAGACGATCTGCCGAAATGCCGCCTCACCCCGATACGCCGCCGCCAAACCATCCAGTGAATACCCGGTGGCAGCGAGGATTCGCGATAAACCGGTACGCGCCTTGAACACCTCAGCAGTCAACGGCTGGCTGTGTTTACCTGCGCTCATATCGCGCTCCTCAATGCGAGGCTGTGTTTGTACTGACGCTGCAGCAATGCCCAGTCCTGATCCAACATGCCTCCGCGGTGGCGTCTGAATTGTTCCATATCCTCTGCCGAAGCCCAGGAAGTTCGCCACCGTCGGCGGCTTTTTTCCAAGTCTAGCAGGGCAATATCGACCCCGCCCTTCGGTTTCTGGTTAACACGCACAAAAATGTGCTTGGGATAAAGGCAGCCGTGCTGCCAGCGAGATGCATGCAGACAACTCAAGGTTTTTGCCAGCTGGTATAACATCTGCTGGTGGATCTCCTCCCCCCAGTAATTTTGAGCCTCAATTCGATACCAGTCCTCAAGAGAGACAAAGCCCTCCAGCCCCTCCGTTACCAGTAAACCCCGCCATTGCCCATGGCTATTTCCCACTCCGCCGTATACAAGCTTCGGCACACAGATGCCCAGCCGACGGTACTCACGGTAAGCTTGTATTTCTCTTTGTATGGTTGGTCTGCCAAGGGGGTAACGTAAAGTACGATAAATATGTCCAGTCTGGCGCTTGATATACAACATGCGCTGACTACCGGGTGGCAGCTCCAAAGACTGTACTCCGCTGGTTCCTCCACGCCGCACATTCGGTTCTTCAACCGTGTTTCCCTGCACACGCCACCAAAGGTCAAAGTTGTCGAGTTGTATCAAGAAGCTAAGCCCCCTTGCTGGAGTGTTGTATTTTTCTCAGGGTGTAAAAACGCCACATCGCATAACCAGGCAGAAAGTCCCGGTGCTCGACAATTTCAAAACCGGCTTCCCTGAATTCCCGCTCGATCACTGCTCGGGGTACAACAAAGCGATTGGCATTTTGGTTATCCCCCCGTTTGCTCTCGAGTCTGCGCCTCCGCCACGCCTTGTAATTGCCATCTACCCATAACGACAAAATTACCGTATCGCGGGTTACCCGGTGCAGTTCACTCAGCAATGCCATACGGTTGGCGCTGTCTGCAACATGGTGAAGCAGGCGCATGCAGAGGATGTTGTCCACGGAATTGTCGTTAAAGTCGATGGCAAAAGCGGAAGTTTGAAAACAGCTGACTTGAGCCACCACCTGCGACGGCTGCATAAGTCTCGCCGTTTCCAACATAGCTCTGGAATTGTCTGCAGCAAAAACCACTCGACTGGGTTTTTCCGCCAACATTGGCCAAAAACGGCCTGCTCCACAGGGAAGATCTAGCACCAGGTCCGGCTCACCCACTGCCTTAAGGCTCTGCCTGGCGAGTCTAATCTCTCGCCAGTTGGATAACCGCCGCCACACGCCCTTTTGATGTTTGTGGTAATACTGCTGGGCGTGGGCCTGATCGTATTTACGAGAAAATTCCAGCTCTATGGGCTGTGAAGATGTCATAGCAATAACCTATGCGGATAGTTGCCTGACAATCTAAAAAAACGGTCGTGAATGTCCTGTCAAATCAACGTGAAAAATGCGTGAAACAGTGTTGAGGACGATCCACTAGCCAAGACAAACCTGAAAACAACTGCCGCCTTCAGGCATCGCCTCTATGCTGATCTGCCAACCCTGGTGTTCACAGATGCGTTTTACTAGGGACAATCCCAGGCCGAGTCCCTCACCCCGCACCTCCGGACCACGAACGAAAGGCTCAAAAATTTCCTGCTGTCGCTCGACGGGGATGCCTATTCCGGTGTCCTCCACTTTTACTACGCCACGGGCAACCACCAGGCGTACCTGCCCACGTTCGGTATAGTGCAGGGCATTGCGCAGCAGGTTGGCTATCACCACGGAGAGAAAGGTGCGGTGGTAACTGCCACCATCCTGGTGTTCAACTACCAATTCAAAACCCAGCCCTTTATCCGTCATCGCTCCCTGCCAACGCTGATACTGCTCTCTGGCCAGGGTCTCCAGCGACGTCTTTTCGGGTCGCCCATCCCGGCTTTCCGTGCGGGCCAGCATCAGGAAAGTCTGCACCAGCTCTTTCATTTCCAGCGCTGCCCTGGTGATGCGATCCACCTGATCCCGCTGGGTGAGGTCAAGGGAGCCAGCATTCAACAGCTCACAGGAAGAAGCAATGATCATC
Organism: Porticoccus sp.; assembly: GCA_023261185.1. Lineage (GTDB taxonomy): Bacteria > Pseudomonadota > Gammaproteobacteria > Pseudomonadales > Porticoccaceae > Porticoccus > Porticoccus litoralis. Next base: position 37,536 of record JALRJN010000055.1, read on the forward strand.
AGGGGGGTACGCAATTCATGGCTGACATCGCTGGTGAAAAGCCGTTCCCGTGAAAGCGCCAAAAGCAATTTGTCCAACGCGTTGTCAAATGCCGCCGCCAGGTGTCCCACCTCGTCATCGGGGTAATCCAGCGCCAGAGGCGGAGAGGCGGGGTGTATCTGATCCCGATACCGAACCTGGTGCGCCAGCCGTGTTACCGGGGCCATCACCTTGCGCGCCATCCACTGCCCCAGTATCCAAGCGGCGACAACACTGAGGAAAAAGCCCAGCACCACAGCCCCGTAGAGTGTCTGCTCCCGCTGTTCAAACTCGTGTTGTTCCTGCACCAGTTGATAGCGCTCGCCAGCCACCGTGCGGGTATAGACGTAAAAGGCCTCTTT